>CAYTJA010000249.1:0-19607 GCA_964437835.1 uncultured Spirochaetales bacterium
CGCGCAAGCTCTCGCGATAGGTCAGTTGCGCGAAGGCGAGACACAGGAACTGGTCGAGGCAGCTGAAGCTGCGAACGTTGAAGTCACCCCGATATTTCGCCACCAGGCGACGGAAGGTGTGCCACGGCGCGAACTCCATCATCTGCGCGAACACGAGCTGACCTGCGTGCATCGAATCCTCCCCGGAACTTCCGGAAAGGCTCCTGCAACGCCCGCCGCCCGTTCAAATCGTTGACACCTCGACAAGGCATGAAATCCCTTGCCAGCTCGAGACTTACGAGAAGTTCCTACGTGACGTGTCGGACGCTTCTGTCGCGAATCGAAGCGACATTCCGTACCAATCGCTGATCAAGCTCTTCCTGGCGGAACGGATTCACCGAGAACAAGGATCGAGATCCACGGGGAAGGGTCGCCGCAGCCGATCCCGAACCCGTGCGAGAGCGGGCCGAGAGTTGGACACGGGCACGACCCATCGCCGCGCAGGCACTCGCGGGAGGTAGAAACCCGCGGAATTCGCGGAGGGCAGGGAACCGCGTCGCAGTCGAACCAGCCGGGCTCGAGCGTTCATTGCTAACTAACTGATCGCGCTGAGGAAGCGCGAGATGGTGCGGTAGAAAGGATTCGAACCTTCACGGGATTGCTCCCGCCAGCCCCTCAAGCTGGTGCGTCTACCAGTTCCGCCACTACCGCAGGCGAGCAAACGGCCCGGAACATACCCGAGGCCGGTCGGGCTAGGGAGTGGGAGGGGCGGGCGCCTCCGCGGGTTTCGGAGCGGGCGCGTCCGGTGCCGCGTTCGCGGCATCGCCAGCGGCTGCGGCAGCGGGATCCGGAGCCGCGGTGGCGTCCGCTGCTGCGGCCGGCACCTGGCCCACTTCCTCGAAGCCGCCGCCGGCCGCGGCCGGCGCGGCCGCGCCGGCCTGCTCGGCGTCCTCGAATTCGAGGCGCTCGCCGCCGATGCGCGAGAGGTAGGCCAGCGACAGGCTCGTGACCATGAAGATGATCGCCGAGGCGGTGGTCGCCTTGGTCAGGAAGTTGCCCGCGCCGCGGCTGCCGAAGACGGTCCCGCTCGCGCCGGCGCCGAAGACGGCGCCGATCTCGGCGCCGCGACCGCGCTGGAGCAGGATCACGGCGATCATGAAGACGCAGGCGAGGATGTGCAGGACGGTCAGGAATACGGTCATGCGTTCTCCCGGAAGTTTGCGATCTTGGCAAAGGATTGCGGGTCGAGGCTCGCACCGCCCACCAGCGCGCCGTCGATGTCGGGCATCGAGAGCAGCGCCGCCGCGTTGTCGGGCTTGACCGAGCCGCCGTACTGGATCCGAATCTGCTGCGCGGCCGCTCCGAAGCGCGCTGCGAGCTGCGCGCGGATGAACGCGTGCACCTGCTGTGCGAGCTCGGGCGTCGCGGTGCGGCCGGTGCCGATCGCCCACACTGGCTCGTACGCGATCACGAGCTCGGCGGCTCGCGCGGCCTCGATCCCGGCGAGGCTGCCGGAAAGCTGTTCGCCGACCACGGCGGTCGTGCGCCCCGCCTCGCGGGCTTCGAGGGTCTCGCCGACGCAGACGATCGGCCGGATGCCCGCGGCCTGCAGCGCGGCGGCCTTGCGCGAGACGAGCGCGCTCGTCTCGCCGTAGAGGCTGCGCCGCTCGCTGTGCCCGACGATCGCATAGCGGCAGCCGAGCTCGGCGAGCATGCGCGGGGCGATCTCGCCGGTGAAGGCGCCCTCCGCTTCGGCATTCGCGTTCTGCGCGGCGAGCGCGACCTGCGATCCCGCGAGGCAGCGGCCGACACGCTCGAGAGCGGTGAAGGGCGGCGCGAGCGCGATCTCGACGCCGCGCGCGTCAGCCATGCGCGGCAGGAAGTCCCGCACGAAGCTCTCGGCCTCGGAGGCGGTCTTGTACATCTTCCAGTTCGCGGCGAGGAGCGGCGTCCTCACGGACTTCGCTCCAGCGCGGCGACACCGGGAAGGGTCAGTCCCTGGATGAACTCGAGCGAGGCGCCGCCGCCGGTCGAGAGGTGGGTCATCGCCGCGCTGTGCCCCAGCTGGTTCACGGCCGCGAGCGAATCGCCGCCTCCGACGATCGTGATCCCGCGGTTCTGCGCCATCCCCGCGGCCACGGCGCGCGTGCCCGCCGCGAAGGCGGCGATCTCGAACACGCCCATCGGGCCGTTCCAGAACACCGTCGCCGCGCAGCGTGCCTCCGCGGCATAACGCTCGGCAGTCCGGGGGCCGATGTCGACGCCGATCCAGTCCTCCGGAATCTGCTCGACGACGCGCGTCCGAGCCGCGGGCTCGAGGCGCTCGGCGACGACGTGATCGGTGGGGAGGAGCAGCTGGCGGCCGGACTCGCGCGCGCGGCGCAGGACACGCCGCGCCGCTTCGAAGCGATCCGGCTCGACCAGCGAGCGGCCGATCGGCTCGCCGCGCGCCGCCAGGAAGGTGTAGGCCATCGCGCCTCCGATCGCGAGCGAATCCGCGTGCGGCGCGAGCGCCTCGAGCACTGCGAGCTTATCGGAGACCTTCGCGCCGCCGAGGACGACGAGCAGCGGGCGCGCGGGCTCGAGCACGGCGCGCAGCTGCGAGAGCTCGGCCCGCAGCAGGTCGCCGGCCGCGATGCGCTTCGCGAAGGCGACCATGCCCGTGGTCGACGCATGCGCGCGGTGCGCGCTGCCGAAGGCGTCGTTCACGTAGTCGTCGCAGAGCCCGGCGAGCGCGCGCGCGAAGTCCGGGTCGTTCTGCTCCTCGCCCTTGTGGAAACGCAGATTCTCGAGCAGCAACAGCTGCCCCTCGCCGAGCTCAGCGACTGCGGCACGCGCCGCGTCGCCGACGCAGTCCTCGCAGAAAGACACGCCGCAGTCGAGCAGCTCGGCCAGCCGCGGCGCGAGCGGGCGCAAGGACTGGCTCGCGGCGCGCTCGCCCTTCGGCCGCCCGAGGTGCGAGGCGACGACCACGCGCGCGCCCGCGGCGAGCAGCTTCTGCAGCGTCGGCAGCGAGGCGCGGATGCGGCTGTCGTCTCGGATGCGCCCGTCTGCGAGCGGGACGTTCAGGTCTGCGCGCACGAACACGCGCCGGCCGCGCACCCCGGCGGCCAGCAGCTCCTCGAGGCTCGGGACCGGCACAGAGCTAGGCGCGCCCCATCAGCAGCGCGAGGTCGACGACGCGACACGAGTAGCCCCACTCGTTGTCGTACCAGGAGAGGACCTTCGCAAAGCGGCCGTTCATCACCTTGGTGCTGAGGGAGTCGAAGCTCGATGAGTGCGGATTCCCGAGAAAATCGACCGACACCAGCGGTGCGCTCACGTACTCGAGGATCCCCTTCAGCGGGCCGCTCGCGGCTTTTTGCATCGCGGCGTTGATGCCCGGGGCGTCGGTCGCGCGCGCGAGCTGGACCGAGAGGTCGACGACCGAGACGTCGGCCGTGGGCACCCGCATCGCGTAGCCGTCGAGCTTGCCCTTCAGCGCGGGCAGCACCAGGCCGATCGCCTTGGCCGCGCCGGTGCTGGTCGGGATCATCGAGAGGCCCGCGGCCCGCGCGCGGCGCAGGTCTTTGTGCGGGAAGTCGAGGATGACCTGATCATTGATGTAGGAGTGGATCGTCGTCATCCAGCCGCTCTCGAGCCCGAACTCGTCGTTCAGCACCTTGGCGACCGGCGCCAGGCAGTTCGTCGTGCACGAGGCATTCGAGACGATGCGGTGTTTGGCGGGATCGTAGGCTTCGCTGTTCACGCCGAGCACGATCGTGACGTCCGGGTCTGTCGCGGGCGCGCTGATGATCACGCGCTCGGCGCCGGCCTCGAGGTGTTTTCCCGCTCCGGCGCGATCCGTGAAGATGCCGGTGCTCTCGATCACGAGCCGCGCTGCGAGCTTCTTCCAGGGCAGCTTGGCCGGGTCGCGCTCGGCGCAGACGGGGATCCGCTTGCCATTCACGACGATCGCATCGCCGTCGGCCTCGACCGTCCCCTCGAATCGCCCGTGCACCGAATCCCACTGGAGCAGGTGCGCGAGGGTCTTCGCGTCCGTGAGGTCGTTGATTCCGACGATCTCCAGGTTCTTGCCCTGGGCCGCCCGGAACACCAGGCGCCCGATGCGCCCGAAGCCGTTGATGCCGACAGAAGTGACCATGCTCGCGTCTCCCGAAAATGGATCCCAGGGTGGCTGCCAATCGAGGCGGCCGCAGGGTACCGGCAGGCTGCGATCGGGTCGAGTGGACTCGACTCGCGCGGGCGCTCCGCCGATGAGAAGGAGGGGCCCCGCATGCGCGCGCGGGCTCCGGCAGGGGAGCCTTGCTTGGCGGATCGGCAGTGAAGCGGATCTCGAGCAGTTTTCCGCGCCGCCGGACTCCGGTCGGCGTGGTGTTGGCGGTGGTGCTCGCGGCCTCCGCCGCACTGGCGCTGCTCGCGCATGCACTCGAGACGCGTGCCCGGGCGCGGGCGAGCTTTCCCGAGCACGAGGGCGAGCTATCGGTCGAGGGTCTGCGGGCCCCGCTCGAGATCTTCCGGGACCACCAGGGCATCCCGCACATCGAGGCCGCGAGCGAGGCCGACGCATGCTTCGGCCTGGGATTCGTCCACGCGCAAGATCGCCTCGGACAGATGGTCTGGCTCAGCCGGGTCGCGCAGGGGCGCGCTGCCGCACTCGCCGGTGTCTCGATGCTCGATTCGGACCGCCTCGCGCGGGTACTGGACTTCGGCGGCCTCGCCGAGCGCGAGGTCGGGCGCCTGGACCCGGGCAGCCGGCGCATGCTAGACGCCTACGCGCGCGGCGTGAACGCGCGGATCGCACAGATCCGTGCCGGCGAAGCGGGTGCTCCGCTGTCGCTCCAGCGTCTCGGGGTCGAGTTCGAGGAGTGGCGGCCGGTCGACAGCCTCGCGGTCCTGAAGGCCTACGCCTGGGGGCTCTCGGGCACGCTCGAGGTATCGCTGGTGCTGGCGGACATCGTCCAGCAGCTCGGGCGCTACGGCGCGAGTCCCTTTTTTCCTCAGCCGACGCTCGCGCTCGGCGAGGGCTCGATCCCTCAGGCAGCGCCGGCGCAGGCCGCGCTCGCTCGCGCGTCCTCCAACCGAGATCTGGATCCGGAGTCCGCTCCGTGGAGCGACCCGCTGCGCCGAGCTGCGCATCTCGCAGGCCGCAGCGTCGGCAGCAGCGCCTGGGCGATCGCAGGCGCACACACTCGCAGCGGCCTCCCGATCCTCGTGGCGGACTCGCACCAGGAGCCGACCGTTCCCGCGCTGTTCCACGTGGCCCATCTGCGCGCGCCCGAGCTCGATGTCGCGGGGGCGTGGCTTGCCGGCGTGCCACTGGTCTGGACCGGAATGAACGCACACGTCGCCTGGGCCTCGACACACGCGCGCGCGCTGACGACGGATCTCTTCGAAGAGACGCTCCACGAGACCGACGCGCATCTCTACCACGACGGTCGCGGCTGGCGCCGCTTCGAGGAGCGCAGCGAGTCGATCCAGGTGCGCGGCCGGCCCGACGAAATTCTCGTCGTGCGCTCGACCGGGCACGGCCCGTTGCTCGACCGACTGGTGCCGGACGCGCGGCGTCCGCTCTCGGTGGCCTGGGTCGGGGCCGACGCGCGCGGTGGCGACACCTTCCGCGCGCTGCAGGGAGTCGCGCGCGCGCAGAGTGCGGCCGAGCTGCGCGCCGCGCTGCACTCGCATCACGAGCCGCCGCTCGCGCTGGTGTATGCCGACGACCGCGGCGCGCTCGGAATGCAGGTGGCCGGCTGGATTCCCGACCGCGAGCTCTCGGCGGGTCCGGTGCCGCTGCCGGGCCGCGCGCGCTCCTTCGAGTGGAAGGGCCGGATTCCCTTCGAGCGGCTGCCGCACGTAGAGATCCAGGGCAACGGCTGGGTGATCGCGGCCGACAACTCGCTGGCCGACCCGGATCCGAGCTCCCCGATCGAGTGGCTCTGGCGCACGGGCGAACGCGCGCGGCGGATCGAGGCCCTGCTCCGGCACTCGCTGCGCGACGGGCGCGTTTCGCTGCGGCAGATGGCCGCGCTGCAGGCCGACGTCCAGGCGCCGCGCTCGCAGGAGCTGGTGCGCCAGGTGATCGTGCTGACCGAGCCCGCCGCGGCGCTCGCGCCGGAAGCGCGCGAGGTCCGGGATCTGCTCGCGGGCTGGGACGGCCGCGCGGCGCCCGAGAGCGTCGGGGCGGCCGCCTATCATGTTTTTCTCGAACGCCTCACGCGCAGCGTGCTCGAGCAGCAGCTCGGGCCCGAGCTCTCACGCCGTTATGCGGCGCTGCCGCAGGCGGACCCCGAACAGGTGGTGGTTCAGCTGGTGCGCGCCGCCGCGACCGGAAGCTCGCGCGAGGCGCGCGCGCTGGCCGCCGACAGCGTGCGCAGCGCGCTGCGCGAGACCTGGTTCCAGCTCTCGTACCGGATGGGCCCGAACCGCCGCAAGTGGTCCTGGGGCCGCCTGCACGGGCTCGATTTCCGCAGCTTCGTGCCCACCTCGCCGGGCCGGCTCGCGCAGTCGCAGCTCGGCCCCTTTCCCTACGGCGGCAGTGGCAGCACGGTCGCCGCCGCGGAGTACCTGGCGGGGGAAGACTACGACGTCCGCGTCGCCTCGACGTTCCGCTTCGCGATCGACACCGCGGCGCTCGACGAAGCGCTGATCGGTCTCGCGCCGGGGCCCTCCGAGCACCCCGGGCATCCGGACTACGACGGCGGTCTGCTGCGCTGGCTGGCGGGAAAGCCCGCCCTGCTCGCGACGAGCCGCCTGCTGGTCGAAGAGGTCAGCCCCGCGCGGCTCGCGCTGCGCCCGGTGCGCAGCCCCGCGCCGTAGTAGCCTGTGCGCCGATGGCGGTGCTGTTCAGCGAAGTGCCGCACTTCTACGCGATGGTCGAGCGCGCCGACGACCCGGCCCTGGCCGAGCGCCCGCTGCTCGTCGGCGGCGACCCCCGCAAGCGCGGCCTGGTGCAGGCTGCGACGCCCGAGGCCCTCGCCGCCGGGGTGCGCCTCGACATGCCCGTTGCCGAGGCGCTCGCGCTGTGCCCGCGCGCGCGCGCGTTGCCGACGGACATGCGCCGCTATCGCGAGGTCTCCCGGCGCCTTTTCGCGCGCCTGCGCGAGGCCTTCACGCGCCTAGAGCCGTGTGGGCTCGGCGCCGCCTACGCGTTGCTTCCCGGCACCGCGCCGGACGCGGGCGAGCGCTTCGCTGCACTTGCCGCCGGCGTCCGTTCGGAGCTCGGACTGCCGCTGCGCGGGGGGATCGCGAGCGGGAAATTTCTCTCGCGGCTCGCCGCCGCGCGCGCGCTGGAGGGCGCGCTGCAGCGGATCCCGGTCGGAGGGGAAGCTGGCTTCCTGGACCCGCTGCCGGTGACCGAGCTCGAGGGCGTCGGGCAGAAGACCGCCGCAGTGCTCGCGGAGCTCGGGGCGGCGCGCATCGGCGACGTCGTTGCGCTCGGCCGCGAGCGGCTCGAGCAGGCGCTCGGAAACCACGGGCTGCGGATCTTCGCGCTGGCCAGCGGGCGCGACGAAGTGCCCGTCCGCGCGGCGGCGCACTCCCAGAGCATGAGCCGCGAGATCCGGGTTTCCGCTGCGGTCGCGAGCGATGCCGCGCAGCTTGCGGAGGTCGTGCGCGACCTCACGCGGCGCCTCGGGGAGGAGCTGCGCGCGCAGCGGCTCGCGGCAGCGCGCGTGGTGCTGAAGCTGCGTTTCGCGGACGGCATGCCGAGCAGCCGCAGCGCGACGCTCGCGGCGCCAGTCGTCGCGGCCGCGGAGCTCTCGCGGGTCGCACTCGAGCTGCTCGAGCGCAGCGCTCCGAACGCGCGCCCGCTGCGCGGGCTCGGGATCCAGCTCACGCGGCTCTCGCCGGCCGGCGAGGGCGATCGGCAGCTCGCGCTCTTCGACACCAGCGCCTGAGGACTCTCCGGGCTCCCCGCTCAAGCGCGGCGATCCAGGGGCCGAAAGGCCCGAGACCTGGCCAGGCCAGGTCCACGCCCCCCCCGGCGGAGTCCCGATGCCTCGCGCGCTTCCGAGCGAAAAGTCCGAGCGTCGCAAGTACCGGCGCATCGGCACCGACCAGGTGATCTCATTTGCGCCCATCGACCAGCGGGATCTGCTCGGCGTGAGTCGGGATCTCTCCTCGGGCGGCATCCGCTTCGAGGCGATCGGCTGCGAGATCCACCTCGGCGACCTGCTGCGCATCAGCTTCAACGTGGGCGAGCAGACGGTCGTGGCCGCGGGCACGGTCGTGTGGGCAACCGAGGTCGACCCGCTCACGACCGACGTCGGCATCGAGTTCGTGGAAGTCGATCCCGCCGCGCTGCGCGCGCTCGAAGAGATCACCGCCGAAGAGTTGAAGCCACTCTGAGCCTTGCGGGTCCCGGGCCGGGAGCGGCCCACCCGCACTCCGCGCCGAAGCGGCAAACGGCGGTTGACAGAGCGGCCCCGGCGGTGCCAGGGTCTTCCGACCCATGGCGGATTTTCATCAGGGCGGCGCGGTTACGACGCTGCACCGCTTCGGCGGCCCGGCGGTCGCGCGCCTCGAGCGCGAGCTGCTGGGCTACAGCCGCACGCGTCCAGTCGCGCTCGTACTGCCATGTCTGTACTCGGAAATCCACGGCGAGGGCCTGAAGGGCATCATCGACGCCCTGCGCGGGGTGGGATACCTACGCGAGATCGTCGTCAGCGTGGGCGGAACCCGCAGCGAAGCCGATTTCCAAGAGCTGCGCTCCTGCTTCGATGGCGTGCGTTGCGTCGATGGCTCGCCGCCGACGCTGCTCTGGAACAGCGGACCTCGTGTCGGAGCGCTGCTCGAGCAGCTGCGGGAAGAGGGCCTGCAGGTCGGCGAGCACGGCAAAGGCCAGGCGACCTGGCTTGCGTACGGCTTCGTCTTGGCCAGCGGCCGCTGCCGAGTCATCGCCGTCCACGATTGCGACATCATCGGGTATCACCGCGAGCTGTTGGCGCGGCTCTGCTACCCGACTGCGAACCCGAACCTCCACTACGAATTCGCGAAGGGCTACTACGGGCGGGTGACCGACCGCCTCTACGGCCGCGCGACGCGCCTGTTCATGACGCCGATCCTGCGCGCGCTCAAGGCCGTGCTCGGCTCCCATCCTCTGCTCGAGTACCTGGACTCGTTCCGCTACGCGCTGGCCGGAGAGTGCTCGATGACGGTCGAGCAGGCGCGCATCAACCGGATCCCGTCGGACTGGGGCCTCGAGGTCGGCATGCTGGCGGAGGTCTACCGGAACTGCTCGCTGAAGCGCGTGTGCCAGGTCGAGCTGACGGAGAACTACGACCACAAGCACCGCGAGCTCTCGGCCGCGGACGGCTCCGGCGGGCTCCAGCGCATGGTCTTCGACATCGCCTCCTCGCTGATCCGGAACCTCGCGAGCTACGGCGTCGAGTTCGACGCGGGCTTCCTGAACACCTTGACCGCCGCCTACCTGCGCACCGCGCAGGACGCGATCGCCTCCTACAGCGACGACGCCGCGTTGAACGGACTCATCTTCGACCGACACGCGGAAGAAGTCGCGGTCGAGACCTTCTCGGCTGCGCTGCGGGCGGCCGGCCTGTCCTTCGTGCAGGATCCGATGGGAAAACCCCAGATTCCGAATTGGAACCGCGTGACCTCGGCACTCCCTGGCTTCCTGGATGAGCTCTGGGCGGCGGTCGAGCTCGACTCCAGGGGGGCGCAGGCCTGAGCGCCAACCCCAGCTGCGGTCAACACCGCTCGCGATTTACCGATACGCTCCACCAACCCTTCGCGAGGCGTACACATCCGCCTCGAGGGAGCGGGTGGATTGCTGCGTGGGACAGGCGGACGCGAAGGAAAGCGGGGATGCGTGCGGGGTTGCGGCCGCACTGATGCTCGCACTCGCGGCGGGCGCCCTCCGCTGGCTGGTCTGGACCCGCACCGCGGTGATCCACAACGATGGGCCCACCTTCCTCGGTCTCGCGCAGTTGATGGGGGAGGGCGAGTGGCGAGCGGCGCTCGCGCACGCGTTCCATCCCCTCTACCCGATCAGCGTGCTCGCGGCGCAGCGCGCGCTAGAGGTCATCGGGCTCGCCGAGGGCGCCGCCGGTTGGGAACGCGCTGGTGCCCTGGTGTCGGTGTGCTCGGGCGCGGCATCGGTGCTCGCGGCCTACGCACTGTTGCGCTGGACCCTCGGAGGGCGCCTCGCGCTCGCGGGGGCGGCCGTCCTCGCAGTCCACCCCTACGCGGTGAGTTACTCGTCGGACGTGCAGAGCGATGGCCTGTATCTCGCGCTGTTTCTCGCGAGCGCGGCTTGTGGCTGGCGCGCGCTGCGGGACTCCGACCTGCGCTTTGCGCTGGCGACCGGTGTGGGCTCCGCCCTCGCATACCTGACGCGTCCGGAAGGGATCGGAGTCGCCGGCATGCTCGCGTTCCTGCTCTGCGTGCGGGCGCTGCGAGCGCCCCTCCGGCGCGCGGGCCTTGCGACCGCGCTCGCGCTTTCGGTTCCGGCGCTGCTCGTCAGCGCTCCGTATCTGCTTCACCTGCGCGAGAGCTCCGGCCACTGGGCACTCACACGCAAGAAATCCGTGCTCGAGCTGGCGGGGTCGCCTCCCGCGCGCGCGACCATCCTGGTCTCGGCATCCGAGCCGCTGCTGCGCGAGCGCCCCTTCCTCGAGACCGTGCTGAGCGGTCCGCGCCACGGCGCAGCCGGTCCGGCCGAAGCCCCGGCGCCCGCGAGCGGAGTGCAGCGCCACGCAGCCGCGCTGCGCGTGCTCGCGCTGTGCCTGATCTCAGGGCTGCGCCCAGAGCTCGCTGTGCTCGCACTCGTGGGGGCCTGGCAGCGCGGACGCCGCGCGCCGGAACTCGGCTACCTGGCCGGCCTGGGCCTGCTCTACGGAGTGGCCTGCTATGGGATGGCCTACGGAGTGGGCTATCTGGACCGCCGCCACGTGCTGCCGCTCGCGCTGCTGTCGCTGGGTTTCGTGAGCAGTGCGCTGCCGCTGCTCGGGAGCGCGCTGCTGCGCGTGTTCGCGCGGGGCGGCGCGCTGGCACCCTCGTCGAGTCTCAGGCCGTGGGCGCCCGCTGCCGCCGGCGTGGCACTCGTGGCGCTGGTCGCGCT
Organism: uncultured Spirochaetales bacterium; assembly: GCA_964437835.1. GTDB lineage: Bacteria > Myxococcota_A > UBA9160 > UBA9160 > SMWR01 > CAYTJA01. Next base: position 11,057 of record CAYTJA010000249.1, read on the forward strand.
GCCGAAGACCCTCGAATCGCGCCGCGGCGACGCTCTCGCGGAGCGCCGCGCGGCGGAGTGGCTGGCGCTTCAGCCCGGCGAGATCGGGCCGGTCGCGGCCACCCGGCAGCGGGTGGCCTATTATGCGGGCGCTTCATTCGTCCCCCTACCGGAATTCGACCTGCGCGCAGTGCAGAACCCGGCGCGATCCGCGCTGGATTACCTGCGCTCCGCCGGAGCCCGTCACGTAGTGGTCGATGACCGCTGGCTGGGTGAGGGAACTGCGCTCTCCGATCCGGAGCCTCTGGGCCTGCGATGGCTGTATCGCGCCGAGGTCGGAGGCACCCGCGCTTCGGTATTCGCCATCGAAGCCGGGACGGGGGGGTAGCGATGTTGTACCGCTACAGCGAGGTCTTCCGGACCTCCCTGCTGTTGGCGGACATGTGGCTCGTGGCAAGCTCCTGGCTCGCCGCCTACTACATCCGCTTCCACACGGTGTTCCCGGCGCCGCTCGGTGTTCCGGAGTTCCAGGCCTATCTGCCACCGCTGCTGGTGATCCTGCCGCTCTGGGTCGGCCTGTTCCGCGCGCGCGGACTCTACGAGCCTCAGCGCATGGGCACCCTGCCGCGCGAGCTGAGCGGGGTGCTGCGGGCCACGACGGCCGGAGTCGTGGTGTTGGTCGCAATCAGCTTCTTCCTGCGCAGCTATTTCTATTCGCGCGGCGTCGTCGCGTTGTTCTACGCCTTTTCGATGCTCTCGGTGCTCGGCTTCCGGCTCTCGGGGCGGCTCTGGCTGCGCGGGCTGCGCAAGCGCGGCTACAACCTGCGCTTCGTGATCGTGGTCGGAGCCGGCCGCCTCGCCGAGGAGGTGATCGATCGCCTGCATGCGCATCCGGAGGTCGGGCTGCGCGCGCGCGGCGTGCTCTCCGAGAGCGGCTCGCCTCCCGGGCGGCGGCTGCGGGGCGTGCCGATCCTCGGCGACTACTCGCAGATCAAGTCGATCCTGCACCGACCGGAGGAGCGCATCGACCAGGTCGTGATCGCGCTGCCGCGCGACGAGGGCAACCAGCTCGAGAAGGTGCTCGCGGACCTCGACGACGAAATGGTCACGGTGCGCCTGGTGCCGGATCTGCTGCACGTGATGACGCTGCGCAGCTCGGTCGAAGATCTCGACGGCCTGCCGATGATCAGCCTGCGGCAGAGCCCGCTGATCGGCTGGTCCGCGGTGCAGAAGCGCACCTTCGACGTCGTCGTCGCGTCGCTCGGCCTGGCACTCGCGTCGCCGGTCCTGGCGCTGCTCTCGCTGCTCACCTGGGTCACGTCGGGGCGCCCGATCCTCTACGCGCAGCAGCGCATGGGCCTCGATGGACACGTGTTCCGCATGTACAAATTCCGCACCATGATCGAGGGCGCGGAACGCGAGACGGGACCGATCTGGGCGCGCCCGGAAGATCCGCGCCGCACGCGTCTCGGAGCGCTGCTGCGGCGCCTCTCGCTCGACGAGCTGCCGCAGCTCTTGAACGTGATACGCGGAGACATGAGCCTGGTCGGGCCGCGGCCCGAACGCCCGGTCTTCATCGAGCAGTTCCGGCGCGAGATCCCCGGCTACATGCTGCGGCACAAGGTCAAGGCAGGGGTGACCGGCTGGGCGCAGGTCCGCGGACTGCGCGGCAACACCTCACTTCACGCGCGCATCGAACACGACATCCACTACATCCAGAACTGGTCGCTGCGGCTCGACATGCGAATCCTGTGGATGACGCTCTGGCGGACCTGGTTCCACCGGAACGCCGGCTGATGGGTTGGCGGATTCCGCTGGTCGACCTCGCGGCCGAGGTGGCCTGGCTGGGGCGAGAGCAGGGCGACGCGCTGCTGCGCGTGCTGCGCTCCGGCGCCTACGTGCTCGGCCCCGAGACGCGCGCCTTCGAGGTGGAGCTCGCGGCGCGCATCGGCACGCGCTTCGCGCTCGGCGTCGGGTCGGGCACTGAGGCGCTGATCCTCGCGCTGCGCGCTCTCGAGATCGGGCCTGGCGACGAGGTCATCACGACGCCTTTCAGCTTCATCGCGACGGCCGCGGCGATCGCGCAGGTCGGGGCCACGCCGGTGTTCGCGGATCTCGCAAAGGACAGCTTCCTGCTGGATGCCGAGCAGGTGCGGCGCGCGATTACGCCGCGCACACGCGCGCTGCTCCCGGTGCACCTGTTCGGCGCCTGCGCGGATGTCGAGGCGCTGGCGGAGATTGCGCAGCAGCGCGGCCTCGCGCTGATCGAGGACGCCGCACAGGCGCTCGACGCCTCGCGCGGCGGGCGCTGCGCGGGCGCCTGGGGGCGGCTCGGCTGCTTCAGCTTCTATCCGACCAAGAATCTCGGTGCGGCCGGCGATGCGGGCGCGATCGCGACCGACGAAGACGCGCTGGCGGAGAAGATCCGGCTGTTGCGCGCGCACGGCAGCCGTGACGGCGAGCACTTCGAGCGGCTCGGAACCACGTCGCGACTCGATTCGCTGCAGGCCGCGGTGCTGCGCGCGAAGCTGCCGAGCCTCGACGCCTGGAACCGCCTGCGCGCGCGCAATGCCGCGCTCTACGCCGAGGCGCTGGCGGGCTGTCCGGGCATCGCACTGCCCGCGGATGGCCTACCCGGGCGCCCGGTCTGGAGCCAGTACGTCGTGCGCGTGGCGCGGCCGGACGCCGTTCGCGAAGCGCTCGCCGCGCAGGGCATCGAGTCTCGCCGCTACTACCCGCGCCCGCTCTACGCCGAGCCCGCGCTCGCGGGCGCGCGCGTACCGGAGGGCGGCTGTCCGGAGGCCGAGCGCGCCGCGGCTTCGGCGCTCGCAGTTCCGGTGCGCCCGAGCCTGGCCACCGAGCAGGTGCTCGAAGTCGCGGCGCAGCTGCGCCGCGCCTGCGAAGAGCTGGTGTGAGCGCGCCGCGCATAGCACTCGTGCACGACTGGCTCACCGGCATGCGCGGCGGGGAGCGCGTGCTCGAGGAGCTCGCACTGTGGTTCCCCGACGCAGATCTCTACACACTCGTCTTCGACCCCGGCTCGACTTCGCCCGCGATCGAGCGGCTGCGCATCCACGCGAGCCCGCTATCCCGGATGCCGGGCGCCGCGCGGCACTACCGCAAGCTGCTGCCGCTGTTTCCGTGGGCGATCCAGCGCTTCGAGCTCTCCGACTGCGATCTCGTGATCTCGACCAGCCACGCGGTCGCGAAAGGGGTGCGGGTCGCCCGCGGCATTCCGCACCTCTGTTATTGCTTCACGCCGATGCGCTACATCTGGGACCAGGCGGACGCCTATCTCGGACGCGCCGGGTTTCGGATCGCCGCGGCGCCGCTGCTGCAGTATCTGCGCCGCTTCGATCTGCGCACCAGCGGCCCCGATCACGTGCAGCGCTTCGTCGCCTGCTCGGCCAACGTCGCCCTGCGCATCCGGCGCTGCTACGGGCGGGAGGCGCAGGTCGTGTATCCGCCGGTCGCGCTCGATCGCTTCCTGCCCAGCGGCAAGGCGCCGGAGGACTTCTACTTGATGGTCGCGGGCTGCGTGCCCTACAAACAGGAGCAGCTCGCAATCGATGCGTTCCGGGGTCTCGACCGCCAGCTGCGCGTCGCGGGCGACGGCCCCCTGCGGCGGCAGCTCGAGGCGCGCGCGCCTGGCAACGTCGAATTCCTGGGCCGCGTCTGCGACGACGAGCTGGCGCGGCTCTACGCGAACTGTCGCGCGCTGGTGTTTCCCTCCGACGAGGATTTCGGCCTGGTCCCGCTCGAGGCGCAGGCGAGCGGGCGCCCGGTGATCGCATTCGGGCGCGGCGGCGCGCGCGAGACGGTCGTCGACCACGGCGGCGCCCACCCACCGACGGGAGTCTGGTTCCACGAGGCGAGCGCGGCGAGCCTGGTGGCGGCACTGCGGCGCTTCGAGGCGCTGGAGTCGGACTTCGATCCGGAAGCGATCCGCGCGCACGCCGAGCAATTCTCGCGCGAGCGCTTCCGCGGCCTGTTGCAGCGCGAGATCGCGCGCGCGCGTCAGGACGCGGCGGCGGGCTCGAGTGCCAGTGCCAGGACGCCCTCGATCGTATCGACGAGCTTCAGCTGAACCTTCTCGAGGACTTCGGCCGGAATCTCCAAGAGGTCGGTCTGGTTGCGGGAGGGCAGGATCACGAGCTCGATCCCGGCTCGCGCCGCGGCCAGCACCTTGCCCTTGATGCCGCCCACCGGCAGCACGCGCCCGCGCAGCGAGATCTCGCCGGTCATCGCGACGTGCCCCAGCGCGCGGCGGCCCGAGAGCGCCGATACGAGCGCCGTCACGAGCGTGACGCCGGCCGAGGGCCCGTCCTTCGGAATCGCGCCCGCCGGCACGTGCATGTGGATCTCGCAGTTCTCGAGCCGCCCGGGCGGGATGTCGAGCGCGTCCGCATTCGAGCGGACCCACGAGAGCGCGGCTTCGGCGGACTCGCGCATCACGTCGCCCAGCTGTCCGGTCAGGCGCAGGCGCACGCCTTTGCCGCCCGGCGAAACCGTGGCTTCGATGAACAGGATGTCGCCGCCGTGGCTGGTATGCGCGAGGCCGACGACGACGCCGGGCTGGGTCGTCCGCTCGGCCGTCTCGGGCAGGTGCGGCGGCGCGCCGAGGGCCTCGGTGACGAAAGCCGCATCGATCTCGAACGCCTGCGCCGCAGCAGCCGGCTCGGGCGCCGCCGCCGCGGATGCGCTCGCGAGCCCCGCAGCGACGCGGCGCGCGACCTTGCGCATCAGCGTCGCGACGTGGCGATCGAGATTGCGGACGCCGGCCTCGCGCGTGTACTCGCGCACGACCTTGTCGAGCGCCGCGTCCGTCACGACGCACTGGTCGGAGCGCAGCCCGTGGGCTTCGAGCTGCTTCGGCACCAGGTGCCGGCGCGCGATCACGAGCTTGTCGCTTTCGGTGTAGCCGGGCAGCTCGATCACCTCCATGCGGTCGAGCAGCGCCGGCGGAATCGTCGCGAGCGTGTTCGCGGTCGCGATGAAGAGCACGCGCGAGAGATCGAAGGGCACCTCGATGTAGTGGTCGCTGAAGCTGTGGTTCTGTTCCGGATCGAGCACCTCGAGCAGCGCCGACGAGGGGTCGCCGCGGAAGTCGGCGCCGAGCTTGTCGATTTCGTCGAGCACGAAGATCGGGTTGCGCGTGCCGCAGCGGCGCAGGCTCTGCAGGATGCGGCCCGGCATCGCGCCGACGTAGGTGCGGCGGTGGCCGCGGATCTCGGCTTCGTCGCGCACGCCGCCGAGCGACGCGCGCGCGAACTTGCGCCCCATCGCGCGCGCGATCGAACGCCCGAGCGAGGTCTTGCCGACGCCCGGCGGACCCACGAAGCAGAGGATCGGGCTCTTCCCCTCCGGCGCGAGCTTGCGCACCGCGAGGAACTCGAGGATGCGCTGCTTGACCTTCTCGAGGTCGTGGTGGTCGGCGTCGAGGACCGCGCGCGCGTCCGCGATCTCGAGCTTGTCGTCGGTCTCCTTCGACCACGGGAGGTCCGCCATCCACTCGACGTAGGTGCGGATCAGATGGCGATCCGGCGCGTGCGCCGGCAGCGCGGAGAGGCGCGAGAGCTCGCGCTCCGCCTGGGAGAGCGCGATTTCGGGCAGCCCCGCGGCTTCGACGCGCTCGCGCAGCTCCTCGACCTCGCGCGTGCCGGGATCCCCTTCGCCGAGCTCCTCTTCGATGTCGCGCATGCGGCGGCGCAGCAGCCGCTCGCGGCGGTGCGGGTCCATCTCGCTGGACTCGCTCGATTCGCGCAGCGTGCGCTGCGTCTCGGCGATCGTGACCTCGCGCTCGAGGTGGCGAGCGACGCGCTCGAGGCGCAGCGCCGGATCCGGCTCGGCCAGCAGCGCGATCTTGTCCTCGGGCGACATCGGCAGCGTGGAGCCGACGACATCGGCTAGCGCGCCGGCGGCCGGGATCCCCTCGATGAAGACCTTCCACTCGTCGGGGTAGTCGTCGTGGAGGTCGATCACGCGCTTCGCGAGCTCGACGACGCGCCGCCACTCGCGCTGCGTGCGCTGCGAATCGCCCTCGTGCTCGACCAGCGGGTCGACGTTCATCTGCAGTGCGGGCTCGGTGCCCACGGGCTGGCCGAGGCGGGTGCGCACGACGCCCGCGACGATCGCCTGCTTGCCGTCCCGGCGCGCGTCGATGATGCGCAGCACGCGCACGACGCAGCCGACGGGGTGGAGGTCGTCCGGGCCCGGCTCCTCGACACTGGCTTCGCGCTGGGTCGCGACGATCAGGAAGCCGCCCTGGCCGGCGGCCTGGAGCGCGGCGAGCGAGCGCGCGCGCCCGATCGCGAGCGGGACCGTGACCCCTGGGAAGACCACCACATCGCGGACCGGAAGCACCGGGAGAACCCCCGGGATCTCGACGTTTTCTCCGCTGGGGATGCCCGCGCCTTCGGTTGCGCCACGGCTCGCTTCGTTCCGCTGCGCGTCGTCTTCTGACACTCGGGCCTCCGGCCGCAGCCTGGGCGGCTCCGCAAGGCTAAGGCCCCGACCCCCGCGGTCAACCACAGCCGCGCTCGCGGGTGACGTCCCCCAGCGGGAGGGCTAGCCTCGGCGCCCGTTGCCCGGGTGGCGGAATTGGTAGACGCACTAGATTCAGGGTCTAGCGGTCGCAAGGCCGTGCTGGTTCGAGTCCAGTCCCGGGCACCACGCACTTCCTCCGAGCCTGTTCGCCGATGGACCCACTGAGACCGCTCCGAGCGAGCCGAAACAGGTGAAGCGGCGACGCGATCGCGCTCGCCCTCGCCCTGCGGCGCGCGATCGCAGCGACCGGCCGCAGAAGGGCCGCGCGCGAGAGCGCTCCGGGAGCAGCCGCGCAGGCTCACGCGAAGCGCGCCCTCGCCCCGCGCGCGCCGACGCCCCGATCGAGGCAGTCCTGACCCAGCGCCGGGGGCAGCTGCTCGCGATCGACGATCGCGGCCGCAGCTGGCAACTGCTGGATCCGGGCGATGCCCGGCGCGGCGACCGCGTCGCGCTGAAGCCCTTGCAGGGCCAGCGTGCCGAGCTGCTCGGAGTGTTGGGCGGAGAGCGCATGCGCTGGCTCGGAATCCTGCAGCGGCGCGGCAAGGCCCTCGCCGTGGTTCCGTATCGCGACGCGACCCCGTGGCGGATCCTGATCGAGCGCGGTGGCGCCGGGGAGGCCGCGGACGGCGACGTCGTCGAGGTCGAGCTGGCCGACCGCGGGCGAGGGCCGCGGCCGGCGATTCCCCGCGGGCGGATCGCGCGCGTGATCGGACGCCCGGGCGACCCCCAAGTCGATTTCGAGGCCGTCGTCTGGCGCCACCGACTGCCGCTCGAATTCCCGCCGGAAGCGGAGCGCGAAGCCGCCGCTTTCTCTATCGAGATCGCCGCGACGGACGCCGCGCAGCGCCTCGATCTGCGCGAGAGCGCCTTCGTCACGATCGATCCGGAGTCCGCGCGCGACTTCGACGACGCGGTCTTCGCCGAAGCGTCGCAGGGCGGCGGCACGAAGCTGTGGGTCGCGGTGGCCGACGTCTCGCATTTCGTGCCGGCGGGGAGCGCGCTCGACGCCGAAGCGCTGCGCCGCGCCAACAGCGTGTACTTCCCCGAGCGCGCGATCCCGATGCTGCCCGAGCGGCTGTCTGGCGACCTCTGCTCGCTGCGGCCGGATTGCGACCGCCTGGCACTCGTGGTCGAGCTGGACTTCGATGCGGGCGCGCAGCTCCGCGAACGGCGCTTCCACGCGGCACGGATTCGCAGCGCGGCTCGCCTCAGCTATGCGCAGGCCGCGGCCGCGCTCGCGGGCGCTCACGCCCTCGCTGCGCCTGCGAGTGCCTCGCTCGCGCGTCTCGAGCGCCTCACGACCCAGCTGCGCGCAGAGCGCCTCGAGCGCGGCTCACTCGAGCTCGAGCTGCCCGAACGCGTGATCGAGGTCGATGCCGCGGGGCGCGCCATCGCGATCCGCCGCGCGCAGCCGACCCCTGCCCACCGCCTGATCGAGGAGTCGATGCTCGCGGCGAACAGAGCGGTCGCGGAGCAGCTGGTGCAATGGGAGCTGCCCGGTCCGTTCCGGAACCACGAGGCGCCGGGCGCGAGCAGCGGGGCGGGGCTGCTCGCGCTGCTCGAAGATCTCGGGCTGATCGCCGCCGACGCCGAGCTCACCCCGCGGCTGCTGGGCCAGGTGCTGCGCGCGGTGGTGGGCCGGCCCGAGGCACCCCTGGTACACCTGACGGCGCTGCGCAGCCTCACGCAGGCGCGCTATGGCACCGAGAGCCGCGGGCACTTCGCGCTGGCCTTCCCGCACTATCTGCACTTCACCTCGCCGATCCGGCGCTATGCGGACCTCGCCGTGCACCGCGCGCTCAAGGCGAAGCTCGGCGTCGCGGGCCCGAGGGCTGCGGAGCTATCGGCCGACGCTGCGCGCGGGATCGCCTCGCGGATCTCGTGGCGCGAGCGCGTCGCGGAGGCGGCCGAGCGCGAGCGCGGCCTGCTCCACGCCTGCACATTCCTGGCGCCGCACGTGGGCGAAATCTTCGCCGCGCGCGTGAGCGGTGTCGCCCCGCACGGGCTCTACGTGACGCCCGAAGCG
>CAYTJA010000250.1:0-12374 GCA_964437835.1 uncultured Spirochaetales bacterium
CGAGGGCTGGGCGGTGTCTAGCGCGAGCCCGCGTGCGGAGAGACCGTAGACGTGGGGCTTTCCAACGGCACGGAAATAGCTCGCGCCGACGAACACGATCACCTCGTCCTTGTAGCGGGGATCCTTGAGCGGATAGTGGACGCGGAAACCAGCGAAACCCATCTCGCGCGGGATGCGCTTCGCGAAGCGGTTCTTGCCGTAGTCGAAGAGCGCGGGATCGAAGCGCAGATCCTGCACCACGCCCGCGGCGTCGATCTCGTGGATCTGGACCGTGCGGTCGTAGTAGAGGCCCGCATGGAAGAGCTGCACCTCGAAGGGCGATGCCGTCCCGCGCCAGAGCGAGCGATCCGTGCGGAAGCGGATGTCGCGCCACTCGTCGTAGGACAGGTCGAGCAGCCACTGCGGCACGTCGACGCCGTGCGGATCGCGGTAGGGCGTGCCCGCGAGCTCGCGCGCGCGCGCGACGACCTGCTCGAAATCGAAGTGCTGCGCCGCGGCGGCGGGTCCAGCCCCCGCGTCCTGGGCCGGGGCGGCGGGCGCCAGGGCAAGCGCAATCAGCGCAGCACCGAGCAGGCGACCTGCAGCGCGAACTCGCGAGCGAATCCCGCCTGCCGCGGCGGCCCCGTTCTCGACCGCGCGCAGATCTCCCGCGCTGCTTTCCCAATCCATCGCGCGCGGGAGGATGTGGAGCGCTGCGCGGGCTGTCAAACGCGATCCGAGCCCGAGGCGCGCGGGCGGACCGCAGGCAGCGGCCCACCCGCGCCGGCGCTCACGGATTCAGCGTCGTCTCGGCGACAGCCGCGGCCTCGACGGCGGTCTGGCCCATCAGGACCACGTGCTGATCCGCGGTGAGCCAGGCTCCGAGCTGCGTCGCGTACTCGGGGCCGAAAGGATTGCCCGAGGGTCCGCCCGCGACGACGTTCTGGCCCAGGATGCCGCCGAAGCTCGCCGACGGGGCTGCCGTCGCGGTGCCGACATAACGCCTGACCGGTCCGCTGCCGAAGCGGAAATCGTTCTGGCGATCGGCCTTGGCCGAGAAGCCGGACGCATTCACGACCTCGTAGCCGCCATCGCGCGAGAGTCCCGGCAGCGCCGCCGACAGGTTCGCGAAGCCCGCCGCCGGAGGAATCGAGAAGGGGCCTCCGAGCGGGTGGTCGAACGTGATCCGGTGCAGCCGGCCCCAGCGGTAGTCGTCCTGGTTCGTCGACAGGCCGAAGGCGTCGGCGAAGTCGGGGCCGGCCAGCGCATCCAGCGCCGTGCGCAGTGCCTGGAGCAGCGCGACGTCGCGCCGCTGCTTCGCGCTGAGTCCCGCCGGCTCTGGGAAGAAATTCACGCCCGAGGCGCCGATGCCGGTGAAGGGATGTCTCGAGAGCAGGTGGTAGACGGCTTTGAGGCCATCCCCCGATCCGACCCCGGGAACCGACAGCGCGGCGAGTCGAGCGTCGACCACGCTGCGGATCAGCTTGGCGCGCCAGACGTTGTAGATCGTCGCCGCGACGCTCGCGCGCGCCTCTGTCGGGTTCACGACGGGCATGCGCGCGCCGTTGCGCTCGATCCAGTCGTAGCCCTCGGGAATGCCGGTCGGCGTGTCGTACTGCCAGACACGCAGGCGCGAGATGGCCTCCTCGACGCCGGGGTCGGTCGCGAGCGCAGCCAACTCCGCGGGCGCACCCGGACTGCGCCCGGCCCAATACGCGCCGATCAGGAAGGGCTTCAGCAGCTCTGCGTCGAGCTGCTGCGTGTTGGACTGCAACTTCGCCATGTCGCCCGCAGTGATCTTGATCCCCTTGTCGATCCGGGCCTGGAGCTGCCTCTGGATGCGCCCCGCGCGCAGACCGTTCGCATAACTCGGATTCAGGTAGTAGATCGCGGATGGATCGCTGCTGCGGTGCTGATTCAACGGGTCGTTGTCGAGCGTCGTGCCCGCCGGGTCGTTGTTCGCGTTCACGAAATAGCCGGCCGGGGGATTCACGACGTGGGGCATCTCGGCCGCCGGCAGCACCGCGAAGGGGATCGCCTGGCCCTGGCTGCGCGCCGGGTCTTCGACCCAGTTCGCGGGGCCCGAGCCGTCGCGCACGAAGTAGGGCGGCGCCCCGAACACGCTGCCCGCTTCGAGGTCGCGCCGCAGCGGCAGTTCCGCGCTCGAGAAGTAGGCGAGATTCCCCTCGACGTCGGTGTAGGCCCAGTTCTGCGAGCCGACGTCGAAGTCCTCGAGCGCGGCCCGGAACTCGGCGAGATTGTCCGCGCGGGCCCAGCCGAGGAAGGTCTGGATCTCGCGAGTCGCGTGGAAGCCGGTGTACTGGAGCACGAGCGCCGTCGTGACGCCGCCGCTGACGAGCACGCTCGGATCCCCGATGTCGAGGATCGGTCCGAAGCTGCGGAAGGGCACCGTCGCGATGATCTGGTTCTCGGGCGGCACCGGTGCGGGAACGACGTCGTTCGGCACGCCATTGCCGACGAGGTTCACGCGGTACACGACGCCGAACTGGACATCGACCGGGTGCGGCACGCCGTCGGAGATGATGCACGCGAGCGAGCCGACGGCTGCACAGGTCGAGAAGGGATCGACGACGAGGGTGTCGAGGAAGACGTCGGAGACGTCCATCGGGTTCGTCGTCGCGCCCCAGCCGACGCGCTCGTTCTGGCCGAGGATCACGCCGGGCGCACCCGGGAACGCGACGCCGCTGACGTTCATCGGGCCGGACGTCGGGTCGCTTGCAACCTGCAGGTGCACCTCGTAGAAGGTCGACGGCGCATCCAGTGCCAGGTGGGGATCGTTCGCGATCATCGGCCGCCCCGTGAAGCTCCGGCTCGCGCCGACGCCCCACTCGTTGCTGCCGACCAGCGAGTCGCGGCGGTCGAGTGCCTGCGCGAGCCGAGGCACCTGCTCCAGTCGCGCGCGCGCGCGCGATGACGCCCCGGCGGCCTTCGCGAGGAAGCTCGAGTCGAGTTGGGAGCGGCTCGCGACGAAGACAGGCGCGGCGCCGGCATCGGGAAGCGTCGAGGCCGGGTACATCGGCGCAAGGCGTCGCACGTCCTGGGACAACAGCGCTTCGCCGTCGAAGCCCTGCGCGATTCCCGCCGCAACGTACGCGGCGAGCTGTTCGGCGGCTCCGATGTCGATATCGAGCGAGAGGCTCGCCGCGATTGCCTTGCCGATCACGAGGCTGTCGACCGGCGTCCAGCTGCGCGCGCTGGTGAGCTCGAGCGCGCCGTACTCGATCGGCAGCGGACCTGCGGCGAGGAATGCGTTGACGCCGTCCGCGAAGGCCTGCAGCAGCGCGAGTTCGTCGGGCGTCGCGACCGCGAGGCTGCGCTCGGCGGCGCGGCGCAGTCCGATCGTGCGGTTCTGGATGTCGGACGCGAGCACCGAGCCGCCCACGAGCTCCGCGAGATCGCCGCTCACCGAGCGCCGCGTCAGATCCATCTGGAACATGCGATCGCGCGCGTGGATGAAGCCCTGTGCGCGCGCGAGGTCGAGATCGTTCGCAGCGCTGAAGTGACGCACGCCGTTCGCGTCGGTCCGCACGTGCACGGGACTCGTGAGACCCGGCAGCGTGAGCTGCTCCGCGGTGGGCGGCGCCGGCGGATGCGCGAGCAGCGCGGGAGCGAGTGAAATCGATACGAGCGCGGAGGCGATGCAATTTCGGAGTGCGCAGAGCAGCACGAGCGGTCCCCCTTCGAGCTGGACCCACCTCGCGCGGCCCTCTTGGCCGAACGAGGCAGGGAGTGGAGGCATTCTCGACCCGGCGGATCAGCGGTGGCAAGGCTTTAACGACGCGGCGGCGACCGAAAAGAAAATCAAACGGTGTTATCAAAAAGATGCGAGTCCCGCAGGGACCTCGCGGTTGTGAAGCTGTCCCCCGCTCACGCGTGCAGCGGAGCGTTGCAGCTCGGGCAGGAGAGATCTTCGGCGCGCGCCACGCCGCCGCACTGCGAGCAGAGCTGCTCCTGCGCCGGGAACTCGAGCCCGCAATCGGCACAGCCGCTGGCCTCGAGCATCAGCGAAGCTCCGCACGCGGGGCAGGCCGAGAGTTCGCCGCGCGCACCCGGAGCCACGGCGTCGGGGAGCTCGCTGAGCAGATGCTCCTCGACGGCTCCGACCGCCGGAGCGAGATCCCGCTCTCGCACGTAGAGCCCGAGCCGGAGACCCGCTCGGCCCGCTTTGGCGCCGCCGGTCGGCGTACCCGGCGGGTAGCTGTCGATGCGGCTCGAGATGCCTAGCTCCTGGAGCAGCTCGGCGAAGCCCTCGAGATCGCTCGGGGTTCCGGACCGCACCAGCGCCAGCTCCGCGGCCGGCGGCAGCTGCTCCGCGGCAGCCTCGGAGGGCGGCGGAGTGAAGTCCTCGGCGAAGACGAGCACCGCCCCACAGTCGGAGCAGCGCTCGGCCGTGCGCACATACTCTGTGCGACAGCTCGGGCAGAGCTTCAGCGCCATCCGCCGTCCACCCCCTGCGCGCGATGCTCGACGATCAGCTCGTAGCGCCCTTTCGGCCCGATGTACCAGGATGCGAGCCAGCTCGTGAAGCTCACGACGATCGAGCCGAAGAGCGCCGACCAGAAGCTCGCGACGTCGAAGCCATCGAGCAGCGACGCGACGAGGCCGAGCATCGCCGCGTTGACCACGAACAGGAACGCGCCCAGCGTGAGCAAAGTGATCGGGAAGGTCAGGATTCGCACCACCGGACGCACGACCGCATTCACGAAGCCGAGCAGCAGCGCCGCCAGGATCAGCGATCCCGTGCTGCGGAACGAGATCCCGTCGAACATCGCATCGGCCAGCGCCAGACCGGCGGCGGTGATCGCCATGCGGAGCAGGAAACCCAGCATCGACGCAACACCCCCTCTCGCGCTCCCGCCTGCAGAGCGCGCGCGGGCCGACCTGCTCGCGATCAGCGGCCGCGCAGCTCGGAGCCTCGCGCCCCAGCCGCTGGAATACGGCGAAGAGTAGGATCGACGCCGCGAGCAGTGCCAGGGGGTACGCATTCGAGGTCCGCAGCGGCGCGAACAGCCCGCCCCGCCGCGAGCTCGGCTTGGCCGGCTACGCGCGGCGAGTGCCGCACGGCGCGCCGAGAAGCGCTGGGCTACGAGGGCAGTGCGATGCGGCCCGCTTTGCGGATGCGCGGGCCCCAGAAACGGTCGTCGAAGCTCACGCGCTCCACGCGCTTGCCGCGCGACGGCGCGTGCACGAAGTGGCGATCGCCCACGTAGATGCCGACGTGGTGGCGCTTGCGCAGATCGAAGAAGAGCAGGTCCCCGGGCTGCAGCTCCTGCAGCTGGACCGGCCTGGCCACGCGCTCGAGCACGCGCGCCGAGTGCGGCAGCCCCGGGCGGCCGGCCTTGGCGTAGCTGTAGATCACGAGCCCCGAGCAGTCGAAGCCCCTCGGCGTGCTGCCGCCGTAGCGGTAGGGGACGCCTAGCATCGAGCGCGCCGTCTCGACCACGCGGTGATGCGGCAGAGGCGGCGGCGGAACGACGACCACGGGCGCCGGCGCGGGCGGAACGACGTGCCCCGCGCAGCCGACCAGCGGCGCGAGTGCGATCAGGATCGCGAGCTGTCTGAATCCAAGCCGCACGGCGCGGCCTCCCCGAGGTCGTTTCGACCCAGGAGATCGGCCGCCGCTCGATCAGAACTGTGATGCGCGCCACATCGCGCGGCGCACGCGCAAGCCGCGCGCAGCCGCCGCGCAGAGCGGCGGCAGCTAGGCGACGCTCAGCGCAGGCGCTGGAGCAGAGCGCTCGCCATGAAGCGCCGCAGATCGGTGTAGACGACGTCGCTGGAGCCGGCCGGGGCGGACTTCCTCAGCGCGGCTCGGGCCGGCTTCGCAGCGGCTTTCTTCGCTGCGACCTTCGCGGCCGGCCGCTTCGCGGCTGCCGACTTGCGCGGCGACGGCCGCTTCGCGGCGGGCTTCTTTGCAGTGGGCTTCGAGCTCTTCTTCGCGGTCTTCTTGGCTGCCATGACTCTCTTTCGGTGGCGCGGATGCGCTGGGGCGCTGGACTCTACCTTTTCCAGCCTCTACTTCCAGGGCGGCGCCGACGCAGCACCCTGCCCCGCACGCCGACCGAAGAAGGTGGCGTCCCCGACGCAGGTCCCGCTCGCGTAGCCGCCGGCCGAGCGCGGGATGTTGCAGGCGTTGCGGCCCGCGGCAAATAGACCCGGAATGAGCTCCCCGGACTCGGTCAGCACTTCGCCACTCGCGCGCGTGCGCAGACCGCCGAGCGTGAAGCACGGATACCAGGCCTTGCCGAAGGAGCACTCGAGCGCGGCGAAGGGCTTTGCAACGAGCGGCGAGAGCCACTCCCGGCTCTTGTGGAAAAGTGGGTCTTCGCCGCCCGCGGCGAAGCGATTGAAGACCTCGACCGTGTGCTGGAGCGTCGTCTCGGGCAGGCCCAGCGCGCGCTCGAGCGCTTCGATGCTGTCCTCGACCGCGAGCACCGCGCGCCCGCCTTCCGCGGGCTCGTAGCAGGCGTCGTCGACGATCAGGTACGCGCTGCCGTCGGGCTGGCGGCGGCAGCGGTCTCCGATGCGCCCGTGGTAGCTGTCCTCCGCCACGAAGCGCTGGCCCTGCGCGTTGACGAAGATCCCGCGCGTGTGGCTCGCGGGCGGATAGAAAGGCACCGACAGGAAGTATTCGCCCATGTGGATCGCGGCAGCGCCGACCGAGCTGCCGAGCTGGATACCCGAGCCGTCGTCGTGCGGATTGCCGATCGGCACGACGTTCGGCGTCAGCAGCTCGGGCGCGTGCCGGCGCAGCATGTCGGGATTCATCACGAAGCCGCCGCCGCACAGGATCACCGCGCGGCGCGCGGCGAAGGCGAGCTCGCGACCGAACTGCTGCGCCACGACACCTGCGACCCGACCGGCGTCGTCGCTGATCAGCGCACACACGCGCATGTCGCAGAGCACTTCGACGCCCGCATGCTCGGCCGCGGCCGAGAGCTTCTGGAACAACAACGGCCCCGCGTCTCCCGGCAGCTGGACCTTGTGTCCGCGCGCCGCGGGCTTCGCGAGCTCGCGAAAGGGCCAGGCTTTTTCGTTGCCGGACCACAGCAGGCAGTCGTCGGTCGGCTGCAGCACCGTGCGCTCGCGGTAGATCGAATCCTTGAACGGAACGCCGAGCGAGACCAGCCAGTCGAAGTGCGCGACGCTGCCCTCGCAGTAGAGCCGCACCTTCTCTGCGTCCGGATCCTCCGCGCAGGCCATGATGAACTTGAACATCTCTTCGGGGCTGTCGTCGATGCCGCAGGCCCGCTGCACGCGCGTGCCACCGCCGAGATAGAGATGGGCGGAGGACATCGCGGTCGTGCCCCCGCCCCCACCTGCGGCCTCGAGCGCAAGCGTGCGCGCGCCCGCGCGCGCCGATTCGATCCCCGCCGAAACTCCGGCGCCGCCGTAGCCGACGATCAGCACATCGACTTCGCGCTCGAAGCGCGAGACTTCCGAGAGGCGGCGCGGCCGCGTGACCTGCGCGGGAGGGCTCATGCTCGCCAACGGTAGACGGGTCACCAGGGCACGGCGAGCGCTGCGGGAGCGGTACTCTCGCGCGCGTGCCGCAGCCGCTGCGCATCGTCCGCGAGCGCTTTCCGGGCCGCCCGGCGTTCGACGTCGCGGTCTCGCGCGCGCTGCTGCAAGCGGTCGCCGCGGGCCGCGTTCCCGAGACGCTGCGCCTCTACCGTCCGGACGACGCGCTCGCATTCTCGCGCCTCGACGCGACGCGCGCGGGCTTCCCGGCGGCAGTCCGGGCCGCGCGCGCGGCCGGCTTCGCCCCGACACTGCGCCTCACGGGTGGCAGCGCGGCCGCCTTCACGAGCGACTCCCTCGCCTTCGCCTGGAGTACCGCCCTGCCGGAAGCGCGCCGCGGCGTGCGCGAGCGCTTCGCGCGCACCGCGGATTGGATCGCGAGCGCGCTGCGCTCGCTCGGCATCGACGCGCGCATCGGCGCCGTGCCCGGCGAGTATTGCCCGGGCGACTGGAGCGTGAACGCCGGCGGAACCCGGAAGCTGATGGGCGTGGGCCAGCGCATCGTGCGCGGCGCCGCGCACGTCGGCGGCGTGATCGTCGTCGCAGGCAGCGCGCGGCTGCGCGACGTGCTGGGCCCCGTCTACGCGGCGCTCGCGCTGCCCTTCGATCCTGCGGCGGTCGGAAGTGTCGAAGACGCCCGCAGCGGATCGACGCAGCAGGACGTCGCGGACGCACTGCTCGCTGCGTTGCGCGGACGCGAAACCGCCGAAGCCCAGCTCGACGCCGAAGTCCTCGCCTCCGCCGCAGCGCTCGAATCCGATCACCGCGCGGACTCTTGATCGCCGGGCCTTGCGGGTCCCGGTCCGGGAACGGCCCGGTCCCACCCGCTCTCCGCTCGGCTTCGCCTCGCTGCGCGCCGAAGCGGCTTGCGCTGGCTGACTTGCGTTGGCCTAGCGGAACAGCGGGAGCACCTTCTGGCCTGTCAGCATCATCGACTCGACGGTTCGCTCGTGCGGGATGTGCCAGCCCGCGGCCGGGATCATCACGAGCATGTCGAGGCCGATGTTCGCATAGCGCTTCACGATGCGCGCGACGTCGTCCGGATTGCCGACGCAGATTCCGTTCTCGTACAGGAATTCCGGCGTGATCGCGCCCGAGGCAACCGGGCCGCGCAGCGCGGGATCTTTCGCGGCCCGCTTGATCAGCTCGCGCAGGCGGGTCTGTGAAATCGGCTTCTGCTCTCCCTGCTGCAGGTGCGCGTAGGCCGGGATGGTGTCGAAGAAGATCGAGAAGTGCGGGGAGACCGCCGTGGCATTGCCCTTCGCGTAGAGGGCCCGCGCCTCGTCGCCGTCCGGCAGACACAAGAGCGGCGCGATCGCCATGATCTTGTTGTACACGAAGGCGCCCACCGGCTCGGCCTTCTCGATCGCGTTCTTGTAGATCTCGACGTTCGGGCGCAACAGCTCCGGGTCCGAGAAATTGAACATCGCGACGCCGATCCCGCGGCGCGCCGCGAGTTCGACCGTCGGCGGGTTCGAGGCGGTGACCCAGAGCGGCGGGTGCGGCTTCTGCACCACGCGCGGCAGGATCACGCGCTCGGGCACCGAGAAGTACTTGCCCTGCCACGAGAAGAGCTCCTGCGTCCACATCTTCGGGATCGCGCGGATCGCCTCTTCCCACATGTCGCGGCTCTGTTCGTTCGTGATGCCGAAGGTGTTGACCTCCGTCGATCCGCTGCCCCGGCCGGTGCCGAGCTCGACGCGGCCGTTCGTCAGCACGTCGATCATCGCGATCTGCTCGGCGACGCGCACCGGGTGGTTGATCGTCGGGCAGAGATTGAAGATTCCCGTGACCACGCGGATGCGCTCGGTGCGCATGCCGACCGCGAGGCACATCAGGTGGGACGAGGAGCAGTGCGAATATTCCTCGAGGCAGTGGTGCTCGGGCGCCCAGAACGTATCGAAGCCCGCCTCGTCCGCCGCGACGCCGATGTCGACGTCCCGCCGCAGCCGCAGCGGCTCGCGCTCGTCCCAGGGCCGGGGCCCGACCGAGCCACCCATGAACACTCCGAACTCCATGCGTCCTCCCCTCTGAGGCTTCGAGACTTTCCAGGACTGCCAAGGAGCTAGTGCGCGCCGAGCTTTCCCTCGGCCAGCAGCTCGACCGGATCGCGCAGCTCGAGCATGCCGAGGTAGCCGCCCGCGGACTTGAGCGCGTCGTGTACGGCGTAGCCGAGCAACTCCTACGCCTGGCGCGGCAGCTCGCGCGCGACTTCGGGCGGCGTCGCCAGGTAGTTGTTCTCCTCGGTGCGCAGCCAGCCGACGACGTAGGAGAGATGCAGGCCCCGGCGCCAGCGGTCGGGCGTGGTGTTGGCTCCTGCGCCGTGCTGCGTCGAGCCGAGATACACCACCGACGATCCGGGCTCGAGCTCCGCCACGGCGATCTCGGCGTCCAGCGCCTGTCGCTCGTAGGGCCACTCGTGGCTGCCCGGCACCAGGCGCGTCGCGCCCAGCTCGGCCGTGTATTCGGAGAGTGCGGTCATCGACGCAATCTGCAGCTCGGGGTGCGGCCGCGGCACGTGGACCCAGGTCTGCTCGTCGCGGTGCAGGATCTGCGCCTCCGCACCGGGGCCGCGGTCGATGATGTGGCCGAGGTTCAGCTGGTAGCGCGCGCAGGCCGGCAGCAGCACGCGATCGCAGATCCCCGTGAAGAGCGGGTGGCAGAGCACCTCCTCGGCAAAGCTGCGCGACTTCGTCGCGAGCGCCGCGACGTGCCGCGTGTGCTTGCCGAAGAACCAGTCGATGAAGGGATTCAGGTGGCGCATCGCGGGGTCGGCCGCCGCGACATAGGCATCGACCTCCGCGTTCAGGCGCCGCAACAGGTCCGGGCTCAGCGTCTGCTCGACGATCACGCCGCCGCGCGCGCGCAGCGCCGCGGTGATCGCGTCGATCGGATCGGAAGCTTTGAAGCGCGGGAGCGTCGCGGGCATGATCCCCTCCGGTCCCAGACTACCCGCAGCCGCGGGGGATGGGCAAGCGCCGAAGCGCGCGTCGGACCCGGCGCGTGATAGCCTGCGCGGCGCGCACGGGGCCTTCGATTCGAAGCTCTCACCGTTGGCTTTCGCTGCGCAGTGTGCAGCCGATTTCGCGACCGCGAGCGGGCGCCCGCGATCGCAAACGAACAGGGAGCCACGTGCCCGGACCCCTCGCAGGCCTGCGCGTGCTCGAGCTCGGCGCCCTGGTGGCCGCCCCGCTCTGCGCGACGCTGCTCGCCGATCAGGGCGCCCTGGTGATCAAGGTCGAGCCGCCGGGCGCGGGCGATCTGTTCCGCCACGTCGGCAGCCAGCGCGGCGGCATGTCCGGGATCTTCCACGTGCTGAACCGCGGCAAGCGCTCGCTCGCACTCTCGCTCTCGGATCCGCGCGGCGTCGCGCTGTTCCGCCAGCTCGCCGCCCGTGCCGACGTGCTGGTGCAGAACCTGCGCCCGGGCGTCGTCGATCGCATCGGCGTCGGGCCCGCCGTGCTGTGTGAGGCGAACCCGCGCCTCGTCTACGTCTCGCTCTCGGGCTTCGGGCAGACGGGCCCCTACGCCGGCAAGCGCGTCTACGACAACGTGATCCAGACCTACGCGGGCATTGCCGACGGCCAGACGAATCCGGCCACCGAGGAGCCCGAGTTCATCCGCCAGCTCTTCACCGACAAGCTCACGGCCTACGTCGCCGCGCAGGCAGCCTGCGCGGCGCTCGTCGGCCGCGCGCAGAGCGGCCGCGGCCAGCGCATCGAGCTCTCGATGCTCGACGCCGCGATCGCATTCCTGTGGCCCGACCGCGCGAGCGATCTGATTCTGCTGGGCGAAGGCATCGCTCATCAGCCTTCGCTCGGCCGCGACTTCCGGCTGCTGCGCCTCGCCGACGGCTTCGGCACCGCGACGCCCTTCGCCGATGCGGAGTTCCAGGGGCTCTGCCGCGCGCTCGAGCTTCCGGATGTCGCCGGCGACCCGAAGCTCGCGACGGTCGCGTCGCGGATGCAGAACCTCGCCTATCTCGCTGGCGTCACCCGCGACCGCATCGCGCCCGCGGCCGCGAAGCTCACGCGCGCTGAGTTCGAGCGCCAGCTCGCGGCTGAGGACGTGCCGCACGGCGTCGTGCGCCGCCTCGAGGAGCTGCACGAAGATCCGCAAGTGCGCGCGAACGCCAGCTTCAGCGTGCGCGAGCACCCGCTCGCGGGACGCCTGCGCGAGCCGCGCCACGCGGCACTCTTCCTCGGCACGCCGCTCGCGGAGCCCGCGCCTGCCGCGGCGCTCGGCCAGCACAGCGACGCAATCCTCGGCGAGCTCGGAGTCGACGCGGCGCGAATCTCCGAGCTGCGCGCGTCCGGTGTCGTCGCCTAGCGTTCCGTCCCTGAAGTGCGATTACAAAAACGCACGAGCGACGCGAGGATCTGGTCCGCAGTCTTCGTCCAAACGAAGGGACGCGGGCTCTGGTCGTGGGTCTTCAGGTAGTCGCGGATGGCCTTCTCCAAGGCGAGGGTGCTGCGGTGCATTCCGCGACGCAGCTGCTTGCGGGTCAGGTCCGCGAACCAGCGCTCGACCTGATTGATCCACGAAGCCCCGGTGGGCGTGAAGTGCAGGTGGAAGCGCGGGTGGCGATAGAGCCAGCGCCGAATCGCCTGGGTCTTGTGGGTGCCGTAGTTGTCGAGGATCAGGTGCAGATCCAGATGGGCCGGGACCGGCGCGTCGATCGTCTCGAGGAAGCTGCGGAATTCCGTGGCCCGATGTCGGCGATGGCATTCCCCAATCCCCTCGCCCGTCGCGACATCCAGGGCGGCGAACAGCGAGGTGGTCCCGTGGCGAACATAGTCATGGGTGCGACGCTCGGGCTGACCGATTGCCATCGGCAGCAAGGGCTGCGTCCG
>CAYTJA010000251.1:0-5337 GCA_964437835.1 uncultured Spirochaetales bacterium
GGCGGGATGCTCGTCACGGCCAGCCTCGCCGATCCGGTCCTCGAGGCCTACCTGGGTTGGCTCATCCACCAGGTCGAACAATCGGACGTCGCCATCGAACTCGGCGCCGAGGTCGAAGCGGACGCCATCCCCGGCGAGATCGACGAGATCGTCGTCGCAACAGGCGCGTCGTGGTCGACTCCAGCCCTGCCCGGCAGAAGCGACCTCGTGCGATCCGTTCCCGAGCTCCGAGAGTGGCTCCGAGAGGACAACGACTCCGTCGGCCAGCACATCGTCGTGATCGGCGAGAGCAAGGCAGCTCTGTCGTTGGCCGATCGCTGCCAGCAGCGTGAGCGGCATGTCACAGTGGTGGGCACAACCAACGTGTTCGCCGGAGAACTCGGACTTCCGGGTCGCTTCCGTCTGATCAGCGAGCTCGAGTCTCGCGGCGTGCGATTGCTCGCCAACGCAAGGGTCGATCAGGTCGCGGACGGATCCGTAATGATCGACCGGAGTGGCGAAGTCGAGGAGATCCGCGCCGACACCGTCATCGCTGCGACGGGCGCGGTTCCGAACCTGCGATTGGCTGACGCAATCGCTGCAACGGGTATCCCGGTGCACGCGATCGGCGATTGCCAGACGATCGCGTTCATCGAGGGCGCGACCTCTGGAGCGATGGCAGTGGCAAGAGCGATCGCATGACGGCGTCGCGCGCTGCGGTCGCACGCTGGAGGTCACCGAGCATGGCCATCCGGTCGCCGTGCTGGCGCCTCTTCCCCGGCCCGATTCGTTGGTGGCTCGGCTCGTGGCAGCCGGTCGCGCCACCCAGCCCGTCGGTGACCTCGTCGATCTGGGTGTGCCGAAGGGGCGTCCTTCTCGACGGCTGAGCAATGCCTTGCAGGCTCTGCGCGCCGACCCTCGCTGACGTGGCCGCCCTCTACCTCGATTCCTCTGCGATCGTGAAGCTCGTGACCGCAGAAACGGAATCGTTGGCTTTGTTCGAGTTCATCCAAGCGTACGAAGAGCGGATCTCCAGCGTTCTGACTCGTGTCGAAGTTCATCGCGCGGTCCGTCGTGCGCGCGGTTCGGTGGCCGATCGCCGGCGGGCGGCGCGAGTCCTCGAGCGCATCTCGTTGGTACGCATCGACGAAACGATTCTCACCCTGGCTACGCGAGTCTCGCCTCCCGACCTGCGCTCGCTCGATGCCATCCACCTGGCGACGGCGCTGTCCGCTGGCGATGCCATTGCCGGCGTCGTCACGTACGACGACCGTCTGGCGCGTGCGGCCATCACGGCGCGGCTGCGCGTATTCGGTCCTGCGTAACCGGCATTGGCGCTAGCCAGGCGGGGCCCGGGCCGGGAGCGGCCCGGCCCGCGAATCCGATTTGCGCTGCGGAGTGGGGGTGTCACACTGTCCCAGCGCGCGCCCGAAGCTGCAGACGAGGTTCGCATGGCGACCGTTCAAGGGGCTCCGGCTCACGCGGCAGCCCCCTCCCTCCGCGCGCCGCTGCTCCCCTCCTGGCACGGCGTCGATCCGAATCAACCCGATCCCGAGCGCTGGGACGATCCGTTCCCGAGCGTCGCAGAGATGCGCGAGCGCCATCCGGTTCACCCGACCCCTGCCGGCCTCTGGCGCGTGTATCGCTACCGCGACGTCTCCGCGGTGCTGCGCGAGCTGCCGGCGGGCGTGCGCCGCAGCGACGGCAGCCTCGCCGCGAACGCGATGGGCGGCGGCGGCCCCTCCGGCGGCCAGTTCATGCTGCAGCAGGACCCTCCGAACCACACGCGCCTGCGCAAGCTCGTGAGCAAGGCCTTCACGCCGCGCGCGACCGAGAGCTGGCGCCCGCGCGTGCGCGAGATCACCGATGCACTGCTCGCGCCGGCGCTCGAGGCCGGCGAGATCGAGCTGATCGGCGGGCTCGCGCAGCCGCTGCCTTCGCAGCTGATCTGCGAGATGCTAGGCGTCCCGCTCGCCGACCGCGATCGCTTCGCCGCCTGGACCGCGACCGGCGTGCACGTCCTGCGCGGAGAGTTCCTGCGGCCCGAGGAGCGCAGCGAAGTCCAGGCCGCGGTATTCGCGCTGGCCGGCTATTTCAACGCGCTGATCGCGGAGCGCCGCACGCGGCTCGGCTCGGACCTGCTCTCGGAGCTGATCCGGGCCGAGGAGGAGGGCGAGCGGCTCAGCCCCGAGGAGCTCGTGGTCCAGTGCATGGGCCTGCTCGCGGCGGGCTTCGAGACCACGATCGGGCTGATCGGCCTCGGCGCGAAGCTCTTCGCCGACCACCCCGCGCAGGCGGCAAGGCTGCGCGCTCAGCCCGATCTGATCGCGAGTGCCGTCGACGAGTGCCTGCGCTTCGAGGGCCCGATCGGGATGACGACGCGCGTGCTGCACGCGGACGCCGAGCTCGGCGGCCAGCAGATCCCGAAGGACACCACGCTGTGGCTCTCGCTCTGGGGCGCGAATCGCGATCCGGAGCACTTCGAGCATCCCGACCGCTTCGACATCGGCCGCAGGCCCAATGACCACCTCGCCTTCGGCGGCGGCACGCACCTCTGCCTCGGCGCGCACCTCGCGCGCATGCAGGCGCAGGAGGCGCTCGGGGCGCTCGTGCTGCGCACGCGCGGGCTGCAGCGCGTCGAGGAACGCATCCGCTGGGGCCCGTCGCTGTTCCGGGTTCCCGCGCGCCTGCCGCTCGCGCTCGAACGCGCTTGAAGCGCACGCGCGCCCGCGTGTAGTCTGCGCTGCATGTCGGCACTCCCCCCGGTCCGCTACACGCTCGAATACCCTTACACGCGCACCACGGGTCCGGTCGTCGGGCGCTTCCTGACCGCGCTGCGCGACGGCCAGCTGATCGGCATCCGCTGCCGCGGCCGCGTGCTCTGCCCGCCGATCGAATTCGACCCCGAAACGGGCGCAGAGCTGAAGCGCGACTACGTCCCGGTCGGCCCCGGCGGCCGCGTCGTCTCCTGGACCTGGATCGCCGAGCCGACGCGCAAGCACCCCTTCCAGCAGCCCTTCGCGTTCGCGCTGATCCAGCTCGACGGCGCCGACACCCCGCTCGTGCACGCGTTGAAAGCGAGCGGGCCCGAGGCCGTCTCGACCGGCATGCGCGTGCGCGCGCAGTGGCGCAAAGAGAGGAAGAGCGCGATCACCGACGTCTACTTCGTGCCGGAGGCCGAGGCGACGAACGACTACGTCCCGCCGGGCCAGGGCGAGGTCGAGATCACCGAGCACCTGATCTCGCTCTCGTTCCAGGAGCCGATGCACGCGTACCGAGAGCGTTATGCGAAGGGCCTGCTGGCTGGGAAGTTCATCGGACAGAAGAGCCCCGTCTCGGGCAAGGTCTACATCCCGAGCAAGGGCTACGACCCGATCGAGCGCGTGCTGCTGACCGAAAAGGACGACATCGAGGTGAAGCCGACGGGCACCGTCGTCGCCTACACCGTGATCACGCCGGTCCAGTACTACGGGCAGCAGGAGACGGAGCCCTACATTCGCGCGTCGATCCTGCTCGACGGCGCCGATCAGCCGCTGGGCCAACAGGACATCCGCGACATCCCGGCCGCCGAGTTCCACCCGGGCCTGCGCGTGCGCGCGATCTTCAAGCCCGAGGGGCAACGCGACCTCGGAGAGATGGACAACCGCTGGGGCAACACCGGCCAGGTACTCGAGCGCTGGGAGCGCACGGGCGAGCCCGATGTCCCCTACGACCAGATTTCGGAGCACGCGTACTGACATGGCCGAAGAAATCGCAATCATCGCCACGGCCCAGACTGCCTCGATGCGGGAGTACCCGGACAGCGAGCCCTCGATGCTGATGGGACTCACGAACCAGCTGCTGAAGGACACCGGACTTTCGCGCAGCCAGATCGACTTCACGGTCGCCGGCAGCTGCGACTACCTATCCGGCATGCCTTTCGCGTTCGTCTCGAACGTCGACGGCTTCGGCGCCTGGCCGCCCGTCTATGAATCGCATGTCGAGATGGACGGCGCCTTCGCGCTCTTCGAAGCCTGGGTGCGGCTCCAGTGCGGGGACATCGACATCGCGCTCGTCGCGGGCTCGGGCAAGTCCTCGCCCGGAAACCCGCGCGAGATCTTCCCGCTACAGGGGGACCCCTACTACCACGCGCCGCTCGGACTCGACCCGGTCTCGGTCGCGGGTCTGCAGGCGCGCGCACTGCTCGACGCCAAGCTCGCGAGCGAGCGCGATTTCGCGGAGGTCGTCTCGCGCAGCCGGCGTGACGGCCTGCGCAACCCGAACGCGCAGGTCGCGAAGGACGTCTCGGTCGACGCGCTGCTGAAGGAGCCCTACTACGCCTCGCCGCTGCGCAAGCACGATCTGCCGCCGATCTCGGACGGCGCGGCCGCAGTGCTGATCGCGCGCGGAAAGCGCGCGCGAGAGCTGTGCAAGCAGCCGGTCTGGATCCGCGGCATCGACCACCGCATCGAGTCGCACCACTACGGCCTGCGCGACCTCACGCGCTCGGAGTCGACGCGCCTCGCGGCGGAGAAGCTTGGAGTCGGCTCGGCGCCGATCGACGTCGCCGAGCTCTGCGTGCGCTACAGCCCCGAGGAGATCCTGCTGAAGCGCGCGTTGAATCTTCCGCGCGAGACGCGCATCAACCCCTCGGGCGGCCCGCTCTGCGGACATCCCGTGATGGCCACGGGCCTGGTGCGCGTGATCGAGGTCGCGAATCGGATTCGGGCCGGCGAGGCGCGCCGCGGCCTCGCGCACTGTGCGAGCGGTCCCGCGCTGCAACAGAACCTGCTCTGCGTGCTCGAAGGAGAGGCGTGATGGCCGAGCGCTGCGCGGTGATCGGAACCGGACAGACGAAATACTCGAAGCGCCGCGGCGATCTCTCGCTCGACGGCCTGGTGCGCGAGGCCGCGCTGCGCGCGCTCGAAGATGCCGGCCTCGGCTTCGCGGACATCGACGCGATCGTGATCGGCAAGGCCCCCGACGCGCTCGAGGGCGTGATGATGCCCGAGCTCTCGCTCTGCGACGCGCTCGGCGCCGTCGGCAAGCCGATCCACCGCGTGCACACGGCCGGCTCGGTCGGCGCGTCGACCGCGATCACCGCGGCCGTGATGATCGAGAGCGGCCTCTACCAGCGCGTGCTGACGCTCGGCTACGAGAAGCAATCCGACGGCAACGCGACCTGGGCGCTCGGCGGAGGCCGCAGCGGCAGCCAGGGCGCGGGCGGCTCCTTCGCGCCCTGGATCCGGAACTACATCCTGCAGTCGGGCGCGCCGCCGCACATCGGCTGGAAGGTCGCGGTCAAGGACCGCAAGAACGCGCTCAAGAACCCCTACGCACACCTGCACCTGCCGGACATT
Source organism: uncultured Spirochaetales bacterium (assembly GCA_964437835.1). Taxonomy (GTDB): domain Bacteria; phylum Myxococcota_A; class UBA9160; order UBA9160; family SMWR01; genus CAYTJA01. Next base: position 5,319 of record CAYTJA010000251.1, read on the forward strand.
TCGATCGAGAAGGTGCGCG
>CAYTJA010000252.1:0-58198 GCA_964437835.1 uncultured Spirochaetales bacterium
TCGACGACCCGCAGTCGATCCTGCGCTGTACGAACAAGGTCTTCATGGCCGAGGCCTTCGCGCGGCACGGGATCGGCTGCCCCAAGACGCTGGTCGTCGGTTCCGGCGATGCCGCGCGGATCGAGCGCGAGATCGGGCTCCCCTGCGTGCTGAAGGTGCCCGACAGCGCGTTCTCGCGCGGCGTCGCGAAGGCGCACACGCTGGCCGAGATGCATCGCCAGCTCGAGGAATCGCTGCGCGGCTCGGAGCTCGCGGTCGCGCAGGAATTCGTGAGCTCGGATTTCGACTGGCGCATCGGTGTGTTGGCTGGCCAGCCGCTCTGGTCCTGCCGTTATTTCATGGCGAAGGGTCACTGGCAGATCGTCTCGCGCGGGAAGAAGGGAAACGGCAACGAGCGCTACGGCCGCACCGAGACCGTCTCGCTCGACGCAGTGCCGCCCGCGGTGGTCGACGAAGCGGTCCGCGCGGCCGCGCTGATCGGAGACGGCCTCTACGGTGTCGACCTGAAGCAGTGCGGCGAGCGCGTGCTGGTGATGGAGGTCAACGACAACCCGAGCCTCGAGGCCGGCTACGAAGACCGGGTGCTCGGCGACGACCTCTACCTCGCGATCATGCGCCACTTCCGCGTGCGCCTGGACACGCGCTCGGAGCGGGCCAGGGGGTGAGCAGCGGCCCGGTGCATCACCTCTTCGAGGTCGTCGGCCTCGAGCTCGAATACATGATCGCAGACCGCGCGAGCCTCGACGTCGAGCCGATCGCGGACCAGCTGATCCAGGCCGAGTGCGGCGCGATCGAATCGGAGATCGAAGTCGGCGAGATCGCGTGGAGCAACGAGCTCGTGCTGCACGTGATCGAGCTCAAGACCAATGGGCCCGCGCGGGGTGTCGCGGGGCTCGGGGCGGCGTTCCAGCACAGCGTCGATCGCATCGAGCAGCACCTGGCCGCGCTCGGGGCGCGGCTGCTGCCGGGCGGCATGCACCCGTGGATGGATCCGCAGCGCGAGCTCGTGCTCTGGCCGCACGAGCACAACGCGGTCTACGAGAGCTTCCACCGCATCTTCGATTGCCGCGGGCACGGCTGGGCGAATCTGCAGAGCGTGCACATCAACCTGCCCTTCGCGGGCGACGACGAGTTCGGGCGCCTGCACGCGGCGACCCGCCTGCTGCTCCCGCTGCTGCCGGCGCTCTCCGCGAGCTCTCCGTTCCAGGAGGGGCGCGCGACGGGTCTGCTCGACACGCGTCTCGACCACTACGCGAGCAACAGCCGGCGGATTCCCTCGGTCGCGGGCGAGATCGTTCCCGAGCCCGTGTTTACGAAGCGAGACTACGAGGCGCAGATCCTTTCGCTGATCTACCGCGACCTGGCTGCGCTCGATCCCGAGGGCGTGCTGCGCAACGAGTGGGTCAATGCGCGCGGTTGCATCGCGCGCTTCGAGCGCAGCGCGATCGAGATCCGCGTGCTCGACGTCGCGGAGTCGCCGCGCGTCGACGTCGCGATCGCGGATGCGATCATCGAGGTGCTGCGAGCGTTGGTCGAGGAACGCATTTCGACCACTGCCGAGCAGCGCGCGGTGGCGACGCAGCCGCTCGCCCGGCTGCTGCGCGATGTCGCGCGCGAAGGCGCCGCGGCGCAGACGCGCGACGACGCGCTGCTGCGCGCGCTCGGCTGGTCGGGCGCTGAGACTGCGACTGCGGGCGAGCTCGCGAGCGCGCTCTTCGAGCGCGTGCGCCCACAGCTCGCGGGCGGAGCGGAAAGCGCCGAAGTGATCGATCTGCTGCTCGCGCGGGGCCCCCTCGCCGCGCGGCTGCTGTGCACTGCGGGGCCCGCGCCCTCGCGCGAGCGGCTCGCGCTCGTGTATCGCGAGCTCGCAGACTGCCTGGAGCAGGGGCGGATCTTCGGTGTCGCGGCGTAGCGCCGGCGAGCCGCGCTCGATCGCCGTCGTGCTGAGCTGCGAGCACGGCGGAAATCGCGTTCCCGCAGCCTATGCGCAGCTGTTTCGCGGCGCGGCCGGGCTGCTAGAGACGCATCGCGGCTACGACCGCGGCTCGCTGGCTTTCGCGCGCGGACTGGCCCGCCGGCTGCGCGTGCGGCTCTTCGCTGCGACCACGACGCGCCTGCTCGTCGATTTGAACCGCACTCCCGGCCACCCGCGCGTCTTCTCGCGCTATGTAAAGCAACTACCCGAGGCGGAGCTCGCCCAGCTGATGCAGCGCTTCCATACGCCGCCGCGGCGGCGCGTGGAGCGCGCGGTCGAGGCTGCGGTCGCGAAGGGGGCCTGCGTGCTGCACCTCGCGGTGCACAGCTTCACGCCGGTGCTGCGCGGGCAGCGCCGCGAGGTCGAGGTGGGCCTGCTCTACGACCCACAGCGCCCGAGCGAGCGCCGCTTTTGCGCGCTCTGGCAGCAGGAACTGCGGGCGCAGGGGCCGAAGCTGCGCGTGCGCCGCAACGCGCCCTACCGCGGCAGCAACGACGGCCTCGCGCGCGTGCTGCGGCGGCGCTTCGCGGACCGCGACTATCTCGGTCTCGAGATCGAGCTGAACCAGAAGCTGCTCGTGGGCGGGCGCTTCCCGGCCCGGATCGAGGCCTGGATTGCGGAGGCCTTCGCGCGCGCGACCTCCGCAGGGTCCGAAGCGGCTCCGCGGCGAGGAGGACAGGCGTGACTTTCAAGAAGCGCAAACCCGGCATCGGCGCCTCGCCCGGGACGGTCGTGATCGCGCCGGGTGAAAAGCCGCCGCGGATCCGCGTCTTCGACTACGGCGCAGACAGCTGTATCGAGCGCGAGATCGCCGACGTCGAAGAGCTCGTGCCCTTCGTCGACACGCCGACGCCGACCTGGATCGACATCAAGGGCTTCGGCGACGAGCGCGTGTTGCGCCGCGTCGTGGAGCTCTTCGGCCTGCACCCGCTGGTGCTCGAGGATGCGACGCACGTTCCGCAGCGCGCGAAGAGCCTGATCGAGGAGCAGCACCACCTGATCGTCGCGCGGCTGCCCGAGATCCTGGATGGAAAGGTCGAAGTCCCGCAGGTCTTCTTCGTGCTCGGGTCGCAATGGATGATCAGCTTCCAGGACCGCGACTTCGGCTTCTTCGAGCCGGTGCGCAAGCGTCTGCGCGAGGGCACCGGAACGATCCGAACACGCGGCGTCGACTATCTGACCTACGCGCTGATCGACGCGCTCGTAGACCGCTATTTCCCGGTGCTCGAGAGCTTCTTCGAGCGCCTCGAGGAGCTCGAGGAGCAGATCCACCGCCATCCCGGCCCCGAGATCCTGGCCGAGCTGCACCACGTGCGGCGCGACCTGCTGATCCTGCGCCGCGTCGGCTGGCCGCAGCGCGACGCGCTGCGCAGCCTGATCTACGAGGAGAGCCCTTTCATCGGCGCGGAGGTCGTGCGCTTCCTGCACAGCACCGAGCAGCACATCACGCAGGTGATGGAAGCGATCGACTCCGCGCGCGAGACCGCGAACAGCCTGGTCGAGATCCACCTCTCGACCCTCTCGCAGCGCACCAACGAGATCATGAAGGTGCTGACGGTGCTCACGAGCATCTTCATCCCGCTCACCTTCATCGTCGGCATCTACGGCATGAACTTCGACTACATGCCGGAGCTGCGGCTGCGCAGCGGCTACCCGCTCTCGCTCGCCGCGATGGCGGCACTCGCCGGCGGCCTGCTGCTGTACTTCCGCCGCCGGGGCTGGCTCGGCTCGGGGCGGCGGCGGAAGAGGCGTTCGTAGCTTCTATCACCCGGGCGCCCCGACTCGCCCCGGCGCCCGCAGCTCGAGAGCCACTCCGATCAGGATCACCAGCGACCCGAGCAAGGCGAGCGCGCCCATCCCCTCTCCCAATCCGAAGTGCGCGCCGACGACTCCGACGATCGGCTGCGCGAAGATCAAGATTCCCATGGCGCCTGCTCCGGTCCGGTGCAGCGCCCAGTTCCAGAGCCAGGTGCCGAGGGCCGTCGAGAGGCCCGCGAGCGCGAGCAGCCAGACGAGCGCCGGGAGCGCGCGCTCGAGGTCGAGGCTTTCGGTCGCGGCGAGAGCGGCGAGGGGAGGCAGTGAGAGGCCGACTGCGAGCAATGAAACGCGGCCCTCGTCGTGGCGCTCGAGCAGCGCTTTCGCGGCGAGCGTGTAGACCGCCCAGGCGAGGTGGCCGGCGCAGATCAGCAGGTCGCCGAAGGGGTCGCCGAGATCCGGGCGCAGGCCATCCTGGAGCACGATCAGCGAGGCGCCGAGCGTGCCGAGCAGCAGCGCGCCGATGCGCGCGCGAGACAGGCCCTCCGAGAACCAGAGCGCGCTGCCCACCACGATGCCGATCGGCTCGAGCGGCGTGAGCAGCGCGCTCGCGACGGCGGTCGAGCGCGCGATCCCCGCAGCGAGCAGCAGCTGCGGCAGCGCGAAGCCGACCCACGAGAGCAGCGCGAGGAGCCACAGGTCGCGCGGCGTCCACGGAGTTCGACGCGGCGGTGCCGCGCTCCTCGCGGAGCGCGCGATCGCGAGCAGCAGCGGCAGGCCGAGCAGCTGGCGCAGGAAGACGAGGGTCCAGGGCTCGAAGCCGGCCAGCGCGAGCTTGGTCCAGACCGGTGTGAGTCCGCCGAAGAGCTGCGCGAGCAGCGCGATCGCGAGCACGCGGGGCGACATCGCGCCGCAGCGTAGCCGAGGCTAGTCTCGCGGAGCGATGCCGGGGAATACGAGCCCGCGGAGCCGGAGCCGGAACCGGCGCCTGCGGGTGCTGCTGCTCGTGCACCTCGATCTGCTTCCGCCGCGCCGCAGGCGCGACGTCTCGCCCGCGCGCTTCGGCTGGGTCAAGACCGAATTCGACGTGCGGACGACGCTGACCCGGATCGGCCACGAAGTGCGGCAGCTCGGCGTCGCCGAGGAGCTCGATCCGATCCGCGACGCGGTCTGCGATTGGAAGCCGGACGTCGTGTTCAATCTCGTCGAGGAATTCCAGGGCGAGGCCGTCTACGATCAGAACGTGGTGAGCTACCTCGAGCTGTTGCGCGCGCGCTACACGGGCTGCAATCCGCGCGGCATGTTGCTCGCGCGCGACAAAGCGCTCGCGAAGCAGCTCGCGGCCGCGCGCGGCGTGCGGGTGCCCGCTGCGATCGTCGTGCGCCGCGGCCGCAGCGCGCGCCGCCCGGCCGCGCTGGCATTTCCGCTGATCGTGAAGTCGCTGCTCGAAGAGGGCTCGATGGGCATCGCGAAGGCCTCGCTCGTGCGCGACGAGGCGCAGCTCGCGCGGCGCGTCGCCTTCGTGCACGAGAGGCTCGGGACGGACGCGCTCGTCGAGGCCTTCATCGACGGCCGCGAGCTCTACGTCGGCGTGCTCGGCAATCGCCGGCTGCGCGTGCTGCCGCCGCTCGAGCTCGTCGTCTCGGCGCGCGACCGCGCACCGCTGATCGCGACGGGCAGGTTGAAACACGACGTCGCCTATCAGAGAAAGCGCGGTGTGAAGCTGCGTGAGCCTGCGCTGCCGCCGCCGCTCGCGCGCGAGCTGCGCCGCAGCGTGCGCGTGGTCTACGAGGCGCTGCAGCTCTCGGGCTACGCGCGCCTCGATTTCCGGCTCGACCGCGCGGGCCGCCTGTTCTTCCTCGAGGCGAATCCGAATCCGGACGTCGCGCGCGGCGAGGAGGTCGCGCTCGCGGCGAGCCGCGCGGGGCTCTCGTATCCGGCGCTGCTGCAGCGCATCGTCGGCCTCGGAATCGCGCGGTGAGCGCGGCGCGGGGCGGCGCAGGGGCGGCATTCGGGGTGGGCGCGCTCGCGCTCGCGCAGGCCATTTCCGCGCAGCCGACTCCGCGCTCCGGAGCCGAGATCTATCAGACGGTCTGCGCGACCTGCCACGGCGTCGACGGTCGCGGCGAGCCCGGCGCGAAACTCTTTTCGCTCGAGATGCCGGACTTCAGCGACTGCTCCTTTGCGAACCGCGAGGCCGATGCGGACTGGCTCGCCGTGGTCCACGCCGGCGGCCCCGCGCGTGCGTTCAGCGTCGTGATGCCGGCATTCGGCGATTCGCTCGATCCCCGCACGCTGGCCGAGGTCGTCGCGCAGCTGCGCAGCTTCTGCCGCGACGCGCGCTGGCCGCGCGGCGAGCTGAACCTCCCGCGCGCGCTCTACACCGAGAAAGCGTATCCGGAGGACGAGGCGCTCGTCACGCTGGATGCCGCACTCGAAGGCGAGACGGCCGTGACCACGGAGCTGATCTTCGAGAAGCGGATCGGCGCGCGGCACCAGCTCGAGATCGCGCTGCCGATCGAGGTCGTCGAGGATCCAGGGAACGGCGATCTCGGCGCCGGCATCGGCGATCTCGCGCTGGCCGCGAAGAGCGCGATCTTCCACGATCCGGAGTGGGGTTCGATCGTAGCGCTCGGGCACGAGCTGCTGCTCCCGACCGGCGACGAGGACGCCGGGCGCGGCAGCGGCACGGTCGTCTTCGAGCCCTTCGTGTCCTTCGGGCAGGTCGTCGCCGGAGACGGCTCGTTCCAGATCCAGATCGCGGGCGAGATTCCGGCCGACGGCGACCGCGGCGACCCCGAGCTGCTCACGCGCGCGGCGCTCGGCTGGACCTTCACGGCCGGCCGCTTCGGCCGCAGCGTCACGCCGATGCTCGAGCTGCTCAGCACGCTCGCTTTCGACGGCGGGCAGCCAACGGACGACTGGGACCTCGTTCCGCAGCTCCAGATCGCGCTCTCCCGGCGCCAGCACCTGCTGCTGAACGTCGGCGCGCGCATTCCGGTCTCGAATCGCGACGACCGCAGCGTGCGCTTCGCGACCTATCTGCTCTGGGACTGGTACGACGGCGGCCTCTTCGAAGGTTGGTAGGCTTCGCGTCGCACGAGCGCGCGCACGCGAGAAGGAGTCGAGATGGCGCTGGGCAGAGGGGCGAAGATCGGGCTGGGACTCGCGGGCGCGCTCGCGCTCGCACAGCTGATTCCGGTCGCACGCGAGAATCCGCCGGTCGAGGCGGAGCTTCCCGCGCCGCCCGAGCTGCGCGCGCTGCTGCGCCGCGCGTGTTACGACTGCCACTCGAACGAGACGCGCTGGCCCTGGTACTCCCAGCTGGCGCCGGTCTCCTGGCTGGTCGCGCACGACGTGAAGGACGCGCGCGAACACATGAATTTCTCCACCTGGAATGCCTACGACGAGGAGGAGCGGCTCGAGAAGCTCGAGGAGGCCGTCGAGGAGGTGGAGGAGGGCAACATGCCGTTGCCGCCCTATCTCCTGTTGCACCGGGACGCCGCGCTCTCCGAGGCCGACGTCGCGCTGCTCCGGTCTTTCGCGGAGGCCTCCGGCGCGGGCGGCGGCGGTGGGCACGACCACTCCGCGCACGAGCACTGAGGAGGACGCAGCGGGGACGTTGTTGCCTCTTGCCTTTTCGGCTGCCGAAAAGGCAAGAGGCAACAACGTCCCCGCCTACGGCCAGTAGAGCCGCTTCGCTTCCTCGCGCAGCCAGTCGCGGTGGTCCGGGTGCGCGATGTTGATGATCTGCTCGGTGCGCTCGCGGACGCTGCGGCCTAGCAGGCGCGCAATGCCCTGGTCGGTCACGATCGTGTCGGCGATCTCGCGCGGGATCGAGACGATCTGGCCCTTCGGGAACTGCGGCACGATCGTCGAGACGCTGCCGCCCGCGGCGGTCGATCGCAGCAGCGCGACGTAGCGCCCGTGCTTGCTGAGATAGGCGCCGAGCGCGAAGGCCAGGTGGCCGCCGAGACCCGAGAGCATGCGCTCGGCCACCGCGTAGACGCCGATCTGGCCCGAGAGGTCTACGCAGAGCACGCCGTTGATCGCGAGCAGGCGGTCGTGCTGGCTGATCACGCGCGGGTCGTTCGTGTACTCGTAGGACTTCAGCTGGAAGAAGGGATTGTCCGAGATGAACTCGAGGTCTTGCGGGCTGTTCCCGATGTGGCAGGCCACGAAGTGGCCCGGGTGCAGCTCGGCGTAGCGCGAGGTGATGATGCCCTTGCGCGCGAGGCCGACCGTGCCTGCGACCGTCAGCTCGCCGAAGTAGCCGAGGTCGTTCGCGTCGTCGAAGGCGCCGAGCAGCGGCAGCGCGCCGGTGTGCTTGCCGAGGCCGAGCTGGAGCGTGTCTCCGTCGCGCACCAGGGTCTTCACGTTGGCGGCGATCCGGCGGTCGACTTCGGGAAATTTCGCCGGATCGGGATCGGGGCCCGCGAGCAGCGGCCGATCGCCCTCGACGATCACGTCGAGCTGCGAGACGTGGATCCAGGTGTCGCCGCAGGTGCGCGGTACAAAGGGGCTCGTCTCCGCGAACACGCGCTTCGAGCGCCCGACGCTCGACACCGCATCCCAGCACGCGTGCCCGACGCAGACGTAGCCGCGCTCGTTCGGCGGGGAGACGACGATCATCAGCACGTCGATCGGCTCGCCCTCTTCGCGCCCGGCATCGGCGGCCTTGTGCTGCATCATCAAGCTGTAGGGGTGATAGTCGATCAACCCCGCGGCAAGCGCCTGCTGATTATCGGGGAGGATCGGCACCTGGACCTGGAGGTCCCAGGTCTCGAGGGCGTCCTTCCGGAACCAACCCATGTTCGGAATCATCACGCTGCGGATCTTGACGCGGGAGAGCTCGCTCTCGCGCGCGGCGAGGCAGGCGAGGATCGCCGGCGGCGCGTGCGCCGACGGAATCCAGATCAGCTCGCCGGAGCGGATCATGCCGGCGGCCTCTTCGGCGGAGACGCGTTTGCGCGCGTACTCCGCGACGGGATCCACACTGAGGTCGAGGCCAGCCATTCCGATCACCTCCTTCGCGAGGGCCGCCAGCTTATCCGAGCACGGGGCAGAGTTGTGATCTGCGTCACATCACTGCGCGCGCGGGTTCTGGTACCAAGCAGACTTCGGGGGGTGAACGGGCGGCGGCGGGAGCCACGCGACCTTCGGGTCGAGGGGCTTCCGTCGCCGCTCCGCGTTTTCAGCCGATCTTCGTTCGCGTTCGCGCTCAGCTCCGCGCTTGCGCGGTCTGCGGAGTGGTCCAGCGCCACGTTCCATTTCTCGCGATCTCGAGCACCGCGTCGCAGAGCTCGGATTCGTCGTGGAGCTCTCCCAGCACGAGATAACCGATCCGCTTGCGCGCGAAGAGGCCGAGGCAGCAGCCGACCTGCTCGGGCGCGAGCGCGCTCGAGATCTCGTGCATCACGACGATGCGCGGCGAAGCGAGCAGCGCGCGCGCGATCGCGAGCAGCTGCTGCTCCGCGAAGGGCAGTTGGCTCTCCCAAACGCGCTCGCTGTCGAGACCGCCCGCGCGGGCCACGACGTCTCCGATCTGCAGGCTCTGCAGCGTCGACTGGATGTCCACAGCAGAAGCACTGCTGCCGCGGCGGCGGCCGGCCGTCAGCACTTCGCGCAGCGAGCCGCGCGGCAGATAGGGACGCTCGGCCAGGAACTGGATCTCGCCGTCCGGCGGGTGCAGCACGCGCCCGGAGCCGCTGCTCCAGATGCCGGCCATCCCGCGGAACAGCGCGAGCTTCGCGGTCGCGCTCGGGCTCGTGACCAGCAGGCGCGCGCCGGTTTCGATCGTCGCGTCGAGCTCGCGCAAGAGGATGCGGTCGTCTCGCGGCGAGCGGAGCGTCAGCTGCTGGAACACCAGCGGCCCGCTGCTCGGCACGCGCTCGATCCCGGATTTCTCGCCCGACTCCCGCTCGCCGAGGGAGCGATCGAGGTTCGCCAGCCGGGCCAGCACGGCCGCGTAGGAGGAAATCGACTGGAACTGCGTCACGAAGAGCGAGAATGCGTTCAGCAGGTGCGAGAAGGCCATCGCGGATTGTGGAATCACGCCGAACTCGACTTCTCCGCGCATGAAGAGCGGCGCGACGATCAGCGCCGGGATGATCTGGATCAGATAGTTGTAACCCGATGTGAAGAAAGTCAGGTTGCGGTTCACTGCGACGATGCGGCGTGCATTCGAGACGACGTCCCGGATCCGGCGCCGCAAGCGCGCGCGCAGCTGCAGCTCGTTGTGCAGCAAAGCGATCGACTCGGCGTTCTCACGGAAGTGCAGCAGGTCCGTGCGCAGCTCGGCTTCACGGTCGAGTTGATGATAGTTGAAGGCGACGAGCGGGCGTCCGAAGAGCGCCGTGAGCGCGGTGCCGGAGGCCGCGTAGCCGAGGCCTACGACGAAGAGCGCCGGACTGATCGTCCAGAGCACGCCCGAAAACGCGATGATCGCGAAGGTCGCGTTCAGCAGCATCAGCAGGAAGGAGAGGGTGGTGGTCGTGAAGAAACGCACGTCCTCCGAGATGCGCTGATCGGGGTTCTCGATCTCGCGCTGCTCGCGCATCCGGTAGTAGGTGCCGTCCGCGAGGTAGAGGTCGACCGCACGCCGGGTCAACCACTCACGCCAGAGCAGTCCGAGGCGCTCCTCGCAGAAGCGGTAGAAGGCCGCGACGATCGTCGAGAGCCCGAAGACCCCGAGGTAGAGCAGCGCCATGCGCAGGAAGGTCGGGTGATCGCGGTGCTCGATCGCGGTCATGAAGTCGCGGCCGACGTAGCTGTTGACCACGTTCAGCAGGTTGGTGCCGAAGAGCAGCAGCAGCAGGCAGGCGAACCAGATCTTCGCCTGGCGGCCGACCGGGGAGTCCGCGAAGCCGGAAACAGTCCGGCGGAAGCGCAGCCAGATCGTCCTGTCGAAGAGCGGGCGGTCCGCGTTCATCGCTACCCTCGTGTACCCGGGCCGCGGCGATGTCGCAATGCGCCTCGCGTTCCCGGTCGGCCGCGGGCAGGGGCGGGCTCGCCCTACACGGGTCTCGGGCCGGGAGCGGCCCGGCGCACCCGCTCGCCTGCGGCTCGCTGCGCGCCGAGGCGGCTAACGCCCCGGTTCCGCTCCGACTGCGCAGGAACTGCTCGGTCACGTAGCGCAGGCAGTTCGCGTCCGGTGACAGGTAGATGCGGATCACCTTCGCCTGCGGGCTCACTGCGCGGGGCATGGCACCTTGCCCACTACTTCTGAGTCGCAAGGAACGCGAGCAGGTCGCGCAGGTCGCGTAGGGGCAGGCTGCGGCCCAGCGGCGGCATCGCGCTCGAGGGGCCGCTCTGCTCGCGCAGCTCGCGTTTGCGGACCTCGTGCAGGCCCTGCGACGAGCGGATGCGCAGCCACTCGGGGCTCTCCTCTTCGAGATCGCCGGCGATGCTCTCCCCGGCTTGCGTCGTCACGCGCACGCTGCGGAAGCCCGCGGCGAGCTGGGCCTGCGGCTCGACCAGCGATTCGAGCAGGAACGCAGCGTCTCTCTCGCCGATCTCCGAGAGATCGGGACCGACTCGACCGCCATGCTCGCCGACGACGTGACAGCGCAGACAGTCGCCGTGGCCCTCGAAGATCGCCTTGCCGCGCACGGGGTCGCCACCGACCGCCGCGACGCGGTACGCGGCGAGCGGGTCGCTGCGATCCAGGCTCGCGTCGTAGCGCGCGAGCGGATCGCGCAGGCGCAAGGAGCCGCGCGCGCGTGCGGCGTCGAGCAGATCGAGTGCGAGCTCCGGCGCGAGCTCTCCCGCGATCAGCGCGTCGAGCCGCTCGGCCAACAGGGAATCGACCTCGGGCGCCTCGAGGCGCACGAGCGCCGCGAGTGCGCGCTGGCGCTCGCTCGCGGGCGCGCGCCAGCCGACGCGCCAGTCGAGCGCGCTCAGCTCCGCGAGTGCGGCAGGAGGGTCGAGGCGCAGCAGCGCGTCGCGGGCCTCGGCGCGCAGCGCGGCCGAGAAGGAATGCAGCGCCGCGCGCAGCGCCGCTTCGAGCACCGGCCCGATGCGCCCGGGCTCCGCGCGCTGCGCGAGCGCGCGCAGGCTTGCGACACGCACCTCCTCGCCCCGCCAGAAGCGACCCGCGTTCACGGCGAGCTCGCCGTCTGCGAGCGGCACGCGCTGGTAGCGCAGCGCGACCCGGAACGCGGACGCGGCGAGCTCCCCCCGCAGCAGCTCGGGGAGGTGGGCGTCGAGCACGGGTGCGAGCAGCGCGGCGTCGCGCGGGGGGATCGCGCGGGAGTAGCCGTTCACGGGCTCGCGCGGGCCCGGCGCGGCGAATTCCTCGAGCGCCGCGAGCGCGGCCTCGCGCATCGCGAGCGGATGCGCGGCACTCCTCGCATAGCGTCCGAGCCGATCCGCATCTTCGGCGCGGCCGAGCATCAGATTCGCGTCGATCGCGCGCCGGTGCAGGGCATGGCTCGTCTCCGGATCGTCGCTCTCGACCGCGAGCTCCGCCTCGCCGGCCAGCACTGCGAGCGCGGGAAGCGCTTGCTCGATGCGCAGGTCGTGGATCGCGCGCGCGGCTTCGACGGCGATCCGCGGCTCCGGATCCGCGAGAAAATGCGCGAGCCGCGCGTCCTGCGCGCGCCGCAGCACCAGCAGCGCAGCCATGCGCAGGGCGGGATCGGGGTCCTGCGCGTGGCTCCAGACGGCTTCGAGGTCTCCGATACGAGCCAGCGCGTAGACGGCCGCATGGCGCAGGAAGACGTCTGCGTCGGCATTGGCGCGCAGCAGCTCGAAGAGCGCGGGCACGGCGTCGCGCGCGCCCAGCGCGCCTAGCGCCTGCGCGGCCGCGGCGCGCACGCGGGGATCGCGGTGGCGCAGCTGGGGAAGCATCGCGTTCGCGAGCCAGGAGCAGCCGGCCTCGCCGGCCGTGTGCAGCGCCTGGATCAGCAGCTGCGGGTCGCCGCCCTCGGCCCACGCGAAATCCCGCCAGCCGAGCGGCTCGATCGCGGGCGCTCCGAACGCCCGGAGCCCGAACAGGCCGTGGATCCGCGCGAGCAGCGGAGCGCTGGCGTCGCGTGCGCGGCCAAGGAGCAGGTCCGCGCGGCGCCTGCGCACGAGCTCGGCTTGCGCGCGCTGGCGCAGGCGCCGGTCGGCGTGGCCGAGCAGCGCCACGAGCTCCGCGTCGCTGTGGCCGCGCAGCCCCTCGCGCGACCAGCGCTCGACCTCGGCCACGCGCGGATCCGTGCGCGCGAGCTCGAAGCGGCCCGCGTAGAGCTGCTGCTCCATGTTCGGAAACTGCTGGAAGCGCGAGATGCTGAAGCGTCCGTCGGGAGCGAAGGCGAAGTCGGTCGCGAGCAGGCCCCAGATGAATTCGTGAACGTCGTCGATCTGGAAGCCCGCTCCCTTGGCTGTGACTGCGAAGGACCAGATTCCGCTGTCGAGTGACGTGTAGGCGTAGTCCGCGAGGAAGAAGTGCCCCGCATAACGCTCCGGAAAGCCCGTTCCGGGATAGCTTCCGAAGCCCGCGGGACCGCGCGCGAGGTGCGCGATCGGCGGCAGGATCCACGCGGGCTGGCCCGCGTGCTGCAGCTCCCAGTGCTTCTCCGCATTCCAGGGCCCGCGCAAATAGTCGCCGTCGAGACTCTGATAGGCCTCGGACCAGCCCGAGTCTCCGCCTTCTGCGACGTACACGATGCGCGCGAGGTCGCCGCCGTCGCCGTTGTTGTCGCCGGTGAAGAGGTTGCCGAAGTCGTCGAAGGCGAGCTCCTGCGGATTGCGCAGGCCGGTCGCGAAGACCTCGAGCCCCGAGCCGTCGGGCCAGATGCGGAACACGGCGCCACGCCCCGCGTCGAGCGGATCGCGGAGCCGCCGGCCCTCGCGCGTCGTCACGTCGTAGCCGCGGTCGCCGATCGAGAAGTAGAGGCGGCCCTCGGGCCCCAGCGCGAGCCCGTGCAGGTCGTGGCCGAGCAGGCTGGTGCGGATGCCGAAGCCGGTCGCGAGACGCACGCGCTCCGGCAGCGGCGCGTCGGGGTCCGCACTCCCGCCTCGCAGCAGCCAGAGGTCGGGGATGTTCGTGTAGTAGACGTCGCCGCCCAGCGCGAGCACGCCAGCGCCAAGCCCCGTGGTCACGCCGCTGAACTCGGCCACGACGCGCGAGCGCTCCGCGCGGCCGTCGCCGTCGGCATCCTCGACCACGCGCAGGCGGTCCGCGGTGTCCGTGAACCAGTCGAGCGGGTCCCCGCCGTGCTGGCTCCACTTCTCGATGTAGGCCTCGCGGTCCGCCACGCTGTTGGCGGCGAGATCGTCGAGCAGCCAGTAGGGCTTGAAGCGGTTGTCCGAGACGCCGCGCGCGATGCGCGGGCTCTCCGCCATCCAGATCCGACCCTGGTCATCGGCATCGATTGCAACCGGAACGGACTGGAGCTGCTCTGCGTCCCAGACTTCGAGCGCGAGGCCCTCGGGCAGATTCGGGTCGAGATAGGGGCTCACGAGGTACGACGCCGCGAAGTAGAGCAGCTGGTAGAGCCGCAGCGAGGTGCCGCCGACGACCTCGACCTCGACGAAGCGCAGCGCCGCGCCGAGTCCGAGCGCGAGCAGGATGCAGAGGAGCGCGAGCCGCGACCGCACGACGGCCGCGACGGTAGCGCGGCGCGATCGCGCGCTGGACTCAGCCCGCGAATTCCGCGCCGTAGCGCAGCGTGCAGATCGCGATCGCGCGAGGTGCGGTGAAGCGGCGCGTGAAGCCGGGCTCCTCGGGCTGCGGACCTTCGAGTGCCGTGAGCAGTGCCTTGAGACCGCGGCTGCCCGGCGGCGTCGGGCCGAGCGCTTCGTGGAGCGCGAGCGCCGCCGCCTCGCCGGCGTCGGCCACCGCGAAGTCCACGCGCGGCGAGCGCGCGAGCGCGAGCAGCTCGGCCGGGTTCGGCTCACTGGTGAGGGCCTGGAGCGCGCTCGCAGGCAGACCCGCGCCGCGCAGCGCCTCGAGCACCGGAACCAGGCGCGAGCCCCCGGCCGCAAAGACGCTATTTCCCGCGGCGAGACACGCGGCGAGCCACTCGACCATGCGCTCGCTTTCGAGCACGAGCAGTCCGAGGCCGCGCGGAACGTCGTAGCGCAGCTCGCTGCGCTGGCCCGCCACCGGGGTCAGCGGCAGGGGGGTGCCGAGCTCGCGCTGGGCGGCGTCTGCGCTCGCGCGCAGCGCCTCTGCAGCCAGCGGCAGCGAGAGATCGAGGCGGCGTGCGGCCTCCTCGAGTAGTGCTATGCGCGCTTCGAGTGGCGCTTGCCAGCGCGCGGCGAGCTTGCGCAGCAGCGCCTCCGGCACTTCGAGTTCGCGCGCGGCCTTTGCGGCACCGCGCCAGCGCTTGCGTTCGCGATCACCGCTGCCGGGCGCATCGCTGCGGCGCACGAACGCGAACAGCGAGTCGGGCCCGAAGGCCTTGGGTCCGGTGCCGGAGAAGCGCATGCCCCCGAAGGGCTCGATGCCGACGCGCGCGCCGGTGATCGGCCGGTTCACGTAGAGGTTGCCCGCCTGGATCGCGTCGAGTGCGCGCGCGATCCGTGCCGGGCTCCTCGCGAAGATGCCAGCGGTCAGCGCGTAGTCCGAGTCGTTCGCGAGCTCGAAGGCCTGCGCCTCCGAAGCGAAGCGCGACACGCAGAGGATCGGCCCGAAGAGCTCCTCGCGCGCGGTCTGCGAGCTCTGCAGGCGTTCGGCCGGGATCTCGACCACGAGCGGTCCGCGCAGGCGTGCGCCTGCCCTGCGCTCGGGCGCGCCGGCGACCGGCTTCTGCGCGAAGCGGTCGATCCACACCGATCCTTCGCTCGCGGCGCATTGCGCGGCGCGGTCGAGGCGCTGGCAGGCGTCGTCGTCGACGAGCGGGCCGATCTGCGTCGACGCGGCGTCGGGCGCGCCGAGCTCGAGGCTCGCGCAGGCGGCCGTGAGCCGCTCGCGCAGGCGGTCGGCGATGCGCTCGTCGACCAACACGCGAGAGGCGGCCGAACATTTCTGCCCCGCGTGCCCGAACGCGGATTCGACGATGCCCGCAACGGCGAGGTCGAGATCGGCGTCGGCGAAGACCAGGATCGCGTTCTTGCCGCCCATCTCCGCGATCAGGCCGCGCGGTCCGCCGCTCTCGGGCGGCCGCTCGGCCACGCGCGCGTGTAGCGAGGTGCCGACCGCGCGCGAGCCCGTGAACGCGACCAGCGCGACGCGCGGATCCGCCGCGAGCGCGCCGCCGATCTTCTCGCCGTCGCCTGGCAGGCAGCACAGCGCATCGGCCGGAACGCCGGCCTCGTGCAACAGCGCGACCAGCCGCAGCGCGATCAGCGGCGTCTGCTCGGCCGGCTTCAGGATCACGGGGTTGCCGCAGACGAGCGCCGCTGCGACCTGCCCGCAGGGAATCGCGAGAGAGAAGTTCCACGGGGCGATCACGGCCGTCACGCCGCGCGCTGCGATGCGCCCCCGGTAGTCCGCGAAGAGGCGGCGCGCGCTCGCGGCGTAGTAACGCAGCGCGTCCTCGGCCTCGATCACCTCGCAGAGCGCGCCCGCGCGCTCGCGTCCGCCCTCGTGCACCACCCACGCGGCGAGCTCCGCGCGTCGCGCGCGGACGAGCTCCGCAGCGCGCAGCAGCATTTCCGCGCGCGCCTCCGGATCCGAGAGCGGGAAGCGGCAGTCGGCGGCGACGCGCAGCGCGCGTTCGATCGCCGAAGGCCCGGCGCATTCGGCGCGCCCGACGCAGCGCTCGGGCTGCGACGCGCACGCAATCTCCGCGACGCCGTCGCCGCGGATCAGCTCGCCGCCGACGACGAGCGGAAACTGCGTGCCGAAGCTCGCGGCCGTCGCGCGCAGCGCGGCCTCGAACTCCGCGCGGAAGTCGGCGTCGAACCACGCAGCCGCGGGCGCGCGCGCGAAGTCGGCGCCGTCCGGGTCCGCCGCCGCGGGCTCCAGCGCGAGATTCGGCAACCGCGGCGCGGCGAGCAGCTGCTGCGGACTCGCACCGGACTTGTTCTGCAGCAGGAATCCGCTCTGCGACGAGTTTTCGAGCACGCGGCGCACGAGATAGGCCATGCCCGGGAGCAGCTCGCCGACCGGCACGTAGTCGCGCGCGACCCAAGCCATCTCGGTCAGCGCACGACAGAGGGCAGTGTCGGTGCGGAAGAGCGTCTGGTGTTCGATGCTGCCGCGCGCGAGCCCGAGCGCGCTGGCCTGCGCCTCGGCCCGCGCGTGAGTGCGCGCGTTGTGGCTCGCGACCGCGAGCGAGAGATGCGCGCGTTCCTCGATCAGCCGCTCGAGCAGCGCCTCGAACTGCGCATCGGTGGCGGCCTTTTCGCGCAGGACCGGCGCGGGCCAGCGATTCGAGCGCGCGCAGAGCACTTCCTGATCCCAATAGGCACCCTTCACGAGGCGTACCTGGAAGGGCACGCCGCGCCGCCTCGCGAACGCGATCAGCTTCTCGGCGAAGCGCGGCGCATCGGCCAGATAGGACTGCAGCACGATCCCGGCGTAGCGCCACTGGCCGAGCTCCTGATCGCGGTCGAAGAGGCGGCGGAACAGCTCGAAGCAGAGATCGCGGAGTTCGAACTGCTCCATGTCGAAGCTCACGCCGACGCCGGCGCGCGCCGCGCGCTCGCAGATCGCCGAGAGCCGATAGCGCGCTCGCTCGATCGAGCCCTCCGGATCGAGCGCTGTGAAGTTCGGCGAGAGCGAAGAGAGCTTCAGCGAGAGCTGCAGCGCCGCGGCACCCGCCGGCGTCTCCTGGAAGGCCAGCGGGTGGCGCGAGAGCTCCTCGAGCAGCTCGAGGTTCCGGCGCAGGCAGGCGTCGGCCTCGGCGTCGGAAAGCACGGCCTCGCCGAGCACGTCGAAGCACGCAAAGCGCCCGCGGCCCGCGAGCATCTGGACGCTGCGCCGGACGCTCGCTGCGCCCGGCGGCGTGATGAAGCGGCTCGCGAACCAGCGCGCGGCCACCCGCGCGGCGCCCGCGAGCAGGGGCGCGGGCAGGGCCGGGTGGCGCGCGGCGAGCAGGGCCGAGCGCAGCCAGCGGGGAGCGGCGGGCAGCGGCCCGGCCAGGTGCTCTGCGACGAGTTCCTGGACCTCGAGCCCGCGCGGGTCGCGCGGCGCGGCGGCGAGGCCGTCGAGCAGCCGGAGCAGGCGCGTGCGGAAGCCTGCGTCCGCGAGCGCATGGGTCAGGAACGCGTCCTGAGCTCGTTCGGAAGCTGCGGGCCGGTAGCAGGCGGCCTTGGCCAGCAGTGCCTGGCCGAGCTCCTGCGTCCGCATCTCGAGGGCGGCGGACTCCATCTCGAGTCCCCACTTCGGCGCGCTCGACCACGGAGATTAGCGCCGCACAACTGCGAACAACGGAAGCGGGCGCTCCCCACCCCCGAAGGGGACGAGAGTGCGGGCTCAGCCCGCCTTCTGGGCCTTCTTGCGGGCGGCGCGCCGCTTCGCGCGCCGGTTGTGCTGTTGGCGATTTCGCTTCTGCTTGCTCTTGCTGGTAGCCATGGCCGCCTCCTCGAATTCCAGGGGAACGGAGGCTATCGCAGATCGGGGCGCGGACGGGATCAGGAGTGCAGGATCCTCGTGATCACCGTGCCCATCGCGGCCGCTTCGCCTTCCTGCAGCGGCTCGACCGCCGGCAGCGAGGCCACCAGGCGTTCCAGCCTCGCGCTGAGGTCGGGCGACAGCGAGTCGAAGACGAGCGCGAAGCCGGCCTCGCCGTCGTCGCGGTCGACCGTCGCCCAGACCTGCGCCGGCTCCTCGCCGCGCTCGCCGTAGATCGCGAGCTGCAGCCGCTCGCCGACCGCGATGCTCTCGCCACGGGCCACGCGCATGCCGCCAGTCGAGAGGTCGCGGCCGATCAATACCTGGAGTCCCGTGCCGAAGGCTGTGATCTCGCGCAAATAGCGCGCGCGACGCCGCTTGCGACGGTTGCTGCCGTCGATCTCCGGGAGCTCACCCCCGGGATCGTCCGTGTCGACCTCCACCGGCAGCGAGATGCCCGTCGGATCTCCGCCCGCGCCCTTTGCCTCGCTGATCTGAATCGCGCTGCCGCTCTCGGCTTCGGCGCTGTCGGCGCTCACGGCCTGTGGGAGGTACATCGTGATGCGACCGTTCGCGCGGCTCTTCACGATGCGCTCGAGGTCGCGGCGCTGCTCGGCCGGCGGCGACGAGAACTCGACTGCGGCGCTGTAGAGGCCGTCGATTCCGGGCCCCTCGACGAGCTTGATCCGCCGCACGCGGCCCTCGACGGTCAGCGGTTCCGGCGCTCCCATCTCCTCGGGAATCAGCACGCGCAGCTTCGTGCCGGGCTCGAGCGCGTAGGGCGAGAGCAGCCGACAGCCGCCTTCCGAGAGATCCGTCAGCAGCGCGCGCCGCGGCAGCAGGCCGGTGCGGAACGCGACGTCGAGGCCGACGGGAACGCGCAGCTCGCCACGCCGCTCGTCGCCGCGATACAGGCAGTCGAGCACCAGCAGGCGCAGCGCTTCGCGGTGCACGGGACGGCGCACCAGGTAGTCGACGCCCGCGCTGCGCAGCTGGCGCCGCAGACCCGGAGAATCCTCGCTCGAGATCACGACGCGCTGCGGCGCGCGACCGCGGTCCGACTTCGCGCGTGGGGCTCTCACTGAACCGACACGACGGGGTGTCGAGACGAGGAGCTGCGTCGGGGGCGCTGTGTCCTCGCGGATCGCCTGGCCGCGGGTGCGCCAGAAGGAGACGCCGAGGTCTTCCAGGATCTCCTCGACATCGTCCAGCTCGCCGTCGTCGAGCAGGAGGACGGCGGTGGTCTCGTCCATTCGGCAACTCCGCGGGTCGGGCCGGTTCGCGCAGGCCCCCTTGGGTCTGGCGCTTCCGGGGCTTCCGGTCCTTAGGAGTCGTCCGATCGCGCTCGGGACTGAAGGGGAGAAACCTCGGGGGCTGTACCCCCAGAGCTTCCCCCGGCCGCTCGAGGCTCCGGAAGCGCGGGAGCGCGCGGCAGCAGGGCGATCCCGGCGGCTGCGACTGCGAGTCCGGCGAGCCACACGGGGGTCCGGGAGCTGTCGAGCGGGAGCGCAAAGAACGCGCTCAGCACGGCCACGGCGTTGTTCGCGAGGTGGCAGGCGATTGCGGGCCAGCTGCTGCCGAAGCGCCAGGCGACGATCCCGAGATAGATCCCGAGCAGCGCCGCGGCGCTGCCCTGGATCCACTCGAGATGCAGTGCGCCGAAGCACAGGGAGGAGCCTAACACTGCTGCGGCGGGCGGCGCGCGCCGCGCGAGCTCGCGTTGGACGATGCCGCGGCACAGCAGCTCCTCCGCGAGGGCAGGTGCGAGCACGAGGCCTGCGAGCGCGAAGCCGAGATCCGCTGAGCTGCCCGCCGCGAGCAGCGCGTCGACGCGCGCGAGCACGCTCGCGTCGCGCAGCTGGCTGCGCTCGAGCATGCCGTCGAGTGCGGCCGAGAGGCCGATCGTGCCTGCGGCCGCGGCGCAGACGCGCAGCGCGCCGCCGCGGAACGGCAGCAGGCCCAGGCTCGCGCGCGGCGACGAACGCGAAGCCCCGGCGATCAGCAGCGCCGCAGCAGCGAGCAGCAGCTCGAGCGAGAGCGTCGAGAGCGCGATTCCGCGCAGCGCCGACGCGTCGCCCCGCGCCGCGGCCGAGCGCAGCGCGAGCCCCGCGAGCGCGAGGGCGGCTCCGAGTCTCGTGGTGCTTCGCCTCGCGTCCATCGACGGGCAGCCTACCGGAACGCATCCCGGCGCGGCTCGGGTGCTACGCTTTTTGCGTGGACGAAGCGAGTCTCGCGCCCTGTCTGCTGGTGGCGATGCCGCAGCTGCTGGATCCGAACTTTCGGCGCTGCGTGGTCCTGATCATCCACCACGACGCGAACGGCAGCTTTGGCGTGGTGTTGAACCGCAGCACGGAGGTCGACGCGCCGAGCCTCTTCGCGGCGCTCGAGATCGAGTGGCGCGGGGATCCCGGCGAGAGCATCGACTGGGGCGGGCCCGTGCAGCCGGAGACGGGCTGGGTGCTCTTCGATCCGGCGAGCCGTACTGTGAGCGACGAGCAGGTGCGCGAGGCCGGCGAGGGGGTCTGCTTCAGCGGCACGCTCGAGGTCCTGAAGCAGCTCGCACAGGCGCCGCCCGCGCGTCTGCGCCTGCTGGTGGGTTATGCCGGATGGGGGCCGGGCCAGCTCGAGCTGGAGCTCGCCGGCGGCGCGTGGCTGCTGGCGCCGGTCAGCCCAGAAGTAGTTTTCGAAGTCGACGCCGAGTCGATGTGGAGCCACGTGATCCGCGCGATGGGCATCGAGCCCTCCACCCTCGTCGCCACCCGAGGCATCCACTAGCGGGGACGCTGCGCACCGCCACTCGAGCTCAGCGGTGGGCGCTGGCTCGCCGCTGGCGCAGGATCGCGAGGCCCGCGAGCCCGACCAGGCCCGCCGCGTGCAGCAGGATCACGGAGGGCTCCGGAACGGCGCAAGGGAAATTCGAGTAGAGCAACAGCGAAGTGGCGCCGCCATCGTCGATCGTAGAGAAGGAGCTGCGGTCGCCGGCCACGCAATCCGCGTTGGACAATACGGCGAAGCTCTCGTAGTTCTGCACGCTCGGCCCGTCGAACGCCTGCACGGTATTCAGCAGGCGGTAGCTCTGGCCGGCGACGGCGGTGGACCGGAGATCGTGCACGGTCAGCGCGACCTCCTCGGGCGCGCCGGGGCCGTGCCAGACGTACAGCAGACCGCTCGAGCGATCGAATTCGAGTCCCGACGCCTCGTAGAACGGAGTCGGGTACGCGATCGGATCATCGAAGCGGAAGATCCGATACTCCCCGACGAAGACGTAGCTCTGGGTGTCGCGATCGAGGTCGAACGCGAAGAGTCCGCCTCCCCCATCCTCCCGCCCGACGAACATCAAGCCGCCCATTCCCTGCGAGCTCTGATAGGGGAGCCCGTTCTGGTCGACGAATCCGACCTGGGTCAGGAAATTGTCGGGAACGAAGGTGATGCCCTCGCCGCTTTCCGCCGAGACGATGGGGAGGTCCGCACTGAGATCCCACTGTTTCTTCAGGACCTTGTTCCCATAGGTCGACAGATCCCACTCCTGGATCCGCTGCTCGTCCTCCTGGAGCATGTAGACGACGTCATCGTGGAGGCTCGCCTGCGTGATTCCCTCGAGGTCGGCGAAGCCGGTCCACTCGGCTCGCTTGCCGTCGCGCGTATCGACCTGAAAACCCCCTACACCGTTCTCCACCAGCGCCCAGACCTTGGAGTTCGAGCCCGGCCCATTGCGCCCCAGCCACAGCCTGCGGGTGAACGGGTTCCACACGGCAGCGCTGAGATCGTCGTAGAAGTCGTTCGGAGGCGACCCCTCGACGGAGGTCAGATTGCTTGCGCTCGTCTCTGCCTCCGCGGGCCACGGGTCGCGGCCGAGGAACTTCGAGACGAATGCGTCCTTGTCCGTGGGCCCGAAGAAGGTGTCCTCGAAGCCACCCGTCAGCAGCACCTCGTCCGCTGCGTCCACCGCGAGCCCCTCGTCCTCCTGGGTGCCGCCGAACGCCGCGCTCCAGAGGTGGCCGCCGTAGGCGTCGTACTTCGCGAGGAAGATGTCGCGGGACTGGGTGCTGACGAGCGGGCCCCCGCCGAAGTCCACACTCCCTTCGAACCAACCCGTGGCGATCACGTTGTTGCCCTGGTCGACCGAGACGCCGCTGCCGGCGTCGGGACCGACGCCTCCGAAGCGCTGACTCCAGAGATGCTGGCCGTCTGCGGCGAACTTCGCGACGAAGATGTCGCTCGACGCTCCGGCGGCCGTCAGCGGACCGCCGCCGAAATCCACCGTCGCGTGAAACGAGCCGAGCACGACGGCGCTGCCGGCGACATCGACGTCGACGTCGAGGCCCTCGTCAGCGCCGGTGCTCCCGAAGCGCTGACTGAAGATGTGGGTCCCGGAGGCCGCGTACTTGGCGAGGAAGACGTCCCGGTCGCCCGCGCTGATCCGTGGACCCCCGCCGAAGTCGACGCTGCCGCCGAAGGAGCCGCTGACCAGTACGTTCGCGTCCCGGTCGACGGCGATCGCCAGGCCTTGCTGAATCGATGAGCCGTTGCCGAAGCCGCGGCTCCACAAATGAGCGCCGTTCGCGTCGAATTTCGCAACGAAGACGTCCGAGCCGCCGGCGTTCGGCAGAGGCCCTCCGCCGAAATCCGCGCCGCTCGAGAAATAACCCGTGAGCAAGACGTTTCCCGCGGCGTCGAACGCGACCTGGTTGCCCGAATCGAGGCCCGCGCCTCCGAATCGCTTGCTCCAGAGGGGATTGCCGTTTGCGCCGTACTTCGCCAGGAACACGTCCCCCGAACCTCCGGAGAGCGGTCCGCCGCCGAAGTCGACGCTGTTCTGGAAGCAGCCGGTCACCACGACGTTGCCTGCGGCATCGACTGCGACGGATTCGCCGCGGTCGTCGCCCGAGCCGCTCAGCGCGCGACTCCAGAGGTGTTGACCGCCCGCGCTGTACGCGGCGAGGAAGCTCTCGTCTGCGCCGGAGCCGACGAGCGGCCCGCCACCGAGGTCGATCGTGCCCTGGAAACGGCCCGTGACGGCGACCCCGCTGCCGGGGCCGATTGCGATGTCGGTCCCCAGGTCGAGATCGGATGCGTCCCCGAAGCGATTGCTCCAGACGACGTCGATCTGACCCGACGTCGGGGCAGGGAATGCCACCACAGCGGCGATCAGGGCGAGCGGAAGCATGTGTCGCGAAACCAGCATGTTCAGCATCTCGAAGGCACGGACCAACCGCTGCGCGCATCGAATGGATCGTCGCTGCTGCCTCCGAGCTGACGCATGCTGCGCCTCAGCGCAGCGCCGTGGCCTCGCTCTCGCGCTCCCACTCCGAGACGGAGAGGCCCGTCGCAGCGATCACCGCGCAGGCAGCGAGGCCGGCGCGCTCGCGTGCGTCGAGGATGGCCGTTCTCGTCGAGTAGACCGCGTCGAACAGATCCGAGATCTCGATCGGGTCGGCGAGCCGGTTCTTCCACCAGCGATTCGCGACCGCTTCCGCTGCGTCCGAGAGCGCTGCGAGCTCGAGCCAGCGGCGGCTCCGCTCGCGGAACAGGTTGAGCTCCGCGAGCGCAAGGGTCGCCTCCTGCAGGCGCTCCTCGACGAGTGCGCGTTCCCAGTCTCGCTCTGCGCGCGCCAGCGCCTCGTAGCGCCGAACGCCGGCACGCGCCTCCCGACCGAAGGGTACGTCGACCGAGACGCCCGCGGACCACTCGCGCGAATCCCCTGGGTAGGCGACCGGCTCGAAACCGAAGTCGAGGAAGCTCAGCGAGGGCATGCGCTTCAGGTCCTCGCTGCGGGAAAGTGCTGCCAGACGTTCTTGATTCGCCCGATGCACGCCGACCTCGGGCTGATGGCGCAAGAGACGCCCGCGAATCGACTCGGCATCCGCCGCCAGCGGGTCGAGTCCGACGTCGAGCGCCGGCAGCGCATCCAGGGCGCGATTGCTCCCGAGCTGGATCATCGGGCTGGAGATCGACTGCGGATCGCGCGTCGCCAGCCTCGCCTGACTCGCCAGCTCGAAACGGCTCAAGCGGACCTCGTCCACCGTGCCCGCCGCGCGCAACTCATCGTTCCAGTCGAGCAGTGCGCGATACGACTCCGCGTAACGCGCGTAGAGTCGCTGCCTTTCCTCGAGAGCCAGGTACTTCACGGATGGCGCGCAGAGCGCGACGCGCTGCGACAGCGTGACCTCTTCGAGCTTCGCGAGCGCCACCTCAGACTCTGCGCGGAGGGCGTCGCGTTCTGCGGAGAGTTCCAGCAGGTTTCCGATCGGCAGCCGCAGCAGCCCCTCCACCTTCGCGTCATCCTGGTAGACGGTTTTCGCTCGGATCTCGACGCCATCGATCGCGACGGAAGTCTCTTCGGACGCCGCCGCCGCATCGAGCTCCGCCCGAGCCGCGCGTACCGCGGGGTCCTCCCCGAGCTTCTGCTCGAGGATCGACCTCTCGACTCCGGCTCGCCGTTCGTCGAGCCCATGCGCGTCTCTGGTGGCGCAGCCCGCCGTCAGCGCGACGAGCGCAAGTGCCGCGGCCATCGCAGCCCCGTGCCGCTTGCGTTCCTGCATCTCGCGCCGCATCAGCTCTTGCTCCCGTCTTCGAGCTCGATCATCAGCACCTGGCCGTTGCCGAGCAGGCAGGCTTCGGGCAACGAGATGTGGATCGGCGTTCCGTGCAGGGGACGGAAGAAGCTGGTGAGCTGCTCCGGAGCCTGGGTCACCGCGGCGCCGCGCCGACGGATCGATCCTGGCGATTCGCACTCCGGAGTGACTGCACCGACGATGTAGGCATTCGCATCGATCGCGAACGTCTTGGCATCCTTCATCGGCGGGATGTACGCGACGATCTCCTGCGCGAACTCGGGCATGACCGAAGCGACCGAGGCGCCTGCTGCGATCGACGAGCCGAGCCGGGCCACTTCTGAGACCACGCCCGAGAAGTCGCTCTTGACCACCAGCGCTTCTACCCCCTGCAGCAGAGCCTCGCGCTCGACCTTCAATTCCTCGAGCTGCTTGGCATAGAAGGCCTCGGTCGGAGCGTTCAGCGACGGCTGGTTCGGTCGGATTCGCAGGCTCGGCTGCACCCAGCGCTGCTCGTCCACGACCAGCCGAGCCTGCGCAAGCTCCGACTCGGTGACGAGCCTCCCTACCTCCGCGTCGATCCGCGCAAGCCTCTGATTCACGAAGTACGCCGAGAGCTCCACGAGCGGCGTCCCGATCTCTACGCGATCGCCGGGCTTCACGAAGACGGAGGTCACGAAGGAGCTGACCCGAGACGGATGCTCGACGCGCTCCGCCATCGCCACCGCGTGGGCGCGGATGGAATGCTCGGAGGCGCCGATCATCTGCATCAGCGCGAATGCACTGCCGGCGAGTACGGCGATTCCCAACGGGCGTATCCCGAGCAGATCGAAGATGCCGTCGGTGGCCCGAATCACGCGAATCCGGAGGCTGCTGCGTCGTCGTGTCGGCATGGAGGATCTTCCCTGCTGCATTCAGTATTCGACCGTCGAATCCTGGAGCATCAATCGCGTGTTCTGGGCATTCACCTTCGCGCGGAGCGCCCGATTCAGCGCGCTCTGATCATCCAGTCGAAAGAATTTCACCTGGTAGACGTGTTCGGTCAGCTTCTCCCTCTCGAGTTCGACACTGCTGAGCAGCACGCTCCTCCTGCAGAACTCGGACAGCAGGCCGGGCAGCACCGCTTCGGCGCCGTTTCCAGAATCGAAGTGGAAGCGCAGGACACCGTCGAAGCGCTTGCGGGACCCGAAAGGTCCGGCGGCCAGGTACACCGCCACCACGCAGAACACCGCCGTGCCCTCGACCGCCAGGATCCAGGCGCCCACCCCCGACGCTACGCCCAGGCAGGCGGCACCCATCACGAAGACCAGATCCCGCGGTGTCTTGAGATCGGTTCGAAAGCGGATCATCGACAGCACGCCGAAGAGGCCGATCCCGGCGAGCAGGGAGTAGCTCATCGACTGCACGAGAATCGCCGCACTGATGCAGGCGAGGACGAGCGCGTGACTGAATCCTCTCGAATAACTGAGCCCGCTGTAGGTGCGCTCGTAGGTCCAGGCCAGGATCTGGCCGAACACGAAGGCCGCGAGCATCGAGGTGAAGGGCAGGGTCCAGGCTCCAGTGGCTCCGAGCTCTCCGAGAACTTCTGCCCATTCGGAGTTCAAGTCGGTATCTCCAGCGTATGCGCCGGGGAATCCGGGTCGGTGATCTCGCCGCCGTTCTGCCACTGGGTCAGCGCAATGCCGATCGAGTACTTCGAGAAGGTGCTCTGGATGAGCTCGTAGCGTTGGATGATGTCCATGAGCCAGAACGGGACGATCGTTTCGCACTTGAGCTCGAGAACGACCGGGAGCGTCGGGTGATCGCTTCTCCAGGAGTCGTCGAAGTCGCACCAGCCGCTGTCTGGCGGACACAGATTCCAACCGTCGGCACGGCAGACCCGAATGTTGCGGTCGAAGGTCACGCGGGCGTACTGATCGACCACGCTTTCGTAGGCTTCCCGTTCGTAACGCACGTGCAGCGTCGGAATCGCACCCGCATCGGCAGCGACACGCGCGAACTCGCGCAGGAAGGGCGCCGATCGGGCCTCGCTCTTGATGGGCACATCGAAGCCCATCGCGGCGAGCTCGACGTACTCGCGATCGACGACCGCCCGCGTCTTGTCGATGATCTGGCAGTCGCGGCGCTTGATCTCGAGTGTCGCGGCCGATGTGTCCGAATAGGTGCGAACGCGAAGCTTGATGCGGTAGGGGTCGCAACGCAGCTTCGCGGCGTGGAACGCGAGGGCCGGCGAGTCCAGATACAGCGAACGGATGTCGTAGCCGGCGCGTCCCGCGCGGCCGATGGCGCACCCCTCACTGTGGGGGTCGGGGTTGCAGTAGGGTTCGATGTCGCCGCGGATGCGCTCGGCGGTGATCTCGTCGATCAGGTACTTGAGCTCGAGGCGTTCGAAACGATTTTGGAAAGCGTGCATCGAGAAAACCACACCGCGGCAACAAAAATTCCGTCGAGTTTCCGACAAACTCTAACAGAAATGCCTCCGGGATGTGCGGGGGAATTCACACGAACGGAGCAGTCCTGCCGGTCTGTCGCCGGTTCTGCGCCCGGAAGCTCTTGCGCAAATCGATCGGCTAACGACTCAGAAAATAAAGTGATCAGGGGATCCGCTCGCAGCCCCGCGCGCGCCCTTGATCGTCGCGGGCTGCGTTCGAGAGCGATCGGATCGTCTCGCCTCTCCATGCATCGCAGCCGGCTCGGGTACTGGGTCCTCGGAGTGGCATTTGCTCCCCTCATGGCGGCAGCGGCCGCGGAGGGCAGACCGCTGCACACCTACCGAGGCCTCTGCGACGCCTCGGCCGCTGTAGAGCTGGGCAGGGACAGCTTCGTCGTGGCCGGCGACGAGGACAACGTGCTCCGCGCATACCGGATCGGCGAAGAGCAGCCGCTGGCGCGCTCTCGCGACCTCTCCTCTCTGCTCGAAGCCGAGATCGATCACGGCGAGTTCCGCGAGGCCGACATCGAAGGCGTTGCACGGATCGGTGAGCTCGTTTTCTGGATCGGCTCCCACAGCCAGAGCCGGAAGGGCGCGGCGCGCTCGACCCGCAACGTCCTCTTCGCGACGCGGATCGCGCTCCGCGACGGGAAAACCCTCGAAGTCGAGCTGGAGTCCCGCCCCTATCGGAAACTCGTAGACGACCTCCTCGAGCTGCCCGCCTTGGCGCCCTTCGAGCTCGACGAGGCCCGCCGGCGATCGCCGAAACGCCCGGGCGGCCTCAACATCGAGGGACTCGCAGCGACGCCCGAGGGGGCCCTGTGGATCGGATTCAGGAGTCCGCTCAGCGCGACGGGTGGCGCCTTGGTCGTGCCGCTGCTGAATCCGCTCCAGGTGATTCGCGGCAAGCGGCCCACGTTCGGTGAGCCGATGACCCTTGCGCTGGGTGAACGGGGGATCCGGAGCCTCGACTACCTGCAGTCGCGGCGCGCCTACTCGATCGTCGCCGGGCCGAGCAGAGGCGACGGTCCGTTCGCGCTCTACCAGTGGGCGGGCCGGAGCGACCAGGCCCCCGAGCGCTGCGCTCCGGAGCACCCGCTGCCCGAGGGCTTCGCCGCCGAGGCTCTGGTCGGGGGCCTGCGCTGGAGCACGCCCTACGTCCTGAGCGACGACGGGGCCATTCGGGGCGCGGATGGCGTCGAGTGCAAGAGGCTTCCCGAAGCCCAGCAGACCTTTCGCGGCGTCGCCGTGCCCCCGTGCTCGTGATGACGCAGCACGGGCTCGGTGCTCGCGAAGCTGGATTTCCAGGTCGCCGTCTACGGCCGATGACTAACTGACGGCGCCGAGGAAGCGCGCAATGGTGAGGTCGAGAGCATGCGAACCTTTACGGGATGGCTCCCGACCCACCGATCCCCCGAGGACGCCCGGACCCTTGGAGAACCCGAAGGGCAGAGCTGCAATCTCTGCAGATCCCGAGCCCCGTCCCCGCTCTCAGGGTCTGCCGGCTGCCTGCCGATGACAGAGGCATGGCGGACTCGGAGGATCTCGCCCTTGCGGAGGAGCCGCACGCGGCCACGCGGCTCGCGACCCTGGGAGAACACCTGAACCAGGTCTGCTTCCGCTTCGGCGAGGCCGGGGCGCTCGGCGTGGTGCTGATCGACGCGTCCTCCTTCGCGTGCATCGAGAAGCAGTTCGGCGGCGATGCTCAGCAGGCGGCCCTGAACCGCCTCGGCCTGCTGGTGCGCGAGTTGGTCGAAGACTCGCTCGGCATCGGCGATCTGGTGCTCTCGGGCGAGACCGGCCGCAACGAGATCGTGCTGCTGCTGTTCCGCGAGTCTGCGGAGCCGCGCTATTACACGCGCGAGCTTCCGGAGCTCGAGCGGCGCATCGCAGACGGGCTCGCGCGTCGCGGCGGTCGCGTCTGCTACCCGCATCTGCGCGAGACGCCCCCGCTGCAAATCGGCAGCGGAGCCTCGCTGCGAAATCCGACTGCGCGCGTCGAGACCCAGCTGCGCCAGGCGATCGACGAAGCCCGTGGCCACGCCGAGCTCAGCGCGCGCACCGAACAGCGCCGCCGGCGCAAGCAGCTCTTCGAGCTCGTGCTGAGCGGTCAGGTGCGCTCGGTCTACGAGCCGATCGTCGAAGTCGCGACGAACACGGTTTTTGGCTACGAGGCGCTCGCGCGCGGCCCCGAGGGCTCCGATCTGCACTCGCCGATGGCTCTCTTCGCGCAGGCGTCGCAGGAGGATCTGATCTTCCAGCTCGACTGTCTGTGCCGGCGCAGCGGCATTGCGGGCGCGCGCGATCTGCCCGGCGGTGCGCGCCTGTTCCTGAACGTGCGCCCGACCGCGATCCACGATCCGGCATTCAAGGCGGAGGAGATCACGCGCACGCTGGCCGAGAGCCGGCTGCGCCCGAGCGACGTGGTCTTCGAGATCTCCGAGCAGGAGTCGATCGGGAACTTCGAGATCTTCCGCGAGGTGCGCGACTACTACCGCCGCCTCGGCTTCCAGATGGCGCTCGACGACCTCGGCGTCGGCTACTCGAGCCTCGAGTCGGTGCTCGAGCTCGAGCCCGAGTTCATCAAGATCGACCGCGCCTTCGTCTCCGGCATCGACGCGGACGAGCGCCGCCAGGAACTGCTGCGCTCGCTCACGCGCGTGGCCGAGCGGATCGGCGCGCGCCTGATCGGCGAGGGTCTCGACACGCTCGAAGAGCTCGCGACGCTCGGCCGACTCGGAATCCCCTTCGGCCAGGGCTGGCTCTTCGGGAAGCCCACCCCCCTGCGCCACGACCTCTGAGCTTCCGGGCCCTTGCGGGCCTGCCGCAGCGCAGTTCGAAAATAGAATCGATCAGTTGTTTCTTCGAGCTCGGCCTGCGAAGCTGTCTCCTCCCTTTTGTCTGTGCGCCCGCAACGAGGAGAAACGAGATGCCGATCATTCACGGAGCGAACCTGTCCCCCTTCGTGCGCAAGCTGCGCGTGGCGATGGTCGAGAAGGGGCTGCCCTACGAGCTGAAGCCGCTGATTCCCTTCGGTGTCGCCGCCGAGTACAAGAAGAAGAGCCCACTCGGGAAGATCCCGTGTTACGAGGACGGCGACTTCGTGTTGCCGGATTCGTCCTGCATCATCGCCTATCTCGAGAAGGCGCACCCGCAGCCCGCGCTGTATCCGAGCGATCCGAAGCTCTACGGGCGCGCGCTCTGGTACGAGGAGTACGCCGACTCCCGCATGGTCGAGATCATCGGGACGATCTTCTTCCAGCGCGTGGTTCGCAAGAACCTCATGAAGCAGGAGCCCGATCAGGCGCTGGTGAATACGGCGATCGGCCGGCTTCCCGAGATCTTCGACTATCTCGAGGCAGAGATCGGCGGCAACGAATACCTGGTGGGCGGACGCTTCAGCATCGCCGATATCGCGGTAGCGTCGCCGCTCGTGAACCTGCGCCACGGCGGAGAGCGCATCGATGCCGCGCGCTGGCCGAAGCTCGCGGCGTATGCGCAGCGCATCCTCTCGCGGCCTTCGTTCAAGGCGATGCTGGCGGAAGAACAGGTTCCGGCCTGAGCCTCGACCTGCGGCGCCCCCCGCCGTGCGTTGCGCGGCGGGCGGCGCTGCACCGAGCCGCGCTTCCTCGAGCGCCGCGCTGTCGCGAGAGGTCCGCTGTGATTGCAGGCGTCGCGTCTGGCTGCGAAGCCGCGGCGCTCGACCGGCAGGAGTGCACGCGATGAGGATCCGCGCCGCCGTGGCCTGGCAGGCCGCAAAGCCCCTCGAAGTCTGCGAGATCCAGCTGGAGGGACCGAAGCAGGGCGAGGCGCTGGTGCGACTCGCCGCGACCGGCGTCTGCCACACCGACGCCTACACGCTCTCCGGCCGCGATCCGGAGGGGCTCTTCCCCGCGGTGATGGGCCACGAGGGCGCGGGCGTCGTCGAGAGCGTGGGCCCGGGCGTCCGCTCGGTCGCTCCCGGAGACCACGTGATTCCGCTCTACACTCCTGAGTGTCGAAACTGCAAGTACTGCCTCTCGGGAAAGACGAATCTGTGTGTCGCGATCCGCGCGACGCAGGGCCAGGGACTGATGCCCGACGGCACCAGTCGCCTCTCGCAGGGCGGGCGGAAGATCCACCACTACATGGGCACCTCGACCTTCGCCGAGTTCACGGTGCTGCCCGAGATCGCGCTCGCGGTGATCCGCAAGGACGCGCCGCTCGAGAAGGTCTGCCTGCTCGGCTGCGCGGTCACCACCGGCATTGGCGCGGTGCTGCACACCGCGAAGGTCGAGCCGGGCTCGACGGTTGCGGTCTTCGGGCTCGGCGGAGTCGGGCTCTCGGTGATCCAGGGTGCGGTCATGGCCGGCGCGGAGCGCATCATCGGCATCGATCTGAATCCGAAGAAGTTCGCGCTCGCGATGCAGCTCGGCGCGACGCAGTGCGTCGACTCGAGCTCGCAACAGGATGTCGCGGGCTGGCTCGTCGAGCAGACCGGCGGCGGCGTCGACTACGCCTTCGAGTGTGTGGGACAGGTCGAGCTGATGGGCGAGGCGCTGCGCAGCTGCGCGCGCGGCTGGGGCCAGTGCATCGTGATCGGCGTCGCGGGCGCGGGCGAGGAGATCCACGCGCGTCCCTTCCTGCTCGTCACGGGGCGCTCCTGGCGCGGCAGCGCGTTCGGCGGCACCCGGGGGCGCAGCCAGCTCCCGGGCTTCGTCGACCGCTACCTTTCGGGCCGCATCAAGCTCGACGAGCTCGTGACGCGCGAGCGCCCGCTCGCGGAGATCAACCAGGCCTTCGACGACTTGCACGGCGGCGAGGTGATCCGCACCGTGATCAGATTTTAAGAGGTCCCCATTCACTCCGTTCGCCTGCGGCTCACTGCGCGCGGCAAGGCCGCTTGCGGTGGACTTCGTTCGATGGCGGAGTGCTACGCGGGCTAAATCCCCGCGCTGGCGATCTGTGTTCTGCGTCGGGGGGGTGCACGGGGCTCCGGGGTCTGCGGGCGGCTCCGAGGGCGGTTTCGGATCGAAATTGGAACGCTGTTTTGTACGGCGGGGTCGAGATTGAATTCGACTTTCGGTTGCAGTGCCGCGCGGCGTATCATCGCCGCGCATGCTCCCCGCCCGAAGCACACTCGCGCTCGCGTTCTGCGTCGTGTGGTTCGCCGCCTGCGCGACCACGCCCGGCTTCGATTCCGCGCTCGAGGTTACGGCCACCGCCTACAACTCGGTGCGGAGCCAAACGGGTCCGACACCGACGCTGGCCGCGTGGGGCGATCGCTTGACGCCCGGTATGCGCGCCATCGCGGTCTCGGCCGATCTGGAGGCGCTCGGCATGACGCGCGGGGCGCGCGTGCGGATCGAGGGCTTCTCGGGCGAGTACCTCGTGCTCGACCGCATGCCGAAACGTTGGAAGCGCCGCATCGACATCTACATGGGGCAGGACGTCGCGGCCGCGCGCCAGTTCGGCCGCAGAACGCTGCGCATCAGCTGGGCGCCCCCGCAGAGCGAACGCGCCGGCTGGTTCTGAGCCGCTCGGACGCAGTCGCGCGCTACCCGAGCCCGCGCGCGTTCTCCCAGATCAACCACAGCGCGATTGCGGACAACACCGTGCGGTAGAGCCGCGTGAAGCGCGCCTCGTCGACGCGATCCAGGAGCTGCGTCCCGACCCAGGTGCCCGCGATCACGAGCGCGCACAGCAGCGCGAGCAGCGTGAGGTGCTCGGAAAACGCGAAGCCGGCGGCCCCGAAGACCGCGATCTTCGACAAGTGCCCTGCCGTCTGGCACGCCGCCTGGGTACCGACGACGCCCTGGCGCGTGAGGCCGAGGCCGAGGAAGAAGGGCGCGATCAGCGGGCCCGTCGCGCCGAGAGCCGGATTCAGCAGTCCGCTGACGCAGCCGAGCACGGCGAAGCGCCGGCGCGCGGTTTCGGGATCCGCGCGCATGCCGAGCCAGCGCGCGATCGGCAGCCAGACGCTCGCGAGCACGAAGCAGCCGATACCGATCTCGAGCGCGGCCGCGGGCAGCGCCTGTGCGATCCACAGCCCAACCGCACTCGCGGGCAGCAGCCAGAGCGCGTAGCGCCACAGCACGCCGCGGTCGACGTGCCGCCACTGCAGCGCGCTGCGCGACGCGTTCGAAACCAGCTGCACGGCGCCGTGCAGCGGGATCGCAACGAGTGGCGGCAGGAAGAGCAGTAAGGTCGCCAGCAGCACCATGCCGCCGGCCAGGCCGAGCGTGCCCGAGAGGATCGAGGTCGCGAACGCGGTGGCGGCGAGGATCGAGAGGCTGCTCGGGTCCATGACTCCTCGGGAGCGACGCGCTCTTGCGCCCGCGTGCGGAGCGGGCGAAGGTAGCCGCCGCCACGCAGCGGCACGCCCGGAGGTTCCGTGGACGAGATCCTGCTAGGGATGATCTGGTACATCGTGCTGCTCTTCTCGCTGACGCTGCACGAAGCCGCCCACGCCTGGGCCGCGAAACGCGGCGGCGATCCGACGGCCTATCTGGGCGGGCAGGTGTCGCTCGACCCGCGGCCCCACATCCAGCGAGAGCCCTTCGGTACCGTGGTCTGGCCGATCCTTTCCTACGCGGTCGGGGGCGCGATGATCGGCTGGGCCAGCACGCCCTATTCGCCGGCCTGGGCCGACAAATACCCGCGCCGCGCGTCTTGGATGTCGCTGGCCGGGCCGATTGCAAATCTGCTGCTGGTGCTGGTGGCGGGCCTGCTGATCCGCGCGGGCATTGCGGTCGATCTGTTCCACGCGCCCGCACAGATCCTCTTCACGCAGCTCGCGGTCTCGAACCAGCCCGGCTTCTTCGAAACGGCCGCGACGCTGCTCAGCATCCAGTTCACGCTTAACCTGCTGCTCTTCGTGTTCAATCTGATTCCGCTGCCGCCGCTCGACGGCAGCGGCGCGGTGGGGCTGCTCGTCTCCGAAGACGCCGCGCGGAATCTGCGCCGGCTCTTCTCGAGTCCGCAGTTCTCGATGCTCGGGATCGTCGCGGCGTGGTTCCTGGTGCAGCCGCTCTTCGGGCCGGTACACCTGCTCGCGGTGCGCCTCTTGTATCCGGAACTCAGCTACGGCTGAGTGGCCGCGGAGGCGCACCGCGGTAACGCAGCGGGGCCGGAGCGGTGCTTGCGCGTTCGCGCGCGGCGAGGATCGAGGCGTGGTCGGGCGCGAGCCGGCAGGCGGGATCGGTGACTGCCGCATCGCGAGTGAGCGCGAAGGCCTGGCAGCGGCAGCCGCCGAAATCGCGCGCGCGCTCGGGGCAGCTGCGGCAGGGCTCGCGCATCCAGGACTCGCCGCGGAACGCGTTCATGCCGGGGGCGTCGCGCCAGCACTCGGCGAGCGAGCGCTCGCTCGCATTCCAGAATTCGAGGCCCGGGATCGACGCCGCCGCGTGGCAGGGCAGCACGCGTCCATCCGGCGCGACGACGAGGACCTTGCGCCCCCAGCCGCCCATGCAGGGCTTCGGGCGATCCGCGTAGTAGTCGGGCAGCACGAAGAGCAGCTCCGGGCACGCGTGATTGCGCCTGGCTTCGGCGACCTCGCGCGCAGCTGCTTCGAGCTGCTCGCGCGTCGGCAGCAGCGCTTCGCGATTTTCGAGCGCCCAGCCGTGCAGCTGGACGTTCGCGAGCTCGAGGCGCGCAGCACCCAGATGCGTCGCGAGCTGGATCAGCTCCGGCACCCGCGCGAGGTTGCCGCGGTGGAGTACCACGTTCAGGATCAGCGGCAGCCCGAGCGCGCGCGCGTCTGCGGCGAAGCGCAGCTTGCGCGCGTGCGCGCGCGTGCCGGCGATCTCGTCGCCCGCTTCGGCCTCGCTGTCCTGAATCGAGAGCTGGACACTGCGCAAGCCGCGCCGTTGCAGCTCGGCCAGCGCCTCGCGCTCGAGCAGCGTTCCCGCAGTCACCAGGTGCACGAAGAGCTGCGCCGCTGCCGCACCCGCGACGATCTCGGGCAGGTCCGAGCGGGCGGAGGGCTCGCCGCCGGTGAGGCCTACGTGCACTACGCCGAGCGCCGCGGCCTGCGCGAACACGCGGCACCAGGCCGCCGCGTCGAGTGCCTCGCGGCTGCGCTCGTAGTCGAGCGGGTTCGAGCAGTAGGCGCAGCGCAGCGGGCAGCGATACGTGAGCTCGGCCACGAGGTTGAGGGGCCGCTCGGGCCGAGGTTGCGCTGCGGTCACGGGACGGCGGGGGCGCGGGCGGGCCCGCCGCCGCGCGGCTGCGGCGGCTCGCGACGGATCGCACCCGCACGGGCGAGCTCGTCGAGAAAGCCGTGCACGTCGGATTGGACCTGCGCCGGGTCCGCCGCTGCGGCTGCGGCCTGCTCGTCGGCGAGCGCGGCAGCGATCTCGGCCGAGCTGCGCCTGCCGTCGCAGAGCTCGAGCACGCGGCGACCGGTTGCATTCGTGCGCACCGCGCGCTCGGGCAGCACCACGAGCAGCTCGCCGCTCTGCTCGCGCAGCAGCGCGTGCGGTGCCAGCGAAGGCGCGCAGCTCGCGGCCTCGACCGCATCGAGCAGACTCCACAGGATCTCGCACTTGCGCTCCAGCGCAGCAATGCAGCGACGCTGATCCACGTCACTCGTCGCGTGTTCGAGCACGTAGCCGAGGCCATCGCGTGCGTCGCGCGGGGCCTGCACGGTGCGCGTCTCGAAATAGCGGAGGCCTTGTTCATCGACCCAGGGATAGTGCTTGCGAAATGCCGCGATGCGAATGCGCATGATGTCGCCTGCGAAGAGCTCCGTCAGCGATGCGGCGACCGAGGCCAGCAGATCGTTCGACCCGACGAAGTCGACGTAGTCGTCGCAGGCGCGGCGCACGCCGGGCAGTACGAAGCGCAGGCTCGCGACCTCTTCGCGCTCGAGGCCGACGGCCAGGGCCAGCGCGAGCCAGAGCTCGAGGCCGCCCTCGCCAGCGCGCAGGCCGTCGTGATCGTGGATGCGCCGCACCCACTCGCGCCGGAAGCCCGGGTCGCCGGACTTGGCGAGGATCAGGCCGTCCTTCAGCGGGATGCGCGTCTGATAGTAGTAGCGGTTGCGCACCCAGATCTGGATTTCCGCGCGCGTGAGGCTGCCCTCGTGCATGCGCAGATTGAAGGGATGCAGATCGTGGTAGCGCTCGCTGCCGACGCGGCGCAGCGCGGCTTCGAAGGAATCCGTGCCCTGGCTCACAGCTCGAGCTCCTGGCCGTCGGCGGCGATCTCGATGCCGGCGCGCAGGACCTCCTCACGCGCCTTCGAGCTCGCGTCGAGAATCGGGTTCGTCGCATTCATGTGGATGTAGAGCGTGCGGCCGCGCAGCCCGGAGAGCCGCTCCAGGCTGCCGCCCACGCCCGAGATCGGCAGGTGCCCCATCGCGACCGCATCCGGCGCGCCGGGCCGCAGTGCGAGCAGCTCGTCCCAGCTGTAGAAGGTGCCGTCGACGAAGCGCAAGTCGGCGGCCTGCAGCTCCGCGAGTAGAGCCGAGTCGAGCGCCTTCACGCCCGGTACGAAGACGGCGCGCCGGCCGCTGCGCATATCGGTGAGGCGCAGGCCGACGGTCGTCTCGCGATCACTCGCTGCGAGCTCGCGCAGGTACGAGGGCAGCTTCGGCGCGACCGGGAAGAAGCGCGCCTCGAGCAGCTCGCCGCGATCGAGGTAGACCGGCTGGTCCAGCGCTGCGCCGCCCCAGCCCGCTTCGAGCGGACGGAAGGGCGCACTGGAGTCGAGCAGTGCGTCCCGCACCCAGTGCGTCGAGAGCACGCGGTACGAGAGCGATTCTCGCAACAGCAGCAGTCCCAATACGCAATCGAGCTCGGCGCTGGTCAGGACCACGCTGTCGAGCGGCACGTCGCGGGTGCCGGGGCGCGGATGCAGCGGTGGGAAAGCGTTGAGCTGGCTGCGCAGGTCCGGACTCGCCCACAACAGCGACCAGCGCCGGCCGTCGGCCGAGACCGCGACACAGGTCTGGCTGCGCGCGGGAACGGCCGCATCGCCGGCCCGCGCGCGCACGGAGTTCTCGCCGCCACAGTTCCACTGCGGGAGCCCTCCGCCCGCCGCCGAGCCGAGGATGCGGAGCTTCATCGCGCCTTCAGGGGCTCACGTTTACGCGGACCCGGAGCGAGACGACGGCCGGATCGTGCGGAATGTGGTTCGCGTCGGCGAGTACGAGCTGCAGCGAATGCTCACCCGGAGGCAGCGTGAGCTCGACCTCGGTCTGCCCCTTGCCGAAATGGCGATGGTTGTCGTCCGTCGGGATCGGCATGTCGAGCCGGGGCGTCACTTCGTCGATGATCAGGTGGTGGTGGCCGCTGTTCTCGAAAGGGACGCCCGCCGGTGCGACGCCCATCGCAGTGAGACCGAAGCGAACCGTAAAGGTCTTGCCGACTGTCTCACCATCCTTCGGAGAGATGATGTAGGCGATCGCGCCGATCGGAGCCTTCGTGCGCGGCAGCAGCGAGGGCGCCGCCGCGGCCTGCGGCGCGGGTGCCTGAGCAGCGGCCGCGCCGGCCACCGCCATGCACGAGAAGCAGACAAGGAGAGAGCGAATCGTCCGCAAGGATGCACCTCCAGAGAGGCGCCCATTCTACTGAGACGGGGACGTGGTTGCCCATTGCCTTTTCGGCGGCCGAAAAGGCAAGCCGAAGGCTTGCCGTGCGGGCAGGCCGGCTATGCCGGCCGATCACCCGCAAGGCCAGCAATAGGCAACCACGTCCCCGCTCGGCTCACTCGACGTAGCCGAGCTCGCGCAGCCGCGCTTCGAAGTCGGGCTCGGGAGCAGCGGGCACCGCTGCGCGCGCCGGCGCGGCCGCGCGCGCGAGACGCATGTCGAGTTCGGCGGCGAGCTGTGCGCGCCAGTCCTCGGCCGAGGCGGCGGCCGGCAATGCCACGCGCTCCCGCAGGTCGGAGGCGAGGTCGTAGCGCTCCTCGCGCGAGCCGTCGCGCGCGCGGATCAGCTTGTGGGGGCCGCGGCGCAGCGCGACGAGGGTCCCGAGCTCGGAGAGCCGCGCGCGCGCGTCGAGCTTCGGCGCGAGCGCCGACTCCGCGCGCGCGTCGAGCAGCAGCGGCAGCAGCGAAACTCCATCTCCATTCGCAGGCGCT
This sequence comes from uncultured Spirochaetales bacterium, assembly GCA_964437835.1. GTDB lineage: Bacteria > Myxococcota_A > UBA9160 > UBA9160 > SMWR01 > CAYTJA01. Next base: position 38,271 of record CAYTJA010000252.1, read on the forward strand.
GCGACGCCCGCGGCGTCGAGCAGGGTCGGGAGCAGATCGACGCCGGCGACGGGAACGACGACGCGCTTCGGCGCAGCCGCGAGCTTCGGGTGCGCGAAGACCAGCGGCACGCGCAGCACTTCTTCGTAGAGCGAGAAGCCGTGGCCGAGTCCGCCGTGCTCGTGGAACTCCTCGCCGTGATCGGCGGTGATCGCGAGCAGCGTGCTCTCGCGCAGGCCGCGCGCGTCGAGCTCGCGATCGAGCGCGCAGAGCTGCGCATCGAGGCTGCGGATCGACTCGTCGTAGCGGTCACTCAGGAGTGTGATGTCCTCGGGTCGGGCCTCCGCTGCCGGGCCGTAGCGCTGCGCGGGCTGCGGTCGCGAAGCGTCCGCGAAGCGTCCGCGCTCCGCATCGGCCGGGCGGTAGGGTGGGTGGGCGTCCATGAAGTGCAGGTACAGGAAGAAGGGCGCCTGCGCGCGCGGGGCGGCGAGCTCGTCCAGCAGGGCGCGCGCAGAGGTAAGCACCTGCTCGGCGCTCGGGTGACTCTTCCATTCCGCGGGGTGCAGGTCGATCCAGCGCTCGAAGCCGCGCGCGAAGCCATAGCTCGCGCGCAGCCACGGGTTCGTGATCACGGCCGCGCTGCGGTAGCCCGCGCGCTGGAGCTCTTCCGCGAGCAGCGGCAACGCCGCAGGCAGCTCCGGGCGCACGCGCCGCTGCGGAGCGCGAAAGGAGTTGGTTTCGAAGAAGTAGAGGTTGCCGTGGCGCTGCGGGTCTACGCCCGAGAACAGCGAGAGCATCGAGGTCACGGTGTGCGAGGACGGCGCGCTCGCGTCTTCGAAGAGCACGCCGCGCGCGGCAATTGCGTCGAGACAGGGGCTCGTCGGGCGCGCGTAGCCGTAAGCTCCGAGGTGGTCGGCGCGCAGCGTGTCGAGCACCACGAGGACGAGATTCGGGCGGCCGAGCGGTGCCTCGGCCGCTGCGCAGGCGAGCAGCGCCAACGCGGCGAGCCCCGCAGCCGCCGCCGCGGAGTAGAGAGGCCTAACGTGAAACCAGCGGAAGCGGGTGCGGCTCATAGCTCTGGATCGGCTTCAGTGTGAAGCGCGGCGATGGCTTCCAGAGCTTCTCTTTGGCTCCGAAGACCTGCGCTTTCGCGTCCTCGATCGAGGGATGCTCGAAGTTCAGGATCAACAACTCGGGATCGTAGCGGTCGAGCAGGTTCTGGCCGTCGCGGGCGTGGCGGAACGAGAGCGTGCGGCGCTGCGTCAGCACCGCGAAGACCGGGCCGTTGTCGGCCATCAGCAGCGCGTCGCGCGGCAGCGTGCGGCGCACGCGCTCGGCAACCTGGTAGGCCGCCGCCCATTCCCGATCCGGGTCGGGTGCCGTGGGCCAGCACAGCACATTCACGAGCGCGAAGCTGCCCGCGAGTACAGTGACCGGCGCCGCGGGTGCGCGGCGCAGCGCGCGCAGGCGCGGGCCGAGCGCGGCGGCCGCTTCGAGCGCGCAGGCATAGGCGACCGGCAGCAGCGGCAGCGCGAGCCGAGGGTGGTGCGTGAAGTAGAAGATCAGCACGCCCGCGTAGGCGGCGGCCCACCAGTCGAGCAAGCGCGGCCCGCGGCGCAGGCGCAGCGCGAATCCCACCGCGACGAGCGGCGCGATCGCGAGCTGTGCGAGCGGATGGGCGCTCCCGAGGGTCGTCCGCGCGAGGTCCTCGAGCAGCAGCGGCGTGTTCGAGGCGGCGCGCGCGAGCCAGCCCGCGGGCGTGACGAAGGGCGACTCCGGGTCGCCCGCGTCGCTGTGGAAGATCGCGGTCCGGTAGTCGAAGAGCAGCAGCTGCTCGGCCGGGCGCTCGACCCGATCGGCCATACGCCCGGCCCAGAGCAGCCACGGTGCGGCCAGCGCGAGCGCGAGCAGGACCGGGAGCCAGGCGCGCCAGCGCGGTCGTGCAGCGCTGGGCAGCAGCGAGAGCAGCAGGAAGCCGGGCATCAGCACGAGGCCCGCGGAGCGCAGATACAGCGAGGCCGCGAGCGCGAGCCCCGCGAGCGCGGCCAGCGCGGTGCGCGCGCGTTGCTGTGCGCGCTCGTGGAGCCCGAAGCAGAGGAAGAGCGCCGCCGCGAAGGGGAACTCCGACTCGATGCGGTTGAAGCGCTCGACCGCGAGCGCGCTGGTACCCGTGAGCAGCGCGATCGCGAGCGCGCGCGCGCGCGAGCTCTCGGACCGCAACGCGTAATACAGCGCCGCGATCCAGGCGCCCGCGAATCCCATGATCGCGAGATTCAGTGGAGCGGCATCGAAGCGGCCGACTCCCTGGAGATGGCTCAGGAGCCACGCGAGACCGGGCGGCCGCAGGATGAAGGGCTGGCCGAGATAGCTGTAGCCCTGACCTTCGGCGAGGTTTCGCGCGGTCAGGATGGTGAGCGCGCCGTCCCAGTCCGGTTGCCAGCGTGGCTCGGCCCAGAGCGCAAGGCACAGCACCGCATACAGCGGGAGTGCGAGGACGACCGCCACGCGAGACACACCCGGAGGCTAACGCAGGGGGCGTCGCGCGGTCGGGAGACGCCGGTCGCGTCCGCTCTCGCCGCTTCAGGCCTCGGCGATCGCGAGCTTCACGAGCTGGGCGTCGCGGTCGAAGCGGGTCACGCCGGCGGCGATGCGCTTCAGGCGGAAGTCGGTTTCGAGCGAGCGGCGCTGGATCCAGGCGACGGCGAGCTCGAGGCGGCCCGGCTCGATCGCGGCCTGCTGCAGCAGCTCGGTGGCTGCGATCACGTCGACGACCATCTCGAGCATCAGCTTCGAGCGCATCAGCGCGTAGTTCAGGTTCGCGAGCAGGAAGCGCGTCGCCTCGTTGGCCTTCTCCAGCATCTCTTCGACGATCTTGGCCCAGGGCGCCCGCGCGGGATCGCTCGCCATGCCCGCGAGCTCCTCGCGGATCCCGTCGAAGAGTACGCTGAGCGCGCCCTTGCCGATCTCGCGCAGCGCGAAGGAGGCCTGGATCTCGCTGGTGCCCTCGTAGATCGTCATGATCAGGCTGTCGGCGTGCAGCTTGCCGGCGTTCGAATCCAGCGTGAATCCGACGCCGCCTGCGACCTGCAGCGCGTCGCGCGTCAGGTCGTCGCAGATTTCGGTGCTGAAGTACTTGCAGAGCGGCGTCAGCAGGCGCACGCGCGTCTGGTCCTGCTCGAGGTCTTCCTGCAGCTCCACCTTCTCGGCCTCGTTGAGCCCAGTGCGGATCAACGCCTTCTCACGCGCGACATTCAAGTCGAGCAGCTGATAGGTTCGGTAGAGCACTGCGCGCACTGCTTCGATGTCGACCTTCATCTTCGCGAGCATCGTGATCACGAGCGGCTGCTCGGAGATCGGACGCCCGAATTGCTTGCGCTGCTGCGCATACCCGACGGCGTCGTGCAGCGCGGCCTGGGCCAGGCCCAGCGACTGGGATGCGACGCCGAGGCGCGCGTGGTTCATCAGGTCGAGCATTGCGCGGAAGCCCTTGCCCTTCGCAGCGAGGCGCTGGCCGATCGCGCCCTCGAAGACAACCTCGCAGGTGGCGGAGCCGTGGATCCCGAGCTTGCGCTCGAGGCGCGCGACGCGAACTCCGTTGAGCTTTCCGTCCGCGTGATGGCGCATCACGAGCACGAGCGAAAGGCCGTTCGTGGTGCCTCGCGATTCGTCGAAGCTGTCGGCGTCGCGCGCGAGCACCAGGTGTACCTCCGCGCCGCCGTTGCTGATGAAGATCTTCTGGCCGTCCACGCGGATGCGGCCGTCCGGGAGCTCGGTCGCCCGCGTCGTGATGCCGCCGAGGTCGCTGCCGGCCTGCGGCTCGGTCAGATCCATGCAGCCCTGCACTTCGCCCGATGCGAAGCGCGGCAGGATCGCCCGCTTGATCTCCTCGCTGCCGTACTTCTCGATGTCGTTCGCGGCGCCAGTCTGGAGGCCCAGCACCATCATCAGGCTCGCGTCCGCGCGCGCGAGCATCTCGAGGAAGATCCCGTTCATCAGCGCGGGCAGGCCGAAGCCGCCGTAGCTGTCCGAGACCGAGAGCGAGACCAGGCCCGCCTTGCGCAGCTCCTCGTAGGCCTTGCGGATGTGCGGGGGAGACTGCGCGCCGCCGTCCGGAGTCAGCTCGGCCTCGACCGCCCAGTGTTCGCGGCCGGCCGGCTCGAAGCTCTGCGCGAGCTGGGCTGCGGTCTCGAGCACGCCGCGGTAGGCCGCGACCTCCGCGCTCACGTCCACGCTCTCGCCGCTCCTCAGCGTGAGCAGGCGCTCCCAGTTCACGAGCTTGTCCAAGTAGAGCCGCATCCCGGCGCAGAAGTAGTCGGCCACGGCCAGTCCCCCTTCGCAGCCAGGCCTCGCGAGCGGGGCCTGGCGTTCACGATATCGGATGCTCGCGCCCCAGCGCTTGAGGTGTTGGAGCCCCTCGGGCGCGCGGTTAGCTTCTGGCGTTCGCCGACCCCCCCCAGCCATCCCCATGACCCGGAGTCCGCGCCTTGGTAGAGCCCACAGCCCCGTCCAGAGCCCCCGAGAGCGGAGTTTCCTATCCCCAGGTGGATCCGCAGCCGCGCTTTCCGGAGATCGAGCGGCGCATCCTGGCCTACTGGGAACGCGAGCAGATTTTCGCAGCTTCGGTGGCAGGGCGCCCCTCCGGCCCGGAGGGCCGGAACGAGTTCATCTTCTACGATGGCCCGCCCTTCGCGAACGGGCTGCCTCACTACGGCCACCTGGTCACGAGCTACATCAAGGACATCGTACCCCGCTACCAGACGCTGCGGGGCCGCCGCGTCGAGCGCCGCTTCGGCTGGGACTGCCACGGGCTGCCGGCCGAGATGGAAGCCGAAAAAGAGCTAGGCGTCTCGGGCCGCCAGCAGATCCAGGACTACGGCATCGAGCGCTTCAACGCGCACTGCCGCGCCTCGGTGCTGAAGTACACGCACGAGTGGCAGCGCTATGTGAAGCGCGCCGCGCGCTGGGTCGACTTCGAGCACGACTACAAGACCCTCGACCTCTCGTACATGGAGAGCGTGCTGTGGGCGCTGAAGCGCCTGCACGAGCGCGGCCTGCTCTACGAGGGCTACCGCGTGATGCCCTACTCGTGGGCCGCGCAGACGCCGCTCTCGAACTTCGAGACGCGCCTCGACGACTCCTATCGCGAGCGCCAGGACCCCGCGATCAGCGTGCGCTTCGAGCTCTTGCCCGCGCCCGGTGACGCCGCGCCGACGGATCTGCTCGCGTGGACGACCACGCCGTGGACGCTGCCGAGCAACCTCGCACTCGCAGTCGGCCCCGAGATCGACTACGGCGTCTGGGAGCTCGCTGGCCGCCGCTTGATCCTCGGCGAGGCGACTTTCGCGAAGCTCGAGTCCGAGCTCGCGGGCGCACAGAGGGTGGGAAGCGTCAAAGGCCGCGAGCTCGCGGGCCGGCGCTACCGGCCGCTGTTTCCGTTCTTCGAGAGCACGCCGGGCGCATTCCGCGTGTTGGCCGCGGACTTCGTCGACACCGCCGAGGGTACGGGCGTCGTGCACCTCGCCCCCGGCTTCGGCGAAGACGACATGGATGTGTGTCAGGCGGCCGGCATCCCGGTCGTCTGCCCCGTCGACGACGCGGGCTGCTTCACGGCCGAGGTCCCGCCCTGGGCCGGACAAATGGTCTTCGAGGCGAACCGCGGGATCATCCGGGAGCTGCGCGCGCGGCAGAAGCTCGTGAAGGAAGAGAGCATCCTCCACAACTACCCGCACTGCTGGCGCACCGATCAGCCGCTGATCTACAAGGCGCTCTCGTCGTGGTACGTGAAGGTCACGGCATTCCGCGAGCGCATGGTCGAGCTGAACCGGCAGATCCACTGGATCCCGGGTCACATCCGAGACGGCCTCTTCGGCAACTGGCTCGAGGGCGCGCGCGACTGGTCGATCAGCCGCAACCGCTTCTGGGGCACGCCGATCCCGGTCTGGAAGAGCGACGACCCGGCGTACCCGCGCATCGACGTCTACGGCTCGCTCGACGAGCTCGCGCGCGACTTCGGCGTGCGCCCGAGCGATCTGCACCGCCCCGGCATCGACCAGCTCGTGCGCAAGAACCCGGATGACCCGAGTGGCCAGAGCGCGATGCGCCGCGTGACGGACGTGCTCGACTGCTGGTTCGAATCGGGCTCGATGCCCTTCGCGCAGGTGCACTACCCCTTCGAGAACAAGCAGTGGTTCGAGCGCCATTTCCCGGCCGACTTCATCACCGAGTACCACGCGCAGACGCGCGGCTGGTTCTACACGCTCGTCGTGCTCGCGACCGCGCTCTTCGACCGCCCGCCGTTTTCGAACGTGATCTGCCACGGTGTGATCCTCGACGCAGACGGCCGCAAGCTCAGCAAGCGCCTGCGCAACTACCCCGACCCCGAAGTGGTCTTCGAGAGCCAGGGCTCCGACGCGCTGCGCTGGTATCTCGTCGACTCGCCGGTCATGAAGGGCGGCGAGCTGCGCATCGACCGCGAGGGCAAGGGCATCCGCGATGCAGTGCGCCTCGTGAACCTGCCGATCTGGAACGCGTACTCGTTCTTCTGTCTCTACGCGAACATCGATGGCATTCGCGCGCAACTGCGCAGCGACTCGCGCGAGCTGCTCGACCGCTATCTGCTCGCGAAGACGCGCGAGCTGGTCGAGGGATTGCAAGCGGATTTCGACGCCTACGAGCTCTCGTCGGCCTGCGGCCGCGTGACCGCGTTCCTCGACGCGCTCACGAACTGGTACATCCGCAGGAGCCGCCCGCGCTTCTGGGGCGCCACGACGCCGAAAACCGCCGCCGATAAGCAGGCCGGCTACGACACCCTCTACACCGCGCTCGTCACGCTGTGCCGCGCAGCGAGCCCGCTCTTGCCGCTGCTCAGCGAGGAGATCCACCGCGGCCTCACCGGAGAGCGCAGCGTGCATCTCCAGGACTGGCCGGAGGTCGCGGCGCTGCCGAGCGACCCGGAGCTCGTCGCGCAGATGGACCGGGTGCGCGAGGTCTGCTCGGCCGCGCTCGCGCTGCGCGCGGAGCAGAACGTGCGCGTGCGGCAGCCGCTCGCGGAGCTCACCGTCGCGGGCGCGGGCGCGGCCGCGCTCGAGCCCTACGCCGCGCTGATCGCGGACGAGGTCAACGTCAAGCGCGTTCACTTCAGCGAGGAGATCGAGCGCTTCGCGAGCCTTCGCCTGCAGGTGAACGCGCGCGCGATCGGCCCGCGGCTGGGGGGGGCCACCAAGGAAGTGATCGCCGCGAGCAAGCGCGGCGAATGGGAGCCGGCCGGCCCCGGACGCGTGCGCGTCGGCGGCCAGGAGCTAGGCGTTGGCGAGTTCGAGCTGCTGCTCGTCCCGCGCGAGGGCGTCGCCTGCCAGGCGCTTCCCGGAAACATTGCCATCGCGGTACTCGATCTCACCCTCACCGACGAGTTGATCGACGAAGGGCGCGCGCGCGACGTCGTGCGCGCGGTGCAGCAGGCGCGTAAGGAGGCGGGGCTGCACGTCTCGGACCGCATCCGGCTGGCCCTCACGCTTCCCCCCGAGTGGCGCGCAGCGGTCGAGCGCCACCGCGACTACGTCGCGGAGCAGACGCTGGCCGCGCAGATCGGCTTCGAGCCCGGCGCGGCCGGCGCGGGCGCGAGCCGACATACGGCGAAGCTCTCCGATTGCGAGCTGCAGGTGGAGTTGCTCCGCGCGTAGATGGCTCATGCCACCGAGCGGCTCTCGCTTCGGCGCTGGGCCGGAATCGGGGGCAGCGCTGCGCTGTAGTGCGGGCAGCCGAATGCCTGGTTCAACGCGCGCGCCGATTCTACGGCCTCGCGCAGCGCGCTCCGCACCGCGCGCGGCTTGCGCTGAACACGGTGCCAGCGCGCGAGCGTGCGGTATCCGGCGAGGCGCAGGTAGGCGATGCGGAAGTTGCGCAGCAGCTTCGCCAGCTCGCGCGCGATCTGCGGCGCGTCCGCGTGCTCTCCGGCTTCGATCGCGCTGTCGAGGAACACGCTGCAGGCGTGGACGCGGCAGCGGTGCTCGCGTGCGCCGGAGCAGCGCGCGAGGGCCTGGCGCGCATGCGCGAGAGCGTCCTGCGGCTGCCCCTCGATCAGCGCGAGCTCGGCTCGGAAGCACGCGAGCGTCGTGGCCGAATAGCTGTCTCCGCCAGTCACCGTGAGCGCCCCCCAGGCCTCGAGATGCCGCCTCGCGCGGGGAAGCTGATTCGAGCGCAATGCGAAGTTCACGACCCAGCGCAGATAGGCACCGGTGCCGAAGCCGATGTCGTCGAGCGGGCGCTGATCGAGCGCCCACTCGGCCAGATCGCAGGCCTCGGCGAAGCGGCCGCGCGCGCCGAGCAGGCGCGCCTCGTTCAGCGCGACGCGCGAGCGGCCGGTACGCCCGGCGCCGCGCTGCTGGACCTGCGCCTGGGTCGCGAAGAGGCGCTCGAGCTCGGCGAGCGGAGCCGGCCGCTCGAGCTCGACCAGCGCATGGCGCGTCCAGACGCGCACGCGCGTGGCAAAGCTCGGGATCTGGTCACTCGCGGCGAGTGCGGGCGCGAGCGCTGCTGCGGCGGCGTCGAGCTGGCCGCGGTCCTGCAGCGCGCACGCGAGCCAGAAGCGCGCGTAGGCTTCAGAATCGGCGTCTTGCGCGCGCTGCGCATGACGTAGGGCGATGCTGAAGTTCCGCGTGGCCGCCGGCAGGTCGAGCGCGTGGTAGAAGTTCGAGCCCTGGCTGACGTTCTCCGCCGAGCGCAAGTTCGAGCCGAGACTCAGCTCCTCGACCTCGGAGGATTCCGGGTTGCGCCAGTCCGGCGTATTGGAAAAGGGATCTTCGAGGTCGAGCACCCGGCCGGAGTCGATATCCTGGATCTCGTCCCAGTCCGCGCGGTGGCGATCCCTGGCCTCGCAGAGCTCGCGAATCGCCTGCCCGCGGGCCTCGGCGCGGCCGCCGGCGGGAGCGCGCTGCATCGCGTCCACGACGTCGCCCAGCTCCGGCAGCGCGTGGTCGAGCACCTCGGCGCGCTCGAGCTCGGCGAAGAGCCCGCGCGGACCGAGCTCGCCGTAGCGCATGTCGATCTCGCACAGGCGCGCGCCAAAACCCTGCTTTCGGTACAGCCCGTGCGGCGGGACGCCCGCGCTCTCGGCCTCCCCGCGGATGATCGCCAGCTTGATCGGCCAATCGAGGCGCGTGGCGAGGTCCATGGGGTTGCGCTCGAGCGCTTCGAGGACTTCGCGCCAGCGGCGCAGCAGCAGCGGCGCCCAGTCGGGCATCCAGTCCGCCCCTGCTTGCCGCTCGAGCAGTGCGAGGTACTCGGCCTGGATCTGGAGCGCGCTGAGCTCGCGGCCATCTGCGAGCGCGACGCGCGCGCGGCAGTCGAAGTCGCGCGCGAGGCTGCGCATCGCAATTACAGGCGAGCGCAGCGCGAGCGAGCTCGCAGTGCAGAGGTTGGCGTCGACGAGACGCACGAGCAGCGCGGTGGTGCCGAGCTTCAAGTAGTTCGAGAGCTGCGAGGCGTTGCTCTCGCCGCAGATCAGGTGCAGCCGGCCGAAATTCCCCGAGAGTGGCTCGTTCTTGTTGTGGAAGATTCCGCGCTCGAACTCGCTCGAGGTCGGCCCGCCGATCTCCGTGCGCAGGTACGGAACCCGCGGCGAGAGCACGAACAAGAGCTCTTCCGAGCGCGCGTCGAAGCCGCCCGCACCGGTGTAGATCAGACGCGAGACGAGGTGCGGGACGAGCTGTCGCGCGAGCTCCATGCGCGTGCTCTGGTGCAGGTAGCTCTCGTGGCAGCCCCAGGTGTTCCCGGTCTCGTAGTCGATGTTCCCACGCCGGATTGCGAGCTCCAGCTCGGGATGCTGCTTCTCCAGCTCTGCGACGAGATCTGCGAGCATGCGCTCGCCCGCGAGCCGCCAGCGCACGACCTCCTCGGGCGAGCGGCACTCGGGCGTGCAGAGCTCGGGATGCGTGCCGCAGTCGATGTAGAAGCGCGATCCGTTTTCGAGGAAGAGGCCTAGCGGGTGCTGCTCGGGCAGCGTGTGCATGCGCTCGCGTACCAGCGCCAGCAATTCATACAGCGCTTCGAGAGCGACGGCGCTGTCCGGTGCCTCGCCGGGCTCCCGTCGCCGGCACGCGAATGCGTACTCGGTCTCGAGGCCCATCAGGATTCCGCGCGGTGTGATCGCAGGCATAGCTCCCCCGTAGGTTTGCCGCCGATCCTCCGCACTGGACCGAGGTCGCCCTCGGTTGAGGGCATGGGCCAGCATAGCGCCGAATCCAAAGGCGCAAGCCCTGGGTCCCGACGAGAAACAGTCGGATCAGGGGATCGAGGACTGTGCCGTCACGCCGCGTTTCGCGCGGTGCGGGCGCCCGCTACTCGAGCTCTCGCGTCTCGATCTCAGTCGAGCCGAGCGGGAGCTCCACGAACAGCCCGTCGTCGGCGAGCAGCCAGGGATCGGAGCGCGCCTCGGCGACTCCGCGCGTGAAGATCCGCGCGGCCAGTCGATTCGGCGGCGGCGGTACGAGGTGCGAGAGCACGAGCAGGCGCACGCCCGCCTGGTTCGCGACCTGCGCGGCTTCTACCGGACTCGCGTGATAGTCGGGGATGTCGCGCATGACCTTGGCGGCGCGCTCGCGGCCGAGCTCGCCGGCGACTTCTGCGAGCGTCGCGATGATGTGGGGAGCCAGCGCGTCGTGGACCAGGACGTCCGCGCCGCGCGCGGCGGCGATCAGGTTCGCGCTCACCGCGGTGTCTCCGCTCACGACGACCGAGCGGCCGCGCCAGTCGAAGCGATAGCCGACTGCCGGTGACACGGGTTCGTGGTCGACCGCGAAGGCAGTGATGCGCAGGCCATCCGCGTCGTGAACGACGCTCGAGCCGCCGGCCGCGTCGAGTACGACGGTCTCGGCGCGCATGCGGCCGGTCTCGGGTGGCAGGAATTCCGCGCCGTGATGAGTCGTGCGATAGGCCGAGTCGAGTGCGTAGGCCTGGGAGATGCCCGCAACGACGCGATCGACGCCCGCAGGCCCGATCACGCGCAGCGGCGCGCGGCGCCCGGCAACCCAGGTCTGGAGGTTCCACTCGCCGAGCTCGCCGATGTGATCGCTGTGAAAATGCGTCAGCAGCACGGCGCCGATGCGCTCGCCGGGAATCCGCCAGAGCGCCATGCGATTCCAGGAGCTGGGGCCGACGTCGACGACCCAGAGCTGCCCCGCCGCGAAGATCGCGGTGCAGCTCTTTGCGCGCGTCGGATGCGGCAGCGGAGACGAGCTGCCGCAGATCAGTACGCGCAGCGCGTCGTCCGCGAACAGCGACTCCGCGCTCGCGCCCAGGTTCTGCGCGGCCGCTCGCCGCAGCATCCGGTCCTCGACCGCGGTGCAGCTCGCGAGCCAGCTGGCCAGGAATAGCGCGGTCCAGAACGAACGCGCGCACCGCAGGGCTTCGGGGTGCATCGTGCCATCTCCTCTCGCGTGCGGCGCGAGCATAGACCGCACGCGGCGCGCGAGGGGGCGCGCGCCGCAGCATGACACGCCCGCTCCCTTCCCCTACAACTCCGCTCGATGACGCGTGCACGAGAGGAGGGCGAGGCTCCGGTGTCGCGGTCCCAGCTGATCGCGCTGCTGCTCGCGCTGGTCGCCCTCGTGTACCTGCGGGCCCCTTCGGTGCTGCTCGGCGGGCGCATCTGGGGCGAGGAGGGGAGCTTCCTCGCGATGGCTCTCGACCTCCCGCTCGCGCAGGCGCTGTTCTGGCGTGCGGAGGCGATCGGCTACTACGTGCTGCCGCTCAACCTGTGCGCCGCGATCGCCGCACAGCTGCCGCTGCTGCTGGCGCCGCTCGTCTTCAGCCTGGGCGGAGCGCTCGCGCTCGCGTCTCCGGTGGCGCTCGCGGCACTCGACCCGGAGTGGCGAACGCTGCGCCGGCTCGCGCCCCTCGCGCTCGCGGTGCTGCTCGCAGCTCCCGGGGCGGAGGTCTGGCTGAATGTCGCGAGCGCGCAGTTCCCGCTCGCGGTCGCCACCGCGGTGATACTCGCGACCTCGCCCGGCACGAGGGTCGCGCGTGGGCTGCGCCTGGCGCTGCTCGCAGTGGCCGGCCTCTCGGGAGTTGCGTCCCTCCTGCTCGCTCCGCTCTTCGCACTGCGCGCGCTGCTCGAACGCTCTCGCTCGCGCGCGGTCCAGGCGGCCGTACTCGCGGCCTGCCTCGTGCTCCAGCTCTCACTGCTCGCTTCGGCTCCGGAGGCGGGCGAGCGCCACTCGCTCGCCAGCGCCGCGACCCTCGCCGGCATCGCGACCTCGCGCCAGTGGCTCCAGCTCGCGCTGTATCCGCTCGACCTCTTCGGAGGCTTCGACCGCGTGGCCCTCGCGACCCAGGTGCTGCGCGCGGTGCACTCCCCGGGCCTGCCCTCGATCGCTGTGCTGGCGCTGGCTGCGGCCTGCTACGCCGGGCTCGCCTCCTACCTGCGCCACTCGACTTCGCGCGCCGGCTCCTGGTGGATCGCGAGCGCGCTGTCGCTGTTGCTCGGGTCGCTTGCGGCGACGCGCGACGAAACGGCGAGCTTGATCCACCCGATCTTCGCGTCCCGCTACTTCTATGCGCCGAACGCGCTGCTGCTCTTCGCGCTCGCCGAGGGGGTTCGCTGTGCGCGCGGTGCAGGGGCGCAGCGCATCGGCGCGGCTGTGCTCGGGTGGTTCCTGCTCTGCGGAGCGCTCGACTACCTGCGCCAGGACTCGTTCTTCTTTGGCCGCAGCGATTGGTACGCACAGGTGCGCGCGTGGCAGCAGGACCCCTCGCGGTCCCTCGAGCACGCGCCCACGGGCTGGAAGATCATGCTGGCACCGAAGGCTCCCGCGGCGCCGGGCGCGCGCGCGGGCTCCGGTTCCTGATGTCAGGCCCCGAGGCGCCTGGTCGCGCCAGCGAGCTCTTCGTGTTCGCGCTGCTGCTGGCCGTGCACCTGTACTTCTTGAACGAGTATCCGAAATTTCCGCACCCGAACACGCGCAGCCGGCTGTACCTCGCGCTCGCGTTGGCCGAGCAGGGCAGCTTCCGCATCGACGCGCAGGTCGAGCGCTACGGACTCGTGCTCGACCTGGCTCGACGCGGTTCCCACACCTACAGCGACAAGCCGCCCGGCGCCTCGCTGCTGCTGGCTCCGATCGCCTGGTTGCTGCGGCAGGGGCCGATCCCGCTCTCCGCAGACCCGACGCCGATGCTCGTCGCGCTGCGCGTTTGCGGGATCTCGCTGCCGGCGCTCGGATTCTGGTACGCGACGCGCCGGATCTGGTACCGCGCTGCCGGGGGCGCGGAGCGCGGCCTCGCGTTGCTGCTCGCGGGCGCGCTAGGCACGACCTTTTTCGTCTACTCGACGCTGCTCTTCAACCACGTTCCGGCGGCGCTGATGCTCTTCGCGGCCTACCGCGTGATTCGCCGCGAGGAGGAACGCGCAGAGTCCGCGGGTCTGCAGCCGGGTCGCGGACTGCGGCAGGCGCTGTTCGCGGGCCTGCTCGGCGCCGCGAGCCTGGCCGTCGATTACTCTCTCGCGCTCGCACTGCTGGCGCTCTTCGGAACCTGTGTCTTGTCTCGCCGCGAGGCGCGCTGGCGGCGCGCGTTCGCATTCGCCGCCGGCGCAGCGCCGCCGTTACTGTTCCTGCTGAGCTACAACGCGATCTGCTTCGGCAGCCCCTTCTCGACCGGCTTCCAATACGTGATCGATCCGCGCTATGCGGGCGCGTATCGCAGCGGCCTGCTCGGAGTCCAGCTGCCAGATCCGCGCGCGCTGCTCGGGCTCACGCTGCTCCCGAAGCGCGGCCTCGCGTACCTGTCGCCGATGCTGCTGCTCGCGGTGTGGGGCTGGCGCCAGCAGTGGCGCGAAGAGCGCCGCGCGCTAGCAGTGCCGCTCGCGCTCGTGCTCGGCATCGCGGGCTTCGCTTCGATGGCGGTCGACTGGCAGAGCGGCTGGTCGGTGGGCTCGCGCTACCTGGTGGCGGCAATTCCATTCCTGTTGCTCGGCGTCGCGGCCGCATTGCGGCGCGCGCCCACAGGCGGCGCGGTCGAGCTCTACTTCCGAGCCTCGGCCTGCGTCGGCATCGCGACGATCGGCCTCGCGGCGGCGACTTTTCCGCACTTTCCACGAGAGTTTCCGAATCCGCTCTGGCAGCTCGCGCTGCCGCTGCTCGCGCAGGGGCAGCTGAACCGGAACCTGCTCGGCGTGAGCGGCAGCGGAGAGGTGCTGGGGCCCTGGGCGGCGCTGCTCGCGGCTGCGCTCTGCTTCCTCGCGTTCCGCAGCTGGAGGCCCGGCGCGCGCTTCGAGCTGCGGCGTGGAGTGGCTGCACTCGCGCTCGCCGCTCTCGTGCTAGGCGCGATGTACGCGAGCTCGGCGCCCGGCGATGGCCCCTACCTCCAGGAATCGCTGCGTGGCGTGCGGACCCGGATGGGGTACTGAGCGCTGCGCGCGCACTGAGCGTTGCATGCGGCGAGGGCGCGCAGGCCGCCGTGATAGAGTGGCAGTACGACTTTCTTCGCGCGGCAAGCGGGCCGGGAGCGACGACCGCTGTGCGCTGCCGGTTCCTGTGTGGAGAGGGAGGCTGAGCCATGAGCATGTCCGCATTCGAGCGCTACCGCGTCGTCGACATCGACACGCACGTCACCGAGCCCGCCGACGTCTGGACCTCGCGCGTCTCGAAGAAGTGGGGTGACCGCATCCCGCACGTGAAGCGTCTCGGCAAGACGGACGCGTGGTTCATCGGAGACGCCGTCGTGCACGCACCGGGAGTCGTTTCGGCTGCGGGCTTCGACGGCACCTACCCGAAGTTTCCGCGCAACTACGACGAGATCCCGCGCGCGATGGTCGATGCGACCGCGCGCCTGGCCCTGCTCGACGCCGAGAAGATCTACGCGAACGTGCTGTTCCCGAACGTCGGCGGCTTCAGCATGCCGGGCTTCCTCGCGCTCGGCGAGCCCGAGCTGATGCTCGAATGTGTGCGCGCCTACAACGACTGGATCTTCGAGTGGGCGGGTGCCGACCGCAGGCGATTGATCCCGGTCATGGCGAATCCATTCTGGGACGTCGAGGCAGGGGTGCGCGAGCTCGAGCGCTGCGCAGCGCTCGGCTTCCAGGCGGCGCTGATGTGCAATCAACCGCATCACCACGGTTTTCCACCACTGCGCGACAAACACTGGGACCGCTTCTGGGCCGCGGCACAGGAGGCCGGCATGTCGATCAACTTCCACGTCGGCGCGGGCGATACTTCGGAGACCGACGACGACGCGAACGCGATCGGCCGCAAGGCGAACTTCGCGCGCGCGTCGACGCTCTTCTTCCTCGAAAACAGCCACTGCATCGCCGATCTGATCCTGGGCGGCGTCTGCCACCGCTTCCCGAATCTCGACTTCGTCTCGGTCGAGAGCGGGGTGGGCTGGATTCCCTTCGTGCTCGAAGCGCTCGACTGGCAGTGGCAGAACAACGGCGTTCGCGAGGAGCATCCCGAGTACGACCTGCTGCCCAGCGAGTACTTCCGGCGCCAGATCTACGGCGCCTTCTGGTTCGAGGAGAAGGGCATCCGCTCGGCGCTCGAGCAATTTCCGGACAACATCCTCTTCGAGACCGACTACCCCCACCCGACCTGTCAGGCGCCGGGGCCCGCGAGCATCGGAACGCACCCGCGGCTCTATGTCGAGCGCGCTCTTGCGGATGTACCCGAAGCCACGCTGCGCAAGGTGCTGCAGGACAGTGCTGCGCGGGTCTACGGCATCGCCTAGGCCGGAACGGCCGGCGGCGTCCTGGGACTAGCTCCAATGCCGGGTAGTTTGCTTCCGGGCAGTCAGTCTTCGTTTCAAAGGAATCAAGTGGTCTCGGCACCGACGGTCTTCTTGATCCGCCGGCTGGCGGCATCGCAATCGTAGCTCGCGATCGTCGTGGTGCCTTGGCTCATCTGGCGGAGGTTTCGGATCGCATCGAATGTGTAGCTCGTGGTCGCGCCCGAGACGGTCCGCCGGCGAAGTTGCTGAGCCACCTTTTTTTTCGTAAAATGTGCCTGACAAGGAGGAGATCGATGTCCGCCAGGAAAACGAATGTTGTGCTGGACGGAGAACTCGTCGATACCGCCAAGGAACTCACGGGTGTCCGTTTCACCAAAGACGTCGTCGATCTGGCTCTGCGGCGGCTCGTCCGCAACCTCCGTCGCCGACGCATCTTGCGCCTTGCCGGTAAAGTGAACTGGGAGGGAGATCTCTCGGCGATGCGTCGCGGCCGGCGGATGGCTTGATCGTCATCGACACGAGCGTCTGGATTCCGCTTCTGAACGGAGTCGCTCACCCAAAAGCCGAGCGGGCGCGGGAACTCATCGAGGGGCCGGAGGACATCGGCATTCCGGGAATTGTCCTCGAGGAGATCTTGCGTGGGCTGAGAAGCGATTCGCAGTTTCGTCGGGTGCGCGACCTTCTGTTGAGCGACTTCACCTACCTCGAGATGCGGCAATCGCTCTTCATTCTATCGGCGGAGATCTACCGCGCTTTGAGGAAGAGGGGTAAGACGATCGGCAGTCCGGGGGATTGCCTCATTGCTGCTTGTGCCATCGAAGAGCACGCGTCGTTATTGGAGAACGACGCCCACTTCCGAATGATCGCCAGGTTTTTTCCCTTGAAGCTGCTCGCCGATTCCTGAGTTGGCCCGCACGTCTGGCCCACGATCGTCGAGCCATCGCCTGAGGCGCCGACGGCACCACTGTCGAAGCCGCCGTCCGGAAGATCGCCTAGGCCACCCATCCCGCCGCTACTCGTCCAGCGGAAGGCTTCGAATCCGGACGCACTCTGGCTCGTGCCCACGACGGTCGAGCCATCGGCTGAAATGGCTCGCGCGTCGCTGAAGCCGCCGCCGCCCGGAAGGTCTCCGAGCGGCAGAAAGATCGGAGCGGCAAGAGCGGAAGCCGCGAGCACGAGCGGCACGCTCGTTCCGACTGACGCGAGAGCCAACTGGAGAAATCGAGTCCAATCGATCGAGGGGTGATGCATCGACATCGCTTCGACTCCTTCGGGCGCTCGTCTCGCGTCACACGCGCCGGGCCGCGTCCGCCCTCAGACCCTGCTCGGCGAGGCTATGAAAACGGGCGCTCGGCTGCAACCTACCGGGCGTTGGGGCTAGCTCCGCATCCCGGGCGCCTCGTGGCCGCTCGCGACCACGTAGTCCGCATAGCCGCCGCCGTAGGTCTTGGGCGGGCGGCCGGCTTCGAGCTCGAGTACGCGGTTCGTGAGCGCGGAGAGGAAGCGCCGGTCGTGCGACACCAGGAGCAGCGTGCCCTCGTAGCTCGCGAGCGCGCGGATCAGCATCTCCTTGGTGCCGAGGTCGAGGTGGTTGGTCGGCTCGTCGAGCACCAGCAGATTCGGCGGGTCGTGGAGCATCAGTGCGAGCACCAGGCGGGCTTTCTCGCCGCCCGAGAGCATGCGCACCTTCTTCTCGACGTCGTCCCCCGGAAAGCCGAAGCAGCCCGCGAGCGAGCGCAGCGCGCCGACCGTGCTGTGCGGAAATGCGTGATCGAGGGTCTCGAACACGCTGTGGGTGCCGTCGAGCAGCTCCATGGAGTGCTGCGCGAAGTAGCCGAGCTTGACGCCCGAGCCGATCGCCATGCGGCCGGTATCCGGCTGCGCCTCGCCGGCCACGAGCTTGAGCAGCGTCGTCTTGCCCGCGCCGTTCGCGCCCATCACGCACCAGCGCTCGCCGCGGCGGATCCAGAGATCGAAGCCGTCGAAGACCGCCCGCGCGCCGAAGGCCTTGCGCAAGCTGGCGAGCTTCACGACGTCGTCTCCCGAGCGCGGCGCGGGCCGGAACTCGAAGTCGAGGCTCTGGCGCGTCTTCGGCGGCTCGACCTTCTCGATCTTCTCGAGCTTCTTGACGCGCGACTGCACCTGCGCGGCGTGGCTCGCGCGCGCCTTGAAGCGCGCGATGAAGGCCTCTTCCTTCGCGAGCATCGACTGCTGGCGCGCGTATTGCGCCTCCTGCTGCTGCTCGAGCTGTGCGCGCTGGCGCTCGTAGAAGTCGTAGCTTCCCGAGTAGGTGATCAGCTCGCCGCGGTCGATTTCGACGATCTTGCCGACCATGCGGTTCAGGAATTCGGGATCGTGTGAGGTCATCACGATCGCGCCCGCGAAGGCCTGCAGCCAGCCCTCGAGCCACAGGATCGATTCGAGGTCGAGGTGGTTGGTCGGCTCGTCGAGCAGCAGCACGTCGGGCTGCATCACCAGGATCCGCGCGAGCGCGACGCGCATCTTCCAGCCGCCCGAGAGCTCGGCGACGTCGGCGTCCATGCGCGCCTGCTCGAAGCCGAGGCCGGCCAGCACCTCGCGTGCGCGGGCCTCGAGCCCGTAGCCGCCGAGCTCCTCGAAGCGCGCCTGCACCGCGCCGTAGCGCTCGACCAGACGCTCCATTTCGCCGGCGCGCTCGGGATCCGCGAGCGCGTGCTCGAGCTGGTGCAGCTCGCGCGCGGATTCCGAGACCGGTCCGGCGCCGTCGAGCGTCGCCTCGACGACGCTCGCATCTTTCATCTCGCCGACGTCCTGGCTGAAGTAACCGAGCACGAGTCCGCGATCGATCGCGATCTGGCCGTCGTCGGGCGCCTCCTCGCGCATCAGCAGCCGGAAGATCGTCGTCTTGCCGGCGCCGTTCGGGCCGACGAGGCCGATCTTCTCGCCGCGGTTCACCACCGCCGAGGCCTCGAGGAACAGGATCTGCTGGCCGTGACGCTTGCAGAGACCGTCGATGCGGATCACGTGAACTCCGGGCTGATCGGTGGGAAGACGCGAGACTAGCGCAGATCGGTCGGCGCGGCAGCCGCCGAGGCGCTTCGGCCCGGCCTCACTCCTCCGGGCCGAGATCTCCGCGCTCGGCGAGTGCGAAGAAGGCCGCCGCGATCTTCGGGTCGAACTGCGTGCCGGTGCACTCGCGGATCTCGCAGATCGCCTCGCTTCGCGTCATGGGAACGCGGTAGCTCGAGTGGCTCGCGATCGAATCATAAGCGTCCGCCAGCGCGATGATGCGCGATTCGAGCGGGATCGAGTCGCCGGCGAGGCCGTCGGGGTAGCCGCGGCCGTCCCAACGCTCGTGGTGCGAGTGGACGATCGGGGCGACCTCCTGCCATAGCACGATCGGCGCGAGCATGCGCGCGCCGATCTGGCTGTGCCGCTGGCAGGCCTTCGGGTTCATTTTCTGGGTGCGCTCGAGCTTCAGCATGCCGAGGTCGTGTAGCAGTGCGGCGAAATGCAGCCGCTGCATCGCCTCTTCGGCCATGCCGAGCTCACGTCCGATCAGGTTCGCGAGCTGGGCTACGCGTTTTCCGTGTCCTCGGTGATAGTCGAGGTGGTTGTCGAGCGCGGTCGAGAGGATCTCCGTCACGTGCGCGAAGAAGTTGCGCTGCGCGTGTACGAGATCGGCATTGCGCAGCGCCACGGAGGTCAGCGCTGCGAGCGTCGAGAGCGCGTCGACCTGCCCGCCGTCGAAGGCCTCGGCGCCGCGCCGGCGGAGCGCGCAGAGTGCTCCCGCGACGCCGCTCGCGCCGGGAATCGGTACCGCGATCGCGGGTCCGCCCGATTTTTCACCGGGCGCTGCGGCTGCGCCCGGCCCATTTGCGGCGCTGACATCGGTGCCGCGCAGCACCGGCCGGTTCTGTTCATAGGCGAGGCGCAGCAGCTCGGCGATGCTCGGGCCTTCGGCTTCGTAGAGCTCGGCAGCGCGTTCACCGTCACTCCAGGCGGGAACCGGGAGCGATTGCGCAGTCCCGCCGATCAGCACGAAGGCGGCCTCGGCAGCGCTGAGCTCGCGGGCGGCGGCGGCCGCGCTCTCGAGTGCTGCGCGATTGTCGCGGCAGTCCGCGAGCGCGGTCGAGGTGCGCAGTAGCGCGCTCAAGCGCGCGTTGTCGAGATCCATGCGCCGCAGCGAGCGCAGCGTGCTCCGGCGCAGCACCAGGAAGGACCCGAGCGAGAGCGCCGCGATCGAGATCAAGAGG
>CAYTJA010000253.1:0-4111 GCA_964437835.1 uncultured Spirochaetales bacterium
GTGCGTGTCAATCAGGACGTCCAGGTCCCCGGTCAGCCGAAGGACCAGTGGTTTCCGCATGTCGCCGCCGATCCGATCACTGGCAATCTCGTCGTGATCTTCTACGACTCGCGGAATTTCCCAGCAAATAACTGCGCCGAGACCTTCGTTGCGCTGTCTACCGACCACGGCGCCACCTGGCAGGAGATGAAGGTCTCTGACGCTGCGTGGGCAGCCGGGCCCGGCACCGAATTGTGCAACGGCCCGGCCGGACCCACCACCTATTACGGCAGTTACATCTCGATCGACATCCAGGCCGGGCGGGTCTACCCCGTCTGGATGGACGGCCGCACCGGGACGCTGAACACCTGGACCTCTCCCTTCGAGCTCGACCGCGACAGCGACGGCTACGGAGATGCGCACGACAACTGCACGTCGATCGCGAATGGAGTCGGCTATGGAGTGCAAGTCGATGCAGACGCCGACGGCTGCGGGAATCGCTGCGATGCGGATTTCGACCAGACCGGCCTCTCGACCATCGGCGATTTCACTACTTTCAAGAACTGCTTTTCGCGCGTGTTCGTGGGACCGGGACCCCCCGGAACTCCGCCCGGCCCAGCCGATGATCCAGAGTGCTACGAGTCCGATACGAATGGGTCCGGATTGATCACGATTGCGGATTTCATCGACTTCAAGATCGAGTTCGCGAACTTGGGAGGGACGCCGGGACCCTCGGCGTTCGGGTCGGTCTATCCGCAGTCTCCTTGCCTTCCCTGATTCGGAGGTTCCATGCCTGGCTCCTCGAGGATTTCGGGTCGTCTCCGCGTCGCCGCGTCGGCGACAGCCGGCGTTCTGCTCGCATTGGAATCGGCAGTAGCCGAAGGCAACGAGTTGGAGGGCTACGTCCTCGTGACCGATGCCGAGGGCCGGCCGCAGTATGCAGCCGAAGCCGATGGCCGCGAACTCAGTCTCGCCTACGACGCCGACGGCAAACTGATTGCGACCGTCGACGAGAACGGTGTAGTCGTCGACTGGGAAGAAATTCTCGCGGAAGCAGCACTGCGCGAGGAATAGCGCGAGCAGGATGAAGCGCACGGCGAGTGCCAACGAAGGGGCCTTCAGAGAGGAAGCTCAGATGCGATTCAAATACCTCGCGTCGGCTGCTGCAATTGCTTTTGTGTTCGGGGTATCCGGAGCACAAGCCAGCGTCATCTTCACGTTCACCGAAGTCGGAGGAACGGTCGAAATGACGCCATCGGGGACCTTGGACACGACCAAGTTGGTCAGCGTCTCCTTCTCCGGTGGTTTTGGAGGCACCGGAACCCAGAACAACGATCCTCGCCGTATCGACCTCATGGGAGGAAATTCCTTCAGGCCAATCGACACTACATTCGGATTCAACGTTGGCACCGACATTAGCGCTATCGTCAATCCTGGAGGCCCGTTCGCGTTCAGCAGCGCTCCAGCCATTACCATCACAGGGAGTAAGTCCTTCGCGACCTTTAGCGGCTTCCTAGATCCTGATATACCGCAAGCTGGTATGGGAGTGGTGGGTTCAGACATCGTTGGAGGTCTTTGGACACCCGACCAGAGCTGGACCTATGATCCGGGCACCTCGTTTGCGTCCTTGGGACTCAATGCCGGAACCTACGACGTGTCCGACGCCATCACCGGCGAGGCGATCACGATCCAGATCGGCGCCGTCCCCGAGCCGATGACACTATCCCTTCTCGGTCTGGGTCTGGTCGGGCTCGCATTCAGCCGCCGCAGGCGAGCGCAGTTTCTTCGGCAGTTCGACGACGAACCGCTCATAGCGCCGATTGCCAGGCAAGAGCTGCGTGAGGAGCCCGGCTCTTCGTCGCCCTGGAAGATGATCCCCGGTCTGGCTCGATCTCCTCTCACCTTGAAGTAGCCATCGATGGTCACGATCTCGGGCTTGCGCGGTGCGTAGCCATCGATGGTCTCGTAACGCGTCGCGACGGGCCTGTCTCTGAGCCGAGCACAGCTCGTCGTGCTCGGCCTGTGCGGCCTTCGCCTCCTTGAGGCAATCCACCCTTTCCAGAGCGTAGGAAGAATTTAACCGTTCGGCGAACCGCGTCGTGATCGCCCCGTGCGCCCGCGGTACCTATGGCTGGGATGTCACTGGATCTCGCCGAGGACGACCGTGCGGTAGACGGTCGCGGCGAGCCGCTGCTGAGTGTCCTGCTGCTCGAGCGACTTCTGCCAGGAGGCCGGCGCGAGCTCGAGCACGCGTTGCATCGGCCAACGCGGCAGCAGGCAGAGGAGGTCCCGCAGGTAGGCCCACGGCTCGAGGTCGTGCAGCTGGCAGCTGGCCAGGAGCGAGACGAAGGTGGCGTTCACCTCCCCGCCCTGGTCGCTCCCCACGAAGAGCCAGTTTTTTCTTCCGACGGCTTCTCTGCGCAGTGCGCG
Organism: uncultured Spirochaetales bacterium; assembly: GCA_964437835.1. Taxonomy (GTDB): domain Bacteria; phylum Myxococcota_A; class UBA9160; order UBA9160; family SMWR01; genus CAYTJA01. The sequence goes on from CAYTJA010000253.1 coordinate 2,410, forward strand.
CTCCGAGACGTTGTTATGGATCGGCAGCCTGCTGTCCTCGAGGAAGCGCTCGAGCGCCTTCCGCTGATTCCGCGCGTAGCCGATCCCTTTCGCGATCGGCGTCTCGTCGAGCACCTGCAACGCCTGCGCGTCGCACCAGGCGAAGAAGCCCTCGACCAATGGCCGCGACTCTCGATTCCGCGCCGTCATCCGCTCGTGCCGAGAGAAGTCCGCGATTCGGCGCTCGACCTGGAACAGGCCCCGGATGTACGCCAAGGCCTCCCGGGCCCGGCCTGGATCCGTAGCCAGGGACTTGAAGAAATACCTCCTACAGTGCGCCCAGCAGCCGACCTCGATCACCTGGCCGCCGGCGTAGAGATGGTCGTAGACCACATGCGCGTCGGCGACGAGATAGCCCTGGTAGTCCGCGAGCATCCGGTCGACCGCCTTCCCATCGTGGGTGGGCGTGTAGCGGAAGAGCACGTGCTGCTCGGGAGCGACGACGACGAAGAAGTGCCCGTTGCGGCAGCGCTCCTTGGCCTGGACCAAGACGCCGGTCGCATCGGTGCAGAGGTAGGGCGCGCTCATCGCGTCCTTCCACATCGCCTCGACCAAGGGATCCACGAGGGGCCGCAGCTGCTCATGCCAGCCGCAGAGGGTCGAGCGGAAGAATTCGAGGCCCTCTCTGGCGTAGATCCCCTCGAGCCGGTGGAGCGGCAGATGATCCGCCCAGCGGCGCACGATCGTGTCGGCGAGCAGGCCCGGGCCGGCGAGGCAGCGCTCGATCGGGAGCTCTTGGACCTCGGCGATCTGGACCGAGGTCGCCGCCAGGCGTTCGCGGTCCTTGCGGACGAATTTGGGCCGGACGATGTGCACGCGCACGAGCGAGGCGGGTCGTTTCTCGACCGTGTCGGAGACCTCTGCTCCGATGCGCACGAAGGCGTCGAGGCCCGCGCGTTGGACCTCTTCGGGGATGACTTCGATCTCGACCTTGGGCAGGTGCTCCGGGAGCGCCTTGCGGCCGGTGGGCTTCGCGCGCGGAGGCTTCGGGATCTCCGAGGCCGGAGCTGCCGCGGTCTCTTCTGCCGGAAGGTCTTTCCGCTCGAGCAGCGCGCCCAGGATCGCGAGGGTGAGCTGATCGTCATCGAGGGAAAGCCGCTCGGCCTTCGGCCCGGCCAGCAGTCCCCGCTCGAGGCGCTTGCATAGCTCGAGCAGCTGCAGGTAGAGCTCGCGGTAGCGTTCGCGCTCGGAGGCGAGCTTCTCGTTCTGCTGTTGGAGCTCGGCGTAATTCGTGGTGAGGAGCTGGAAGCGTTCGCGAAGGGAGTCGATCTCTTCTGCGAGCTTCGCGACGTCCACGTTCGGGAGTGAAGCGAAGCATCCGAGCTCTGTCAAGTCATGACTAACGCAAACCTACCGATCTCCTGCGCTCTTTCGCGATTCCCGCGATCAGCTCCGCGAGCTCTGCGCCCGAGAGGCGAATCGAAGCGACGCTCAGCGCTTCGCCCGGCGGGATCTGGAAGATCGCACGGTGCAGCCGCTTGTAGAGCAGGCAGTAGCCGTTGCGATCCCACCAAAGCACCTTCAGGCGATTGAAACGCTTATTCACATAGCAGAACAGCGCCCCGCTTTGGGGATCTTCCCCCAGATGCTGCTGCGCGAGGAGCGCCAAGCCGTCGAAGCTCCGGCGCAGGTCCTGGGGCTCGCGGCAGACGAAGATGCGGAC
>CAYTJA010000254.1:0-20227 GCA_964437835.1 uncultured Spirochaetales bacterium
GGTGCAGCGAGGCCGCGGCCTGGGCCTCGCGCGTGAAGCGCTCCTCGATGTTGGGCTTCTCAGCGAGCTCGCGGCGCAGCGTCTTCAGCACCACGTGCCGCTCGAGCGCGGGCTGACGCGCGAGGTACACGACACCCATGCCGCCGTGGCCGAGCTCCTCCTCGACCTCGAAGCTGCCGATCGTCCGGGTCGGGAGCAGCTCCGCGCTGGGATTGCGCGCCATGCCGTGTCAGGTCGCCGCGATTTCGCGCAGTCCGCTAGGCGTCGGGGTCGTCGGCGTCGAGCGGTACTTCCCAGGTCTTGGGAGCGTTCCGGCAGGCTTCGATCACGAGCTGGAATGCGTGCTCGCCGAGCCCGATGTGATCGCCGTGCTTGAGCTCGGAGAGCTCGATCTCCGCGCCGTTCAGCCAGGTGCCGTTGCGGCTGGCGAGATCGCGGATCCGGAAGCCGTCGCCTGTGAACTCGAGGGCTGCGTGCTCGCGCGACATCGCCTCGTCGTCGAAGCGCAGGCGCGCGGTTTCGCCGCGGCCGATCACGACGCGGCTGCGGTCGAGCGAGAATTCGCTGCCAGTGCCTGCACCGCGCACCATCACGACTGTCGCCCGAAAGTGTTTCTGATAGTCCTCGAGGGAGCCCGAGCCCTGCTGCTTGGCTCCGAGCTCCCGGGTCCTGGCATCGCGCATGCGAATCGTTGCCTCCTGCCGATCGGAATCGCGGCTCCCCGTGTCCTTCCCTTAGCGGTGGACGGCCGTGGGGCTTGATGGCCACGCCAGGACGCATCCGACACGCAGCGCTGATGCAGGCCGGGTGCAGCAGAGCGGCGCGGAGTGCGCACGCCGCGCTGGAGCCGCGAATCTCGCCCGGCAGGCCAGCGGGTCGCGAAACCAGAGCCCAAGCCGGGAGCGAGTACACTCGCGCTGGTTTCGGGGCTCGTGGGGCAGCGCGGATCGGGTGGGAAATGCGGGCTAGAAGCGCACGGCGCCGCGCGTGACGCGCCCGGCGTCGAGGTCGGCGAAGGCGGTGGGCAACTCGTCCAAGGTGTAGACGCGGTCCATCAGGCCGTCGAGGTCGAGGCGCCCTGCGAGGTAGAGATCGACGAATTCGGGAATGTGGCGCTTCGCGTGGATCGAGCCGCCGAAAGTGCCCGTCACCCACTTCTGGCGCAGGAAGCGCGTGGTGTCGATCGTCGCTTGGACGACGCCCGCCGCGTGGCCGATCACGACGGCAACGCCGCCCGCGCGAATCGCCTCGACCGCCTGCTCCAGCGTGCCGGGAGCGCCGACCGCATCGAAGGCGTAGTCGGCGCCGCGCCCGCCGGTGAGTGCGCGCACGCGCGGGACGAGCGCCTCGCGCGAGACGTCGATCGTGTGCGTCGCGAGACCGAGCTCGCGCGCCTTCGCGAGCTTCTGCTCCGAGACGTCGGCGGCGATCAGCTGCGCGGCTCCACGCAGGCGCGCGCCCATCAAGACCGAAAGGCCGACGCCGCCGGTGCCGATCACGAGCGCGGAGCTGCCCGCCTCCACCTCCGCACACAGCAGCGCCGCGCCGAGCCCCGTCGAGACGCCGCAGGCGAGGCCGCAGAGCTTCTCGAGGGGGGCGTCCGCGCGGACCCGGATCGCGCAGCGCTCGGGCACCACCGCGACCTCGGCGAAGGAGGCCTGGTACGAGAGGCTGTGAATCGCCTCGCCGCGCTTCGAGAGCCGCGTGGTCCCGTCCAGCATCTTGCCGGTGCCGATCAACGTCTCGACGCAGAGCGCGGGCTCGCCGTGCAGGCACGCGTGGCAGCGCTCGCAGGAGGGCGCGATCGTGCAGATCACCGGGTCGCCGACCCTGAGCCCGGAGACGCCCGGTCCGAGCGCCAGGACGATGCCGGCGCCCTCGTGCCCTAGCACGATCGGCAGCGGGAAACGCAGATGGCCCTGCAGCACGGAGAGGTCGGTGCGGCAGACGCCGGTCGCGACCATGCGCAGCTTGACCTCGCCCGCGTGCGGAGTCGGGTCATCGAGCTCTTCGATCCGGATCTCCCCGGTTCCACGGCAGACGGCGGCTTTCACGCGCGCACCTCCACTGCCTGAGGCTGGGCCTTCGCCAGGAGCGCAGCGCGCAGGCGCTCGGCCAGGCGCGCGAGCTCGGCGTCGTTGCCGCGCACGCGCGAGTGGATCTGCATGCTCTCTCCCTGACGCCGCGGGATCAGGTGCATGTGGTAGTGGAACACGGTCTGGCCCGCAGCCGCGCCGTTCAGCTGGAATACACCGAGGCCGTCCGGCGCGAGCTCCTGCTTGAGCGTCAGCGCGACGCGCTTCGAGACGCGGATCACCGCGGCGAGGTCGTCGGGATCGGTCTCGAAGAGGTTCTCGGCGTGGGCTTTCGGGATCAGCAGCGTATGCCCGGTGGAGGTTGGAAAAATGTCGAGGAAGACGAGCACGCGCTCGTCCTCGTAGAGCCGGAAGCAGGGCACCGTTCCGGCGACGATCTGACAGAAGATGCAGTCCAGCTCGAGGTCTCCCGGGTCCGCAGGGCAGGGCGGGCGCAGGGTAGCAGCGGCTACCTTGGGCCCAATGGCAGGCGATCTCGTCTTCGTGACCGGCGGATCCTCGGGCATCGGCCACGCGCTGATCCGACATTGCCCCTGGCCCGGCGCGCGGATCCTGAATCTCGCGCGCCGCGCGGCCGCGGGTGCCGAACACCATGCGCTCGATCTTTCGCAGCCCGAGGGCTGGCGTGCCGCCGCCGAGCTCTTCGCGCGCGAGCTCGCCGCGTTCCGCGGCGCGCGCGTCGCGCTGTTCCACAGCGCGGGCACGCTGCTCCCGATCGGATTTGCGGGCGAGGTCGATGCGGGTGCCTACGCGCGCGCCGTACTGCTGAACGGCGCCTCGCTGCCGATTCTCGGCGACGCGTTCCTGCGCGCGCTGCGCGGCTGTGAGAGCCCGCCTCGCAGCTGGATCGTCAACCTCGGCTCCGGCGCGGCCTTCAACGCATATCTCGGCTGGAGCAGCTATTGCGCCGGCAAGGCCGGCTCGGATCACTGGGTGCGGGTCGCGGCCGCCGAACAGGCACGCCGCGGCACGCGCTGCACGATCGCGTCGATCGCGCCCGGACTCGTCGAAACGGAGATGCAGCGCCAGATCCGCAGCAGCACCGAGCGCGATTTTCCCGAGGTCGAGCGTTTCCGGGAGGTCTTCGAGAAGGGCATCCTGCGCGACGTGGACCTCGTCGGCCGCGAGCTCTGGGAGCTGGTGGAGGGGGGCCTCGAGAACGGCGCGGTGATCGATCTGCGCGCGCGACAGGGCGGCTAGCGCGCAGGCCGGCAGTGCTCGCGGGAGGTACTAGCGGCGCATCGCTGCGCCGCTCCACCCGATCCCGCGTTCCGCCGAAAAGGCAGCCCCGACGACCACGACAAGGAGCAGCCCGTGAGCCAGGCCCCCGCGCGCCCGGCGAGTCTCCCGGCAGCGCCGCCCGGCGCGCTCGCGACGCGTTCGCGCAGCGCACAGCTCGACCGCCTCGAGCGCGAGCGCTTCGACCTGATCGTGATCGGCGGCGGCATCTCCGGCGCCGGCGTCGCGCGAGAGGCCGCGCTGCGCGGACTCTCGGTCGCGCTGCTCGAGTCGCGCGATTTCGCGGCGGGAACCTCGAGCCGCTCGACCAAGCTGATCCACGGCGGCTTGCGCTACCTCGCGATGGGCGACATCGCTCTGGTGCGCAGCACCTGCCGCGAGCGCAAGCAGATCTTCCGGCTCGCGCCGCATCTGTGCGAGCGGCGCTGGATGGTGGTGCCGGCGCGCTCCTGGCTCGAGCTCGCAAAGATCCGCATCGGGGTCACGGCCTACGAGAAGCTCGGCTGGGTCGAGCGCGCGGACCTGCACCGCAACTGGAGCCGAGACGAGATCGCGGCCGAGGAGCCGCTGCTCGATACGCAGATCTTCGAGCGCGCATGCGCCTACCGCGAGTACCTGACCGACGACGCGCACCTCGTGCTCGCGAACGCGCGCGACGCGGCGCGCCACGGCGCGGCACTGCTCAATCACGCGCGCGTCGAGGCGCTGATCTGCGAGGACGGGCTCGCGGCCGGCGTCGAGACCGAGTGCCAGCTTTCTGGTCGCAAGCTGCGCGTGCGCGGCCGCGCCGTAATCAACGCGGCCGGCCCCTGGATCGATGCGCTGCGCCAGCTCGAGGATCCCGGGGCCGCGCCGCTGCTGCACCTCGCGAAGGGCGTGCACGTCGTCGTGCCCGCGGATCGCTTGCCGCTGCGGAACCTGCTGCTGCTCACCGCGGCCGATGGGCGGCCTGTCTTCGCGATCCGCCACGGCGACTGCAGCTATCTCGGAACGACCGACACCAGCCATCCGACCGGCGCCGAGCTGTGGCCGCAGATCACGCGCGCCGATGTCGACTATCTGCTCGACACCGCGGCGCGTAGTCTCCGCGGCGCGCGACTCGGATACGGCGACATCGTTGCGGCCTGGGCCGGCCTGCGCCCGCTGATCGCGGAGCCCGGGGTCGCCAGCGTGAACCTGTCGCGCCGAGACGAAGTGAGGATCGGACCCTCCCGCATGCTCACGCTCGCGGGCGGCAAGCTCACCGGGTACCGGCCGATGGCACGCGAGTGCGTCGAGACCGCGGCGCGCGTCTGCGGCCTCGCGCTCGCGCCTGCGCCGCGCGACGAAGCTCCGCTGCCGGGCGGCGATTTCGACGGCGACCTCGCGCGCCTGGCAGTCGGACTCGCTCAGCAGACGGGCCTCGCGGCCAACTCCTGCGCGCGTCTCGTGCGCCTCTACGGAAGCGAGGCGCCCGCGGTAGTGGCCTGCGGTGCCGAGCCGCTCGTTCCCGGGGCGCCCCCGCTGCGCGGAGAAGTCGACTGGGCGGTCGATGTGCTCGGCGCTGCGAAGCTCGAAGACGTGCTCTACCGCCGCGTGCGCAGCGGGCTGTACCTGCCCGGCGCGCGCGAATCTTCGGTGGCTCCGATCGCGGCGCGGCTGCGCGAGCTGCTGGCTTGGGACGCCGCGCGCGAACGCAGCGAGGTCGCCTCGGCGCAGCAGCGCCTCGCGGAGGACCTCGCCTTCCGGCGCGACTGAGCGCGCTGGCGCGGCCCTGCGCCCGCGCAGCGCGAGCAGCGGCCCTCGCACACAGGTCCTACCCTGTCGCGCCGTGAAATCGGTCTCACCGACGCGCGCAGTTTCCGAGGGCTGGGGCCTCTGTGCCGCAATCGCCGTGCTGCTCTCGCTCGCGGCCGCCCTGCATCTGGCGCTGCTCGGCAGCGACTCCGAGAGTGTGCGCGCGCTCGCCCGCGCGACCGCGCGCAGCTCGCTGCTGCTCTTCAGCGCGGCCTCGGCCGCGAGCGCGCTGCGCCGGCTCTGGCCGAGCCAGCTGACGGCCTGGCTGCTGCGCAACCGCAGGTACCTGGGGGTTTCCTTCGCGTTCTCGCACGGCGTGCACCTCGCGTGTGTGATCGCAGTGCTGCGCTGGTTCCCCGAGGACTACCAGACGGACGCGCTCGCGCTGGCTTTCGGCGGCGCCGCCTACCTGCTGCTCGCGGCGATGGTCGCGACCTCGACCGACGCGAGCGCGGCCTGGCTCGGCCGCGCGCGCTGGCGCCTGCTGCACCAGACCGGCGTCTGGGTCCTGCACTTCATCTTCGCATTCACGCTCGTGCCGCAGATGACGCAGTCCGCGCCGTACTTCGCAGAGGGGCTCGTGGCGCTCGGCGTGCCCGCGCTGCGGATCGCGGGACGCCCGCGCCGCGGCCGCGGTTAGCGCGCGCGGATCTCGGCTGTGGTCCGCGCCCCGATGCGTCTGTGCGATCCGAAGAGCGCCGGGGTTCCGGAGGCGGCCTGGGCCGAGGCGACGCGCGCCTGCCAGCGGCTGCGCGTCGCGCGCGTGGTCGAGGAGACGCAGGACGCTCGCTCGCTTGTGCTCGAGATCCCCCCGACGCTCGAGAGCGCGTTCCGCTACCGCGCCGGCCAGTTCCTGTCCTTCAAGCTGCCGTGGCAGGGCCAGGTGCTGACGCGCAGCTACTCGCTCGCGAGCTCGCCCGACAGCGAGCGAGAGCACAAGGTCGCGGTCAAGCGCGTCGCGGGCGGGCGCATCTCGAACCTGCTGAACGATCTGCTGTGCGCGGGCGACGAGCTGATGGTCGTTCCGCCTGCAGGCCGCTTCGTGTTGACGTCGCGCGAGTGCCCGCTGCTGTTCTTCGCCGGCGGCAGCGGCATCACGCCGGTGATCTCGCTGATCAAGAGCGCGCTCGTGCGCACGACGCGCCGCATCCAGCTCGTGTACGCGAACCGCGATCGGCGCTCGATCCTCTTCGAGGCCGAGCTCGGCTCGCTCGCAGCGGACCACCCGGGGCGCCTGCAGATCACGCACTCTCTCGACGACCGCGACGGCTTTCTCGACGCCGCCCGCGCGCGCGCCCTCGCGGGCTCCGATCTCGACCGCGATTTCTACCTGTGCGGGCCGGCGGCGTTCATGGACGTCGCCGAGAGCGCCTTGCGCGGAATCGGCGCGACGCGAGAGCGGATCCACATCGAGCGCTTCGTGTCTCCGGCGGATGCAGCACCCGCTGCGATGGCTCCCGCGCCGTCTGCAGGCGAAGACGTTCCCGAGCGGATCACGCTCGTGCTCGACGGCGTGGCCCACGAGGTCCCCTATCAGCCCGGAGAGCGCGTGCTCGCTTCCGCGCGCCGCGCCGGTCTCTCACCGCCCTTCTCCTGCGAGGAGGGCTACTGCTCCTGCTGCATGGCGAAGCTGACGCAGGGCCGCGTCGAGATGAGCGCGAACGACTGCCTGACCCCCGAGCTGCTCGAAGAGGGCTGGGTGCTCACCTGCCAGGCGCGCTGTGTCTCGAAGCAGATCCGGATCGAATATCAGGATTGATGGATTCTCGCTCAGCCTAGCATCTCAGAAGCTCCACTTGAGGCCGAAGATGAAGCGGTCGTTGCGGCCCCAGCCGGAGAGCGGGATCGTGTCGCCGGCTTCGAAGAGCAGCAGGCCCGCCGAGAGCACGAGGGCGTCGCGCAGGTCGTAGTCCGCCGAGAAGCGCAGGATCGCGCCGTCCTGCGCCTGCCAGCCGAGGATGTAGGCGAGCAGCGTCAGCTCGAGCTTCTCGCGGAAGAAGCTCTGGGTGTAGCGCAGCGAGATCTCCTCGCTGTTGTGCTGAGCGAAATCGACTGCGTTGCGCAGCGAGGGCTCGAAGTCGAGCACGTGCCGGTTTGCGACCTCGATCGCGAGCGTCGCGTCCTCGATTCCGTAGTACTCGAGGCCGAGCATCGCGTCGATACGGTCCTTCTCGGTGCCGAGACAGGGCAGCAGCGCGCTGCCGGGGGGTGGCGCCGGAATCGGCGGGGGGTTCGGGTCGTCCGAGCGCGGGAACTCGTCGCAGAAGTCGACGCCGCCGAAGTACGCGAGCTCGGCCTTCGCGAGCCAGGAGCCGAACGCGTAGTTGCCGCCGCCGCCGAGCAGCCACTGGCGGCCGTGGCCGAGGCGGATCCCGACGGGCACGGGGCCGGAGGGCGTGTCGAAGAAGATCTGGTCCTCGGGCAGCGACGAGTTCACGACGTGCGGCCGGTCGTCGTAGATCCAGGCCGCGTGGAAGGAGAGGTCCCAGCCCTCGAAGACGCCGTTCAGCGCGAGTGCGAGCTCCCAGTTCGAGAAGTCGTTCGGGACGTTCTCGTGGAGCGTGATCGAGGGCGGCGCGCCGGGGCCGCTGCCGAGCGCGGAGTCGACCGCGAAGTCGCTGCCGGTCGGCGGATTCTCGTCGAAGCGGATCTCGGGAATCGCGAGCGCGGTGATCGACCACGGACCGCGGTAGTAGTCGCCGCGCAGCATGCCGACGGGCCGCCGCAGATCCTCGATGTCGACGCGACCGGGCTCGCGGTTGTCGAGCGGATTGATCACGTCGAGCACGCGGATCGTGTCCGAACGGCCCCAGATCACGACCTGGCGCCCGAGCTTGACGTCGAGATCGGGACGCAGGCGAACCTGGATCCAGGATTCGAGGAAATCCGCGTCGAACTCGTAGCGGCTGCGCACCTGGTGCGTGTAGTCGTGGCGGCCGTTCAGCGCGTAGGCGGGGTCGGCGAAGGCATAACCGGAGAGGCGCAGCTTTGCGTCCTGCGGCAGCTCTGCATCGAGCTGGAGGTTCGCGCGCGTGCGCAAGCGCTGGAGGCCGCTGTAATCGGTTCCGGTGGCGGAGCGGTGATCGCGATAGTTGACCGAGCCCGAGAGCTCGAGGCTGCCGCCGAGCTCGATCGGACCGGTCGCGTGCTCGGCTTCGGGCAGCGGCGCAGGGGGCTGCGCCGCTGCCTCGTCGTCGAAGCCGCCGAGCACCGCTTCCATGTCGTCGTCCTGCGCGAGCGCGGCCGGAGGCCGGAACAGCGCGCAGGCGCTGAGCGCGACGAGCAGTGCGCGGCCGCAGCGGAACCTCCTCGGGTGGCAACGCACGGGCGCTCGCGCGTTCCGGCTAGAGGCCCTTTTCGAGCTGACGGGTCGTGAAGAGGTCCGGCGCGAGCGTCTGGTGGAAACGCACATTGTTCGCGTGGAGCACGGTCCGGTGCTGCGTCTCGCTGCCCTTCTTCGTCGTCATCTGCATCTCGGTGGCGACCCAGATCCCGTCGATCTGCTCGAGCTTCTCGACCTCGAAGTACTTCAGGCGTTTGCCCTTCTTGACCCAGTGCACCGAACGGATCACGACGTCGTTGTCCTTGCGCACGAAGACCACGGACTTCTCGTAGCCCGTCTCGTCCTTCTCGCGCTCGGTCTTGGGCACCGACTGCAGCTGCCACACCGGGACGCCGTCGACTTCGGACTCCTGCATCAGGGTGTAGTCGTAGTCGTCGAGCGGGCGCTCGGTCATGTCGGCGTAGCTGAAATCCGAGCCCATGAAGCTGCCGCTCTTGTCGCTCGACGCGATGCGCTTGGTCTTCTTGAGCGCCGGCAGATACAGCCACTGGTCGTCGTCACGCGCGGGATCGTCGTAGTCGTAGGTCAGGAAGCCGGTGTCCTCGACGTCGGCGGGGGTCAGGAAGAAGAGCAGCGAGAGCTTGTCCTCGCCGCGGTCCTGGCCGAAGGCGCGCAGCTTGCGCACGCGCTGATTGCCGCCGCGGTCGAAGAGGATCATCTCGAGATCCTGCGTGCTGTTGTCTCCGTCGTCCCGGGCGTCCACGCGCTCCATGATCTGGCGGCCGGTCGGCGGCTCCGCTGCAGCCGAAACGGCAGCCAGGGCGAGTGCGGCGAGCGCCGCCGCGGGCAAACCGGGTGCACTGCGCATGGACCTGATCCTCCGGGGGGAACTACGGCGCGCAGTGTCGGGCAGCTTCGCGGGCGCGGCCAGAGGCGTTGCGGCGCAGGCGCTCAGAAGCGCAGCGCGAGCGTCGCGCCGATCAGGTGGGCGCTGTAGTCGCCGTCCACGTGGCCGAGGGTGAGCGCGTTGCCGCCGAGATTCGGCGTGAGGCCCAGCTGGTTGAGGTCTCGCAGGGTTCCGTGCTGGAAGCGGTAGAAGAGCGTGGTTCCGAGCGGCTCCAGCCACTGGAACGCGAGGCTCGTCTCGACGGCGTGGTCCGTGCCGTGCTGCGACGGGAAGCGGTCCGAGACGGAAAGCGCCCCCGACTCACTGCGCTGCGTCTCGCGCGAGTGCGTGTGCACGTAGTCGGCCTTCCAGGTGAGAAGCGGGAGGACCTGCCAGCGGAAGCCGGCGCCGAGCGCGAAGCTCCAGAGCTCTGTTTCGAATTCCCAGCAGGTCGCGCAGGGTACGGCGATCGCGGGGCCGGTCGCGTTGCGGGCCGAGTCGAGCTCCTGAAATCGCCATTCGCTCTGGCCGAAGGCGTGCAGGTCGAAGCGCGGCGCGGGCTGCCAGGTGGTGTCGAGGCCGATCTCTCCGACCTGCTCGCGCTGGAGCCCGAAGCGCGCGGTGTAGTCGAGATCGGCGACCCGACCCGTGAAACCGAGATCGGTGCTGTCTCCGAGCAGGAAATTCAGGCGCGCTTCGAGCTCATGCCGGTCGTGGCTCGCGAGGTCGAACTGGCGGAAGCCGAAGAGCGCCGAGAGCGGGCTGCCGGAGAGCGCCGGCGAGAGGCCCGGCGCGCCCGCGGGCGGCGGGTTGAAGGCCGGTGGCCCCAGGCTGTAGAAGATCGCGTCGCGCGCCGGGTTGTAGTCGGAGCCGCCGCGGTGGAGGTACGCGTAGCCCACGCGCGCGGTGGCAAAGGCCAGCGCGCGGTTCACGAGCGAGAGCCGCGCGCTGTCGTCGCGCACCAGCTGCCGCGCGCGGTTCTCGCGCCGCGTCTCCTGATGCGCGTATTCGAGCTCGGCGCTGAGCTTCCCGGAGGCGCGGTAGCGGGCGCTGCCCTCGAGCGTCCAACGCGAGTAATTCCACGGCGCCGCCGCATAGCGCCGAATCAACCCAGGGGGAGCAGAAGGCGGCCCGCCAGCCGCGCCGTCCTCGACCACATAGCCGTAGAAGCCGTTGCCCGGGTTCAGCGCGGCGTAGTCGGTGTCGCTGTCGCGGCGGAAGTAGTGGAAGCCGGCCTCGAGCGACAGCGGGCGCCACGGGCGCAGTGCGAATTTTGCGTCGGCCATCCAGAGGTCGACGCGCGCATCTGCGCTGCGGCGTGCGAGCGCGGTCGAGGGGTCGGTCCAGCCCGTGAACGCGGGGTGCGGGTTCAGCGTCGGCGCGAGCAGCTCATCGTCCTGGCGGCCGCGCGACCACGAGACTGCGCTGCTGAAGCGGCCGGCCAGCGGCAGCTGCAGCGCGAAATCTCCGCGCAGGTTGTGCCACTGGTTGTCCGGAGCGAGCGCATAGCGGCCGAGCAGCGGGAGCTGCGGTACGGGCAGGGTCGTGGTAGGGCGCTCCCAGGTCAGCGAGCGGCGCGCGTTCTCGAAGGCCGAGCCCTGGTACGCGAGATTGGCCTGGAAGCGCTCGCGTGCGAGCTCCGCGCCCGCGCGCCAGACGTGGTTCACTTCGGAGATCGGATCGAGCGTCTCGACGAGGCTTCCAATGGCCGTCGCAGGGAACGTGAAGCCGAGCGCGCCGCCCGAGGGGCGCGTTCCCTCGCGCGTCTCGCGCTGGTAGTCGGCGCTGAAGCGCAGACCCACGTCGGGGCGGAGCTGCAGGCCGAGCTGGCTGTTGCGGCGTTCGAGTGAGACGCGGCTCGCGGAGATTCCGGCCAGCGCCGCCTGGAGCTGTGCAGGCGTCTGGCCGCCGGGGGAGAGGCCCGCGGGCAGCGACAGACGTTCGCTGCCGGCGCCGGTGAAGAGCACGCGCGCATCGTTTGCATAGCGGTGCTCGAGGCTGTCGTAGCTGGCCTCGAGGCGGAAGCTGCCGTAGCGGCCGAGCTCTGCGCGATAGAACTGGTCGTCGCGGCCCGCGGAGCCGCCCGAGAGCGACGCGAAGCCCGCGCCGGTGCTGCGGCGCAGGTCGAGCTCGAAATCGCGCAGCAGGAAGCCCTCGCGGGTGTCCGAGTACTCGCGGAAGCGCGTCTCGGAATCCTCGCCGGCGTCGCCCAGGAATCCGAGCTCGAGAAAGCCGCGGCCCTCGAGGCCGGCTCCGAGCGCTCGCCACGCGGGCGGCTCGTAGGGATAGGGGTAGAGGAATCCCGTCGGCGTGCGGCGGCGCTCGGGCTGCAGGAGCGTGAGCCCGCGCGCGTCGACCTCGCGAGAGATCTCGAGGCTCGGATCGAGGCTGCTCGCGCGCGGTGCGGCCGCCCCGCCCGATGCCGCGGCGAGCGCGAGCGCGAGCGAGATCGCGGGCCGCGCGAAGCTCATCGGTGGAAGCGCGCTCCTGACGGGTGGTTCGAGCCGTGGATGCGCGAGTGGCAGTTCACGCAGCCGCGGTTCAGCAGGCGGTCGTCCGGTGCAGTGCCTGTCCCGAGGTTCTGGCTTTCTAGCAGTGCGCTCGGGTGATCGCCGAAGCCGCGCTGCGAGTGGCACTGCTGGCACAGGAAGGGCACCGGGCTCGTGAGCAGGCTCTCGCGGTTCGAGCCGTGCGGGCGGTGACAGTTGAGGCAGCTCTCGCTGACCGGCGCGTGCTCCCACAGGAAGGGTCCGCGTTTGTCGGCGTGGCAGCGGGTGCAGAGCTGGTTCAGCTCGTCGGCCGCGAGCAGCGGATCCGTGACGGAGCCGTGCGGCTGGTGGCAGTCGCTGCAGGTCAGAGCGCCCTCGAAGAGCGGCATGTGCGGGCGCTTGCGGAACTCGGCGCGCTGCGCCGGGTGGCAGCTGAAGCAGGTCTCGTGCACGGTCGCCTGGCGCAGCAGGCCGCGCTCCGAAGTCCGGCTCATCGGGTTGTGGCAGTCGCTGCAGGCGAGGTCGACGGCCTCGTGTGCGGAGCCCGGCCAGTGCAGCCGCGCACCCCCCGCGTGGCACTGCAGGCACATCTCGTTCTGCGCCTCGACCGGCTGCCCGCTCTCGCGCGTGAACGCGACGATGCGGGAGCGGTCCTGCGGATCCTCGAGGTGGCGCCGGCCGGGACCGTGACAGGCTTCGCAGCTGCGCCGCTCTAGCGCGTTGCGCGGGTTCTTCTGAAAAATCGCCGCGTGCAGCGTGTCGTCCCAGTGCTCCGCCTCGACGGTATGGCAGCCGCGGCAGGCCGCTTCGCCGAGATAGTCGCCGGCGTCCGCCGCCGCTGGCGACGGGCCGAGATCCGCCTCGGCCGCGGCGGGGCTGGCGAAGAGCAGCAAGATCGAGAGTGCGCTGATCGAGTGGGCTCGGGCGACCCCGCGCCTCACGCAGGTCTCTGCTTGCGCATCGCGCGCGCAACCCACAGCGAGGCGAACGCGCAGCCGAGCTGGAGCGGCAGGCCGGGCTCGGGCACCGCGACGACGTTGTCGACGAGCAGCTGGGCGGCGATCGGCTCGCCGCGGTAGTTCACTGCGGTGGAGTGGAGGATCCGCAGTTCGCTGACCTGCGTGAGGGCAACTGTCGGGTTGGTGATCGGAGTCGTTGGGGTGAAGGACGTTGAATACGTCAGATCGGCAGCCGTAAGCGGGAATTCGACGGAAAACCACCCACTGTTGGGTGGAAGTAGGATCCCGTCCGTGGTCACGAACCTTCCATCCGACACGTTTGGGTCGCCTCCGACGAGTCCGAGGCGGATCGTCAGCGAGACGTTGCTAGGGTTCCGCAGCGTCATGAAGATCATCGCGACGCCGGCCGCCGTGTAGTTGCCCGTCCACTGCGACGTCCCCGTTCCCGCCTGTGGATTCATCGCAACCAGGTTAGAACCTGAGCCGAATACGCCATTTCCAGTAATCGAAAGCACATGGTCACCGGGGCCGGCGGGACCGAGACTTGCGAGGTTCACCGGTGGGTTGGGATTAAAGGCACCCGATATCCAACCCTGTGTCGTGCCGTCCTGGAAATCGTCGACCTGAAGGATCGCGATGGCACCGGCGCCAGGCGCCGATAACAGAAAGACTAATAGGAAAACAAGCCCGCGCAGCCCGGGCATGGCCAGTCCCATCGTAAGTCCTCCATCCCCCAATTCGAGCAGCTTATCATGGGAAACGGCGGTCGAAACGGTCGCGCAGCGCGTGCAGGGCGATCCCCAAGGCCGCGACCACATTGAGAGAGGCTTTCGCTCCGTGGGTTCGGATGCAGATCCGATGATCCGCGGCCCGGGCCGCCGCGGGAGCGAGCCCGAAACGCTCGTTTCCGACCAGGAGCGCGCAGGGGAAAACGGCTGAAAATTCCTGAATTGGGGTGGACCTGGGGCCAGTTTCGAGCGCCAGGATCGCGCGCCTCTCTCCCCGATCCAGTTCTTCCTCGGGGCCGGGCACTCGCTCCACGCTCCACACGCGGGGCTCTCCGCCAAAGAAGCGGACCAGGAGCAGCAGCAAGCGCGTCGCATCCAGCCGGTCCGTCTTCGCGCGTCGCAAGCGGCGATTGACCTCGATGCTCGAGGCATCGACCACCCGATTATCGATCCCCTCCGAGATCAGCCACCGGTGCAGCCAGAATCCGTCCCTTCCGGCCTCGTAGCAGCTTTTCACCGGCACCTCGTCGGGAACCTCGAAGCGCTGCTTAGCGCGCTGGATCTCGCGCAGCACCGCGGCCCGGTCCCGCGCTCCGATCGTCCGCTCTCGTGGCCGCTGCCCCATCCCCGTCGTGAAGGCGAGCTTCCAGCTCGTCTCCCCGAGCTCGAAGGAAACGAACAAGGTCGATGTCCGTGCGGAAGTCTGAATGTCGCGGGTCGTTGCTGTCATCGTCGTGCTCCTCCGTCTTGTGATGACTTCGAAGGAGCTTAACAGCAGCGGCCCGTTTCCTTCCTCTGCGCCCACGCGCATAGGATCCAACGTATGGACGCTCAGCTGCAGCCGCCCGTGTACTGCCGAGTGCCGCCCGGCGGCCGGCTCGGCGTCGATGACCTGACCGGCGGGGCCACCGGTCGCGAACTCGGCATAACAGAATCTGGCGGCTGTCAGCTGCAGCGTCTGGTTAGCCTGGCAGTTTACCACTTCGGAGAAGTCGTACCGCTTGTGCGCGACACTGCGGCTACGTCGAGTAGATCAGAGGACTCCTATCGGGGGCCTCGGGTCTGTGGCGCGCCGCTAGGCGAACAGGACGTGGCGTATCGGCGTTTCCGGCGGTCTGTCAGGTGGGTTCTCGGGTAGGCGCATTGCCTTCGGTTCAGTTACGCGGCAACACGCAGTCGATCTGGTAATCGGTGACGTCGAAGTCCCGGCAGCTGCCCGGCAGCGGACCACACAGGCTGGCACCCGCGCAGCCACAGCTGCGATCCGACTCGCAGCCGGTTGGGACGGGCTCACACGTGAAGGCCTCGATGAGCCCAACGGGGCCTGTCTCGCGACGCACGCAGATCTCGCTGGCGCTGTCGCAGACGAGCTCCGGGCCGCAGGGGGTACGCGGCGGCGGTTCGACTCGCAGGTAGAACTGGCTGGCGATGAGCTCCACGCCTCCACCGGGACACGCGTCCTCCCCCGCCCAGCGGTTGCGGCCGGCAACCAGCAGCGAGCTCTCGAGGATGGCCTGCTCGCCGGCGCGCCGCGTCTGTTCATCCGCCCCAACGGGCGAGAGGTCGACGCCCGAGATCTCGCGGTGCCGGGTCGTGTTGATCCGTGACTCGTGGGTCGCGAAGCAGGGCTCGCTGACGCAGAGGCGGCCCGTGTGGCGGACACGGTAGAAGACGCCCGCGGGGCGCGCAGCGGTCGCGGGCAGCCAGGCTTCGTTCACCACGAGACGCTCATTCGGACGGAAGCGGGGATCGCCTAGGACGAGCTCGCCACGCACCAGCGTCCCGATGGAGTCGCCCGCCGACCGGATGCGCTGCAGGGTGTCGGGGTCGACGTGGAGCTGGCTCAGGTCGACCTCTGCAATGCAGGTCTCCCGCAGTGTCCCGTTTGCGCACTGGGTGGCCCTTTGATTGACGCTCCGCACGATTACGCCCCTGCCGCAGATCGGGCAGAGGCCGTCGAAGATCGCCACGACCTCGAAGTAGTGAGAGCTCTCCTCAAGCGTGTCGGCGCTCACCGGACCGGAGGGTGCGGCCGGAGACCCCAGTGGGAGAAGGAGGGACAGGGCGAGCGCCACGGAGCGGCCACGAGGAAATCGGAGGAAAGTGCGCATGGGATTTCTAACTACCTCGTGATAAGTGTCAGCTGTTCCGAGTTCGACGTCGAGTATCGGGGGCCCTCACCATGTCCGCTGCGCTGAACAGATCATGATCATACGTGACCCCAGCTCGTCCGAGCACCTCCCCTGTGTAGAGGCCGAGTGCGAGCTACACACATTCTATGCCACGGTATATGGGGCCGTCTTGTTCCCACGCAGAGCCGCTCCGTCTTCCGAATGGGGAAAGCGTTCTTCAGTCCCCGACGGCCGCCGCCATGGCCGCGCTCTCTCAACAGGGCCCGGCTGCGTGCCTGTCGGGTGGTGCCACGTTGGTCTGGTTTCTCTTATCGCTCCCTTCCTCACCGCACCGGACCGGGTGGATGGTCGCGAACCGAGCGGCCAATAGCTTCACGAAAAAGACTCCCAAATAGGAGCTAAATCGCCCCACTGGGGAATTTCGAGACGCATATCGCGCCGTTCGACTCGCGCGTTCTCGCGTCCCTGCCGAAGACGAGCTCCCGTCCCAACGCCCGCCCCGATCAGCCCGCGACCGGCGACCCCCCAACGCCCTCTTGGTCGCGGTGTGGTCAATCGCCCACGGAACTCGGTGAGCTTCACCCTAATGTCAAGAGACACCTTGAAAATTCGATACATTACATCTCCCATCTAATGACTTACCCGTCATGTCGCTCCACGTGATACTCAATACAGCGCAACATGCTGGCGTTCGAGCGACCCGTCGTCGATGGATCTCTTGGATTTCGAGAATGCTAGTCCTGACTGGGGCGGTCGCACCGCCCTCAAGTGCAAGCGAGGTCACGTGTCCGTCGAGGCGCGGAACGATTCCGAGAGCGGGACAACGCCCTCCCGCCGCCGGTCTGGGATCGCGTTATTCGTGAGCGTGCTCACGCTCATTCGGCGATTCCAGTTTCGACTGTGATGCGGCCTATGGCGCGGGCTCTCCCCGCGACCCGTGGGTGCGGATGCCGTCGTTTTCAACCGCAGGTGCATAACGCGGAGGAAGAATCACCAAAATGAAGCTATCTACTTCAGCTGAGCTCTCCATCGGTAGCCTCGGGAGCCAAGGCAAGCCCAGCGCCTGCCTTTGCGCGGTGCTGATCACTGTTTTCCTCGCATCCGCGAGTCCTCTCGGAGCGAGCGCAGCGCAGTGCGACGATCCGATGTTCCTTCACTCCGCGAGCGGTAGCCGTATTTCCCACCAGTGCACCGCGACTGGGCCAGGGATCCCCCCGCCGCCGGAAGGGCCGGGCGTGACCTGCTCTGCCACAACCGCTGAGGTGGGTTTCGACCGGTGTGGAAGCAATCCTGGCGCGGATACAGGGCCGTACAGGACGCAGAGTGAGACAACCGTCGCCTTCAGGCCGAATAACCCAGACGTGATCTGCGCCGCATGGAACGACACTGGCATCCCCCCTGGGTATTCTGGCTTCGGTTCGTCCCAGGATGGAGGATTGACTTTTCAGGACCACGGCGCAGTCCCTGCGGCAGTGAATGGGGCTTCCGATGTTGGCGATCCCAGCCTCGCCTGGAGTGTTCGAGACAACCGTTTTTATTATGCAGCGCTTAGAGCGCCGTCCGGTGTCTCCCCCTTCTACGGGATTTCGCTCTGGCAATCGACGAACGGGTGCCAGACGTTTACAGCGTTAAGCGACAACATAGCGCCCTCCAGCGCTGACCCCGATAAGGAGTTGCTAGCTATCGATAACAACCCGTCTAGCTCGCATTACGGTCGCTTCTACGTGGGATGGAAGGATTACGCCAACTATCCTTCCCTCCCGTTGTCGGTAAGGGTGAGTTATTCAGATGATGGTGTGACCTGGTTTCAGTCGAGCTCACTGCCGGACCAAAGCGTGGGGAGGGCACAATACTCTTTGCAAGGCATGTGGCCCGCGGTTGCACCCAACGGAGACGTGTATTTTGCGGTCTTGGATGGGGCCGACGTGCCGCTCCCCGGGCTCGATAATCACCGGATCTATCGCTCGACAAACGGCGGCGTCTCATTCACGCGGGTGACTGACATCGCTAGCAATGTCCCGGCCGCATTTCATCAGAATGCGAGTGATGGTTGTTACCCCTACGCGGCATTGAATGGATACATTCGCCACCGCTCATTCCCCCAGGTCGCAATTCAGCCTCTTGCGGCTCCGGTAGGAGCTTATGTTCTCCACGCCGTTTTGAACTACGACTCAGACGAGCCTTCTGCGAGTGACATATCAAATGTCTTCTATACGCGCTCCACGAATGGGGGCGCGAGTTGGTCGACTCCCATGAGGTTGAATGGGGACCCCACGAATACCGATCAGTGGAATCCAGCGATCGCGGTAAACGCGAACGGGGTGGTTGCGGTCACGTGGTACGACCGCCGGGTCGATACTGTGAATAACTTCAACTACTCGCGCTTTTCCAGGATCTCGATGGACGGGGGCGTGACATGGGGTGCGGATTTTCAGATTGCAGATGTCGTCTCCTCGGTTCCGCCGCTATGTCTGCTCTCCTCCGGACTTTGCATCTCCAACCCGTCTGACGCGCGAGTGAGCTATTGCTACCACGGCGACTACGATCAAATCGCGATCGACGAGAAGGCCCGAACCTATGATCTCTGGTCCGACGACCGGCTTGGCAATCCCGACGTCTACTTCGAGCGCGTGTCTTGGAACAGCGGATTCGCTCGCGTCGTCAATTTCAGCGGTCTGTGGCGCTGGGCGATGAACGACGACCGTCTCCAGCTGACGGGGCAGGCGAGCGCTTACCCCGGGAGCGACCGCGAAGTCACCTTCGCGGGCTCATCGGTTGCGAATGACAAACCGATCAGTGGCGATTGGGACGGAGACGGCTTCGACTCGCCGGCGACACTGGGGCCGGGGACGTCCTGCGGGTGCGCGGGCTGCATGGTCGAGCTCCGAATGGACGATACGTTCGATGGCAACCACGACTTCTCGGTGACGCTGTCGGCGTTCCCGATGACCTATGAGCCCGTCGTAGGCGATTGGAATGGCGCTAAGCGCGACGGCGTTGGGGCGGCGGTCGCATTCAGTGGAGCTATTGTCTTTCAGCTCTGGAACAGCTCGCCGAGTGGGATCGACCCGATCTACGACGAACTTACGCCCGGTATCGGTGTGGACACGGACAAGCCGATCGTCGGCGACTGGAACAAGGATGGGAAGACCGACATCGGCGTGCGTCGCTTCGTGAATCTCGATGGAGACGCTGACTACGAAGCAATCGATTTCATTCTCGACAAGGGAGCGAACGGGCGCGATGGAGCCGACATGCAAACGATCCAAGTAAGCCCAGGGTCGAATGCGCGGCTCGTCAGCGGCATCTCTGGCGATTGGAACGCAGACGGAATCTGGGACGTCGCGGTGATCGATCTGCCGACGAGCGGGAATTCGGTGTGGCATCTGGATTACAGCCACAATGGAACCATCGACGAAGTACAGGCGTTCGGCACGAACGACTGGCCGCGGTTCCAATCGGGCAACTGGAAGGCCCAGTAGGCGCCTCGAGTTGCAGCTCGGCGCGTAGGAGGCGGCGCAATGTTCCCGGAGTGGTGGGACTACCGGTACTACAACGGGGTGCTCCTCTCCGGGACGATCGCCGCGAATCTCCTGTATGTGCTGCTGCTATTCCGTGAGCGGCTCCCGGTGCTGCGGCTGCTGCTGCTCAAGATTCCGCTCTTTCTGATCGCACTGCTCGGCGCGAAGCTCGCGAGCATCTGGATGCTCGGCGACATGGCGCCTTGGCGCGTCGAGCTCATCGCAGGACTGCGTTACACGGGCGCACTCGTCGGGACTGTGCTCGGCATCTTCGCGCTGAGTCGCTTCCTGCCGGCCGGAGTGAGTGTCGGCCGCTGGGCCGACGTGATCGTGCCGGGCTACCTGCTCAACCACTTCATCGGGCGCATCGGCTGCCTGATCAACGGCTGCTGCTTCGGGAGCGTCTGGCATCTGCCCTGGGCGCTCACCTATCCCGCAAAATCGTTTCCCTGGTACCACCAGCTCCAGGAGCGCTTGATCTCGATCGACGCCACGACGGCGCTGCCCGTGCACCCGCTGCCCGGTTATTTCGCGCTCCTCGAGCTCGCGCTGCTGATCGGGTGTCTCTGGTATCTCCGGCGCCTCGCGCCGGCCGGTCGAGTCGCGCTCGGCGCGCTCGCGATCCACTCGCTGCTCAAGGCACTGATCGAGTTCCTGCGCGCGCCCTACGACGTGCGGCACCAGGTGCCTCTGGTCGTCGTCGGACTGCTCGCGCTCGCGGCGATCGCGGTGCTTGCACCGCGAGCGCGAGCGAAGGCCATTTCGATCGAGCACGCGCGCTGAACGCTCGGCGCGCTCGGAAAGGAGGATTTCGATGAAGCAATGGCTCGTAGCGGTGGTGGCGACATGGAGCCTCACGGTCTCTGCCTATGCCGCGGACGAGGTCGCGCAATGGGATACGACCGCGGCGCGCAGCGCGTCGGAGGAGCTCGCCGGTGCGCTCGATTTCCTGGGTTCCACCTCTCAAGTCGTCTCGAATCCCGAAGCGGCGAGGACGCTCGACGCGGATGTCAGTCGACTCCGCGAGCTCGTCCGAGAGCTCTCACAGGCGCTCGGCAGCGGCCGGGGCCGCTCCGAAACCCAGGCGCTCTTCGGGCAGATCGTCGCGGAAGGCGAAT
>CAYTJA010000255.1:0-12011 GCA_964437835.1 uncultured Spirochaetales bacterium
CGGCTCACTGCGCAGGCAGGGCCCCTTGCGGATGGACTGCGGTCGCCTGCGGCCCACTGTGCGGGACAGCGGTTCTCGCGAGGTTCTCCCGCGACCTCGAGCGATCAGCGGGCGAGCATCCGCCCGATCGGGCGGATCAGCAGCGCCAGCACTGCCGTCGCCACGAGCGCGAACACACTCACCGCCGCGAACAGATCTGCGAGCGAAAGAGCTTCGTAGAGGCTCGCGACCTGGCCCCCGAGATAGTTCCCGACCGCCGCGGCCAGGAACCAGACGCCCATCATGAGACCTGCGACGCGCGCCGGGGCGAGGCGGGTCATCGCGGAGAGGCCGACCGGCGACAGGCAGAGCTCGCCGATCGTGTGGAGCAGATAGGTTGCCGCGAGCCAGAGCGGGCTGACCTTCAGACCCGATTCGGCGAGGCGCGCCGCGGCGATCAGCAGCGCGAAGCCCGCGCCCGCGAAGCAGAGACCCAGCGTGAATTTGGCCGGGCTCGAGGGGTTGCGCGGGCCGAGCCTGGCCCAGAGCCAGGCGAAGAGCGGCGCGAGCGCGACGATGAAGATTGCGTTCAGTGACTGGAACCAGCTCGCGGGAAACGCGGCGCCGAGGAGCTCGTTGCGCGTGCTGCGCTCGGCGAAGAGATTCAGCGTCGAGCCCGCCTGCTCGAATACGGACCAGAACACCGAGGCCGCGGCGAACAGCACGGCGATTGCCTTGAGCTGCCTGCGCTCGGCTGGCGTCCAGCCCCGCGACAGGAAGAGCCAGCCGAAGAGACCCAGGACGATCGCGCCGAGGCACCAGCCGAACGCGCGGCCCACGCCTTCGGCGCTGAGCGCGATGACGCCGCTGCGGGCGAGCCACGCCGCGATCGCGATCGCGGCGGCGCCCGCGCCGAGCGCGACCTGGAGCTGACGCAGCTCCCGAGCGCGCAGCGCGGATGCGACCGGATGCAGTGGAGCCAGGCTCGCAGCGCCCAGATGCTTTCCGCCCGCGACGTACTGCAGCAGGCCGAAGAACATCCCGACGGCCGCGAGCGCGAAGCCCCAGTGCCACGACGATTCGGGCCGGAGACCGGCAGAGCCGAGCAGGCTGCGGAAGCTCTCGCTCTGCGCGAGCCAGCCGCAGCCTAGCGGTGCGAGAAACGCGCCGAGATTGATACCCATGTAGTAGATCGAGAAACCCGCGTCGCGGCGCGTATCGTCCGGAGCGTAGAGCTGGCCGACCATCGCGCTGATGTTCGGCTTGAGCAGACCCGTGCCGATCACGACGAGTGCCAGGCCGAAGTAGAACGAGGCCTGCGCCGGCACTGCGAGGCACAGGTGGCCGCAGAAGATCACGCAGCCGCCGAAGAGCGTCGCGCGGCGCTGGCCGAGAAAGCGATCCGCGAGCCAGCCGCCGGGCAGCGCAACGAGGTAGACCGCCGCGGTGTAGGTGCCGTAGATCACGGCGGCCTTCGCGGTATCGAAGCCGAGCCCGCCGGCCGCTGCGGGCGCCGTCATGAACAGGATCAACAGCGCGCGCATCCCGTAGTAGCTGAAGCGCTCCCAGAGCTCGGTGAAGAAGAGCGTCGCGAGGCCGCGCGGGTGGCCGAAGAAGCGCGTGTCCGGATTCGGAGGGCGCTGCGGAGGCGCGGCGGGAGTGGGCGGCGTCACTTCGCCGGCTATGGGTAGCGGGATCCGCTGCGGCGCGGAAGCCCCGGCTCAGCGCTCACGCGGTCCGCGCCACTGCAGGCGCTCGCGCAGCAGGCGCAGAGGCTCGAGCAGCCCGACCTCGCGCGGCTGGTGGCGCACCGGGCGGATGCTCGAGCGCGGGATGCTCTTCGCGAAGGCCGCAGTGCGCGCGCGGGCATCGATCGGCGTGCCCTCGCTGCGGAGCTGCGCGAGCGGCAAGCCGTTGCGCAGATGCAGCACGACGGCGTAGCTGAATCGCTTCGGGTCGCGGGGGTCGGGGATCGGGTTGTAGCCGTAGGGCGCATAACGAGCATGGAATTTCGGGTTCGTCAGGAGCTCGTAGTCCGAGAGGAACCAGTTGCGGGGGTCGAAGCCATCCCGGCCCTGGGCATCGCCGAGCAGGATCAGATCGGGATTGCGCGCGAGCACGTAGGCGCCGTCTCCCTTGCGGTGGCCGGGAACGGACTGCCAGGCAGTGATCCCGGTCGGCACCGCGCGGCGCGCGATCGCGCGGTCGCAGATGCCGAGCATGTCGACGAAGCGCAGCGAAGCAGCGAAGTAAGGCGTCGAGCCCGCGGTGTTGACCGCGAGCAGGCTCCCGGGCGGCAGCCGCTCCTCGAGCAGGCGGCCGATCGCCGAACCGCTCTGCGCGGCCGGGTCGAGACGAAGCGGATCGAGCAGCGTCGGAATCCACTGCCAGAGCGCGAGCGCTGCGGCGCAGGCTCGAAAGCCGGCGCCGAGGCGCCGCTCGCGCGGCTGCGCGCCGGGCAGCGCGGCAGCGAAGAGCAGGACGATCAGCGCCGGCAGTACCAACCGCGCGCCGGGCATGTGATCCCCCCCGCCGAGCAGGATCGCGGCCGGAATCGGCGCTGCGACCGCAGCCGCGGCGAGCGCCGCACTCGAGCGCGAGCGCAGCAGCGCGGCCATGCCTAGCAGCGAAGGCAGGAACCACTCGCCCCGCACCTGCCACAGATAGGCGAAGCCTGCGGCGAGCTGCTCCGCGAGCGGCAGCCCGCCGATCTTGGCGCGGGCGGGATTCGGCAGCCAGTCGCCGTACCAGGTGATCCGGAAGATCTCCCACGTCACGAGCGGAACACCGCCAGCGAGCAACAGTCGGGAGCAGGCACGGCGCCGGCCGCTCGCAAACAGCAGCGCCGCGGCGAGCAGCCAGGAGCCGGCTCCCTCGGGCCGCAGCAGGCCCGCCGCGCCGAGCGCGAGCCCGCTGCGCGCGGCCGCGCGCGCGGATTCGGCGGCAGCGGCGCTCTCGGAGCGCTGCGGCCCGAGCGCCCGCGCGAGCTGCCACGCGCCGCACGCGAGCGCGGCCGAGATGCCGAGCCCCTCGAGCCCGCCTCCTGCCCAGAGCGCGGGGCCGTGCAGCGAGGCGAGCAGCAGCAGCCACACGGGATCGGCGCGCGACGCCACCCAGAGCGCTGCGAGCGCCACATAGCACGCATAGCCCAGCGCGCGCGCCGCGAGCTCGAGGTCGAGGCCGAGCGCGCCGAGCCCCGCGATGCCGAGCAGCCAGAGCGGATGCGTGTAGCCCTCGACGAACTCGCCCGGGTTCCAGACGGGACCCAGCCCCGCGAGCCAGTTCCGGGCGAAGCGCAGCGTGATGTAGGCGTCGTCGTGGAAGAACCCGCGCGAGCGGGTGAGCGAGATTCCCGCGACCGCGAGCGCCGCGCCGAGCCAGAGCGCGCGCGAGCGCTGCCCTGGCTGCGCCGCGAAGGGCTCAGGTCCCGGGGTCGGGGGCGAGGGCATGCGAGAGCACCGAGTGCTTCGCGCTGCAGAAGACGTGCGCGAGCGTCGGCGCGACGATGCAGCGCGGGTCCTCGGCGTGGAACCAGCCGTCGACGACCGACCAGTGGATGGGATCGTTCATGTAGTCGTCGCTGAGGCCCGAGAGCTCCGCGAAGTCCTGCTCCCAGACGTGCGTCCAGCCCTTGCGCGAGCTGCCCGCGCGCACGCGCGAGAGGCACCAGTTCCGGATCGCGCCGATGTGCGCGGGCATCGCGAGCAGCGCGCGCTCGAACTCCGCGACCGCCGCCGGGGCAGCCTCCGGGACCACGCGCAGACACAGCGTGCGCTTGACCGCGCCTCTGATGCCCGGCTGGCGCAAGCCGCCGGAGATCGGCTCGAGCACGACTTCGTCCTGCTTGGCAACGAGCGCGCGCAGCGGGGCGGCGAGGCCCTCGATCAGCGCCGCGGCGCTCGGAGGCCCGCTCTGCGCAGCACCGGGATGGCCGGGGCCCGAGGCGAGGTCCCAGGTGTAGTCGCCGCCGTTCAGCGTGCCCGGGAGATTGCGGCCGAGGCTCGAGGCCGCGATGCCTTGCGCGAGCTCAGCACGGGATTCGAGCGCTTGCTCGAGCTGCGTGCGCTCGAGGTCCGAGATGCCCGCGCGCAACGTGAGGAAGCACACAGACCGACTCGAGCCCGGAACCGGCTGCGCGCGCCCGGCCTCGCGCGCCGGCGCGAGCGGCGCGAGCCCAGCGCGCGCCAGCTCCGCGGATTCGAGCGTGGCGATCTCGCGCGCATAGCGCCGGACGCGGCGCGCGATCTGCGGCGCGGCGTCGGACCAGAATGCGACGAGCTCCGGGTGCGCGCCGCCGCGCTGGCGCCAGCTCCAGAAATCGGCGACCTCGCCGAGCTCCCAGTCGAGCAGCGCGCGGCTCGCGATGCCCTCCGCGTCGACCGCAGGGTCGAGCCAGAGCGAGCGCAGGCGCAGCCCGAGCGCTTCGGCCTGCGGCCGGTAGCCCTTCTCGAACGCCGCGAGAAAGCCCGCGCGCTGCCCCGGCCTGAATTCGATCTCGTCCAGGATGTGGATCCGCCCGCCGTCCATGCCTGCCTCCTCGCTCCGAACCTGCCTTTCATCCTAATGGAAGTCGGTCCCGGCTGGGCAGCGGCGGCCCGCGTGAGATCGCTAAGATCGGGGCTCTTCGCGACCTGCTTGCAACCCCCTGCACAGGGCGTGGCCCCGGCCGGGCGCTGCGCCGAGGAGAATACGATGGGCGAGGCCTGGATCATCGACGCGGTGCGCACCCCGCGCGGCAAGGGCAAGAAGGACACCGGAGCGCTCTCGGGCATCCACCCGCAGGAGCTGCTCGGACAGTGCCTGAACGAGCTGCAGAAGCGCCACGGATTCGACAAGAGTCACGTCGAGGACGTCATCGCGGGCTGCGTGTCGGACGTCAATGATCAGGCCGGCTGTATCGCGCGCAACTCGGTGCTCGCCGCGGGCTGGGATCCGAAGACCTCGAGCGGCGTGACCCTGAACCGCTTCTGCGGCTCGGGGCAGCAGGCCGTGAACTTCGCCGCGATGGGTGTGATGGCGGGCCAACAGGAGCTCGTGATCGGCGGCGGCGTCGAGTCGATGTCTCGCGTGCCGATGGGGTCGTCTGGCGGCGGCCTCGACGGCAACAACCCGCACCTGATCGAGATGCACCCGCTGGTGCCGCAGGGTATTTCCGCAGACCTGATCGCGACGCTCGAGCGATTCTCGCGCGCGCAGCTCGACGCCTTCGCGGCCGAGAGTCAGAAGCGCTGTGAGGTCGCCCAGAAGGAAGGGCGTTTCCATGGGTCGCTGGTTCCCGTGCGCGACCTCGCCGGCAAGCTCGCGCTCGATCGCGATGAACACCCGCGCGCGGGAACCACCGCCGACAGCCTCGGCAAGCTCCCGCCCTCCTTCGTGGGCCTCGGCGCGCACGTGCCGAAGGGTGATACGCGCACGCTCGACCAGCGTGCGCTGTCCCGCTACCCGCAGCTCTCGAAGATCGAACACGACCACCACGCGGGAAACTCGTCGGGCATCGTCGACGGAGCGGCCGCGCTGCTGCTCGCGTCGCCGGATTACGCGCGCGCGCACGGCCTGAAGCCGCGCGCGCGCGTCGTCGCGATGGCGACGGCCGCGGACGAGCCGATCATCATGCTGACGGCCCCCACGCCCGCGACGCAGCGCTGCCTCTCGAAGGCGAAGATGCAGGTTTCGGACATCGACCTGTTCGAGATCAACGAGGCCTTCGCGGCGATCCCGCTGAAGGTGATGCGCGATCTCTCGATCGATCCGGCCCGAGTGAACGTCAACGGCGGCGCGATCGCGCTCGGCCACCCCCTCGGCGCAACCGGTGCGATGCTGCTAGGCACGCTGCTCGACGAGCTCGAGCGCTCGAACAAGACCACCGGTCTCGTCACGATGTGCATCGGCGGCGGCATGGGCATCGCCACGATCGTCGAGCGCGTATAGCCCCGACCGCACGCGCGGAGCTTCGGCGGGGACGGTGCTTACGATGTGCAGGTATTGCACTTGATCCCCACGGGGCTCAAGTGCAATACCTGCACATCGTAAGCACCGTCCCCGCTCCGTCCCTGTCCGACGCCTGGCTATTGGGAGAGGGTGCGGCGTTGGAGTTCGGACTCGCGTGCGAAGTGGGGTTGGGTGCGCGCGCGGAGCTCCGGGGGCCAGAGCGCGGCGATCGAGGGGCTGGCGGCGAAGGCCTCTGCGGCGCCGGCTCCGAGTGCTAGCGCGCGCAGGCGCGGGTCGATCGGCGCGACGCCCGGCGGCGGTCCGTTGATCCGGAGCGGAAAGTCGTCGACGAGCGGCGGCGTGTCTCCGGCGATCTCGAGCAACCGCGCCGAATCCGCGAGAAATAGCGCGCCGAGGCGTTCGGGCACCTCGAGTTGCAGCGCGGACAGTTCCGTCCGGCGTGCCGGATCTGCCCACAGCCGTGCGATTTTCGACTCCGGCACCGGGCCCCGAGCTCCGCGGCTTCCGAGCAGGATCAGGTCGTAGCCGCTGCCGCTCCACAGCGAACAGTCGGAGAAGACGCCGCAGAAGGCCGCGATCACCGCACGCGCACCGCGCGCCGGAAGCGTGTGCAGCGGCAGCCAATGGCTCGCATAGCCACCCTCCGCGAGGCGCTCGCGCAGCAGCGCGAAGTACTCGAGTGAGTACAGATTTACGACGCCCTGCGCGTTCGGCGGCGGCGGCTCGGCGCTGATCAGGTCGTAGCCCCCGGAACTCGCCGCGAGGAAAAACCGCCCGTCTTCGACGTGTGCGCGCACGCGCGCGTCTTGCAGCGGGTCGCTGCCGGGCTCCGGGTAGATCCACGCGCTGGCGCGCAGCACTTCGGCGGAGATGTCGACGACGTCGAGCGCCTCGAGCTCCGGCAGTCCCACCAGCGCGGCGGCGGTGTTTCCGACGCCATAGCTGATCAGCAGCGCGCGGCGCGGAGCCGGGTGCAATGCCGCCGGCAGCCACGCGAAGAGCTTCATGTAGCGCCGCGCACTCCAGTGGGTCGAGGCCATGCGGTGACCATTCGTGAGCAGCGTCAGCGCGGGACGCGCGTCGGGTGCACGCTCCTCGACGTAGACGAGCGTCTCGCTCGAGCTCTCGCGCACTTCGAGGATCCGCCAGTGGCTCCCGGGCAGCGAGTGCTGCGCGATGCTCGGCAGGTAGACGTCGCGCAGCGCTCCGAAAGGGAAGCAGAGGGCCGAGACCGCAGCCGCGAGGGCCGCGGCGAGCGCGGCGCCGCGGCGCACGCGCGGAGGCCACAGCAGCGCGCCGGCTCCGGTGTAGAGCAGGCCGAGTGCGAAGAGCGCGCGCTCCATGCCGAGACCCGGGAGCAGCGCGAAGGCCGCGCCGAGCGACCCCGCGGCGCCGCCGAGCGTATTCGCGAGCAGCAGCCAGCCGCTGCTCCGCGCATCCCCGTGCAGGCACTCGCGCAGATCCGCGGCGAGCCAGACGAAGAACGCGCCCGAGAGGAAGGCCGGAATCAGCGTCAGCGAGGCCGCGAGCACGAACACGCTCGCGGAGAGCCCGATCTGCCCGCGATAGGTTTGCTCGATCAGTGCTGGAAAGCCCGCATAGCTGAGCCACACCGACGCCGCGAGCGCGAATGCGAGCGGCGAGACCTGACGCGCGAGCGCCGGCCGCAGCCAGAGGGCCTGCGATCCCGCGAGGCTCCCGAGCCCGAGGCCCGCGAGCACGGCGGCGAGCATCAATGCAAATGCGAGCTGCGTGCCCGCGACGAAGAGATCCAGGAACCGGAACCAGACCACTTCGAGCGCGAGGAACGCGGCGCCGGCGAGTGCAGCAGCCGCGAGGCGCCGCGCCGGTCCGAGCGCAAGAGCGGCCAGCGGCGACGTGGGCTCCGGAAGCGGCTGGGCCGGGAGCGCGGCGGGCAATCGGCGCGCGAGCCCGAGGGCCGCCGCGGCGACCGCGAAATCGAGCGAGCCCGCGGCGAGCGCCGCGCCGCGCACGCCCCCGTGCTCGAGCAGCCAGGTCGCAGCCGAGAGCGCGCCGGCAACGGCCCCGAGCGTATTCCAGCCGTAGAGTCGGCCTACCGCGACAGCAAAATTTCGCTCGTGCGCGCGCAGCACGCGCACCAGCAGCGGCAGCGTCGCTCCCATGCCCGTCGCCGGAATCAACAGCAACACGAAGGCCACTGCCAAGCGCGCGGCATTCCGGAGCAGCGGAGGCAGCCCCGCGAGCCAGGGCGCGAGCTCCCGCCCGAGCGCCGGCAGCGCCAGCACCAGCAGCACGCCCGTGGCGCCGATGCCTAGCTCGATCGCGGCGAACACGCGCAGCGGCGCGCGCACGCGATCGCCATGCCGTGCGGCCATTCCGCTGCCGAGCGCATTGCCGGCCATGAAGGCCGCCAGCACCAGCGCGCCGGACCAGACTCCGTTGCCGAATGCGAGCCCGGCTTGCTGGAACCAGAGCGTCTCGAAGACCAGCGCGGCCGCGCCCGATGCGGCGAAGACGAGGCAGAGCGCGAGCGCCATGACCCGAAAGCGGCTGGACGGCGCTACTGGCGCGTCAACAACATGCACCCGCAGGTGTGACCGCCGCCAGCCGCGACGATTCCGACCTCGGGGCGGCGCGCAATCTGGCGCTCGCCGCCCTCGCCCCAGAGCTGCACGCAGGCCTCGTGCAGGAAGCCGTAGCCGTGCAGGCGGCCAGCCGAGAGCTGACCGCCGTGCGTGTTGAGCGGCAGCTCGCCCTCGAGCGCGATGCGCTTGCCGCCCTCGATGAAGCGCCCGCTCTCGCCGACCGGGCACAGGCGCAGCGACTCGAGCCAGCACATGCTGAGGAAGCTGAAGCCGTCGTAGAGCTCGGCGAATTGGACGTCGCTGGGCTTCAAATCCGTACGCGACCAGAGCTGCGCGCCTGCGTCGCGCGCGGGCATGGTCGTCAGGTCGTCGAATTGGTCCCACGAGGCGCGCCCTCGCAGCGCGGTGCCGACGGCCTCGAAGCGCAGCGGCGGCTTGCGCAGATCGCGCGCGCGGTCGAGACGCGAGATGATCATCGCGGTGCCGCCGTCGCAGGGCACGTCGCAGTCGAAGAGGCAGAAGGGCGTCGAGATCATGCGCGCTGCGAAGTAGTCGTCGATCGTCATCGGGCTGCGGTAGACGGCCTTCGGATTGCGCTGCGCGTTGCGGCGCGCGTTCAGTGCGATCCACGCCATCTGCTCGCGCGTCGTGCCGTAACGGTGGAAGTGCTTCTGCGCGAAGAGCGCGATCCAGACCGCCGCGGAAGCCGCACCGTAAGGAATCCGCCACTGCATGTCGCCGCCGACGCGCGCCATGCCCGCGCCGATGCCCGCGCGCCCGCCCTTGCCCTGCGCGGTGCCTTCCCAGACGCTGCGGAAACACAGCACGTGATTCGCGAGGCCGGTGGCCACCGCCATCACGGCCTTGACGACGGAGCCGAGCTGTCCCGAGGTCTCGAGGCCCGAGTCGTACCAGCCGACGTTCAGGCGCAGCGCGTCGAGCACTTCGTAGGCCCCCGCCCCGCTGAAGCCGCGCTGAAAATTCTGTGCACCGGGATAGGTCGAGAGTCCGTCGATGTCCTTGACGCTGAGGCCGGCGTCGTCGATGGCCGCGAGGCAGGCGTCGAGCGTCAGCTCGAGCGGACTGCGCTCCAGGCGGCGCCCGATGTCCGACTGTCCGATGCCACTCACGCAGGCGCGGCGTTCGAGGATTTCTTCGGCCACGGACTACCTCGCTCCCGATCGAACACGCGCCGGGTCCGGCTCGAAGAGCGGAATCCAGACGTCGCCCTCCGGATCCGGGTGATGCTCGAAGATTGCGCGCACCGGCAGATCGATCGCGACCTGCTCGACTGCGATGTTCACGAGATTCGCCGTGAGCCGCACCTTGGGATCCTCCTCGATCTCGACGATCGCGATGATCCAGGGCAGCGGCGGCCCCGGCATCCAGGGCTGATGGTTGATCGTGAAGCTCGCGACCGTCGCGCGCCCCGAGACCGGCTTCCAGGCGAGCCGCTTCGAATGACACGCGAAGCAGATCGGCGACGGCGGGTGCTGGATCACGCCGCAGGCATCGCAGTGCTGGAAGCGCAGCTCGCCGTGCGCGCCTCCGGTCCAGAACTCGCGGGTGGACTCGGAGAGATCGGGCAGCACCCGGAACGGAACGCTCGCCTGCGCCATGCTCGGAATCGCACCTCCGCGAAATGCGGGCGGCATCATACACGCCGCCGCGCGCACGTGGGTGATTCGAAGCCCTATCGGTGCGGCGCGTATCAGAGTGAGATGTATTCCGGGAGCGCCGAATGGGGGAAGAGAGGAAATCCTCTGCGCCCCTTTTCGTTTGCTCTAAGCTCGGATCGAACGAACGCGAGCAAGGGCCCTCGGCCCGCGCAGTGAGCCGAAGGCAAACGCAGTCAATCCGCAAGGGGCCTTGCCCCGCGCAGTGAGCCGAAGGCGAACGAAGTCAATCCGCCAGGGCCCTCGGCCCGCGCAGTGAGCCGAAGGCGAAGGGAGATCATCGGACCAGCGATGGCGTCCCCGCACCCGACCGACGACGTCGACCCCTACGCGAAGTATCGCTGGCTCGACAGCCTCGAGGGCTTGCCGAGCGTCGCCGACGCGATCGACGCGGCCGAGCAACCGGGCGAACGGGGCCACTGGGCCGCGTGGCGGCGCGGCGGGCATGCGCGCTTCGCAGCGCTCGCGGCCGGGCTGCCCGGGGTCGCGCTCGCGGCCGGGCTCGCGCTCGCCAGCGGAAGCCTCGCCGATTTCGCCGGCACCGCGCTGCTCGGCTACCCGGACTCGCCGATCAGTTCGATCTCGCTCGCGATTCTGCTCGGCCTCGCGCTCCGCAACACGCTCGGGCTGCCGGCGCCCTACGAGGCCGGTCTGCAGTTCTGCGCGCGCCGTGTGCTGCGGTTCGGCGTCGCGCTGCTGGGCTTTCGGCTCAGCCTCGGCGCGGCGGGGGCGATCGGGATCCAGGCCGTGCCCGTCGTGATCGCCTGCATCGCGTCCGCCCTCGCGCTGGCGACGCTGCTCGCGCGCGCGCTGCAGCTGCCGCGTGCGCTGGGCGTGCTGATCGCGATGGGCACCGCGATCTGCGGCAACACCGCAGTCGTCGCGACCGGCTCCGTGATCGGCGCCAAGGAGGACGAGGTGAGTTATGCGGTCGGCTGCGTGACGCTGTTCGGCCTCGTCGGCATGCTCGCGTATCCCTTTCTCGCGCACGCGCTCTTCGCCGCGCAGCCCGAGCTCGCGGGCATGTTCCTCGGCACCGCGATCCACGACACCGCGCAGGTCGCCGGCGCGGGCCTGCTCTACGCGCAGCAGTACCAGGCGCCGGCGGCGCTCGACAGTGCGACCGTGACCAAGCTGGTGCGCAACCTCTTCCTGGTCGTGCTGATTCCCGCGTTCGCGCTGCGACACGGAGGCATCAGAAATGCCAAGCAGGTGAGCCTGCGCGCGCTCGTCCCGGGCTTCGTGCTCGGCTTCGCCGCCCTCTGCGCGCTGCGCACGCTCGGAGATCTCGGCGCGCGTCCCTTCGGCCTGCTCGCGCCGGAGAGCTGGCAGGGGCTCGAGCGAGCGCTCTCCAGCTGCGCGAACCTCTGTCTCGCAGTTTCGATGGCGGCGATCGGACTCGGCACGAGCCTGGTGCGCCTGCGTGTGCTCGGGCTGCGCCCGCTCGCCGCGGGCTTCGCAACCGCGAGCTGCGTCGGCGTGGTGAGCTATGCAATGCTCGTCGCGCTCGGCGCCCCGCGCTGAAGGCGCTTCGAGCCGCGAGGAATGCGATGAACGGAGCCGAGAGCCTGGTCCGAACGCTGGTCGCCTGCGGCGTCGAAGTCTGCTTCGCGAATCCCGGCACCAGCGAGATGCACTTCGTCGCCGCGCTCGACCGCGTGGACGGCATGCGGCCGATCCTGTGCCTCTTCGAGGGTGTCGTGACCGGTGCTGCCGACGGCTACGGACGCATGGCGGGCAAGCCGGCCGCGACGCTGTTGCACCTCGGCCCCGGGCTCGCGAACGGCCTCGCGAATCTGCACAACGCGCGGCGCGCGGCGACGCCGGTCCTGAACGTCGT
>CAYTJA010000256.1:0-9513 GCA_964437835.1 uncultured Spirochaetales bacterium
CTGCCGCCGCTGCCGCGAGTGCTCGAGCGCGGGCTGCTGCGCGCCCGATTGCCGCACGCGGCAGACGCTCTGCGCAGTTCTCGAGCTCTGTGCGCGGCGCTCGAGCGCCGCCACCGCGAGCAGCCCTTCACTGCGGTGCAGAGTGCGAACTACCGCCATCCCGGGCTCTGCCTGCGCGCCGCGCGCTGGCGCCGGCACGTCGCCAGGCTCTCCTCGCTCGCGCCGCTCTGGCTGCAGGGGCGGGGCCGTCGCGCCACGCGGGACGACGCCGCCGAAGCCTGGCTCGAGCGCAGCGCGCTGCGGCGCGCGCAGGAAATCTACGCGCCTAGCGCCTGGCTCGCGGAGCGCGCCGCCGCAGCTCTCGGGCGGCCGGTTCGCGTGCTGCGGCCGCCTTTCTTTCTGGCGGCCGAGCCCGAGAAGCCCGCGCAGACGGCGCTGCCGCAGCGATTCCTGCTGCACGCGGGCAAGCCCGGCCAGATCAAGGGCAGCGACCGGCTCGCGCGCGCGCTGCCGCTCGCCTGGCAGCGCGAGCCGGAGCTGCGGCTCGTGATCTGCGGGAATCCGGGGCCCGAACTCGCGAGCCGCTGTGCCGCGCTCTGGGGGACGCGCGCGGGGCAGGTTCATTGGCTGCCGCCGCAGCCGCAAGCGCGCCTGTTCGGACTGCTGCGCGCCGCCTGCGCACTCGTCGCGGTCTCGCGCTGCGACAATCTCCCGAACCTCGCGCTCGAGGCGCTCGCGCTCGAGCTGCCGCTGATCGCGCACCGCGGTGCTTCCTTCGAGGAGCTGGTCTGCGACGGCGCGAACGGTCGTCTCGTCGACGCGGAGCACGCGGAAGCGCTCGCAGCTGCGCTCGTGGAGGCGTGGCGAGGGCAGGGGCCCTTCGCAGGCGGGCGACTGCCGCGCACGGCGATCTGGCAGGAGCTCGAGCCCGAGACCGCCGCGCGCGCGCTGGTGCGCCTGCTCGAGTCGGGCGCGTGAGCGACGCCCCGAGCGCGGCGCCGCGCGTGAGCGTGCTGCTTCCGGTCCGCGACGGGGCCGCGCACCTCAGCGAGGCGATCGAGTGCGTGCTCGCAGATCGCTTCGGAGACTTCGAGCTGCTCGTGATCGACGATGGCTCGCGCGACGCATCGCCGGAGATCGCGCTCGCGTTCGCCGCGCGCGACGCGCGCGTCGCAGTGCTGCGCCAGCCGGCCCAGGGCCTGGTCGCGGCGCTGAACGCCGGACTCTCTCTCGCGCGCGGCGAGTACGTCGCGCGCATGGATGCCGACGACCGCTCGCGGCCCGAGCGACTCACGCGACAGATCGCCTATCTCGATGCGCACCCTGAATGTGCGGCGGTCGGCTGCGCGTACCTCGAGATCGACGAGCAGGGCTGGCCGATCTGTGAGCGAAAACCGCCCGAGACGCACGCCGCAATCGAAGCGGTGCTGCTCAGCGGTCTCGCCGGCGTGCTGCCGCATGCGGCCTGCGTCTTCCGGCGCAGCGCGCTCGAGCAGCTCGGAACCGCGTATCGCGATTGCCCCGAGGCAGAAGACCTCGATCTGTACCTACGGCTGGCGGAGCGCGGCCGGCTCGCGAATCTGCCCGAGCTGCTCTTCGAGGTGCGCCGCCACGCGCAGAGCACGACGCGCACGCGCTCCGGGGCGCGCGCAGCAGCGCTGAAGCTCGAGCTCGCGGGCGCTGCCCGCGCGCGGCGCGGTTTGCCGCCGCTCGAGCCGGCCGAACCCGATCTCCGAGAGCTCGGCCCCGCGGAGCATCTTGCGATCACCGCACGTCGCGCACTCGGCGCCGGGCATCGCGCGACCGCGCGCAAGCACTCCGCGCGCGCGCTGCGCCTGCGGCCCACCAGCCCCGCTGCCTGGCGGGTCTGGCTGGTCTGCCGCCTGCGCCGCGGCTAGAGATCCGCGGCGGTGTCGCGAATCAATCCGTCGACGACCTCGATCAGCGCGGCGGGCGTCCCGACCCCGCGCGCGAGTGCGAGCTGGTAGCTGCGCAGCTGCTGATGCGCGCTGGTCCCGCGCGCGAGGATCACGCGCGCGTGCTCGACTTCCGCCGCGCAGTCGAGTGCTTCGGCTTCGGGCGCGATCAGCTCCAGCACCTCGTCGAGCAGCTCGGCGAAGGGAACGAGCTCGCCGCGCCCGAGGTCGAGCATCCCGCGCTCGCTGCCATAGCGCTGTGCGAGCCAGCGATTCTCCCCGATCAGCATCGCCGAGTAGCGGCGCCAGGTCTGGTTCCGGCGGCGCAGCCGCTCGAGCATGCGCACCCAACACGCGAACAGCGCCGCGATGCAGATCGCGTCGTCGAGCCGCGTGCAGACGTCGGTGATGCGCATCTCGAGGGTCGGGAAGCGCGCCGAGGGGCGGAGGTCCCACCAGATCTTGCTCGCGTCTTCGATCAGGCCGGTGCGCACCAGCGTGTCGACGTGGCGCTGGTAGTCGGCGTGGCTGTCGAAGGGCTCGGGCAGGCCCGTGCGCGGGAGCTCGTCCCAGATCGAGATGCGATACGACAGCAACCCGGTATCTCGCCCTTCCCAGAACGGGGACGAGGTCGAGAGCGCGAGCAGGTGCGGCAGGATGTAGCTCGCCTGGCTCATCAGGTCGATGCGGCGTTCCGGGTCGGGGATGCCGAGATGCACGTGCATGCCGCCGATCACGAGGCGCCGAGCGACCTCCTGGAGATCCTCTGCGAGCCCCTGGTAGCGCGCGCGCGGAGTCGGAAGCTGCTCGTGCGAGCGGGCAAAGGGGTGGGTCGACGCCGCGACGATCGCGCAGCCGTGCTCGGCCGCGGCCTCGATCACGCCCCGGCGCAGGCGGCTCAACTCCTCGCGAGCCTCGCCGACGCTGGCGCAGACGCGCGTGCCGACTTCGACCTGCGACTGCATCAGCTCGGGAGCGACCTGGCTCCCGAGCCGTCGCTCGCAGCTCGCGAGGAAGCCCTGCGGCGCCTCGCGCACCAGCTCGCGGCTCGCGCGGTCGACGAGGAGGTACTCCTCCTCGATTCCGAGCGTCAGGGGATCACGGGGGTCGGGCGGCACGGGGCCGGCAAAGCTACAAGAGCCGCGGAGCCGCTGCCGATGCGGAGCGACGCGCTCCCCGCACTCTCCTAGAATCACGCCCGTGAAGCGGCGCGCAGACCACGGCTTCTGGCCCTATCTCGTGCCGTATTTCGGCTTCCTCGTGCTCGCCGATCTGTCGTCGCGGCTGCCCACGAGCGCGGCTGGCTTCGGCCTCGTGCTGCGCGTCGCGCTGCCGCTCGGCGCGCTGCTGTACTTCGCGCGCGACCGCGCGACCTATCCGGAGCTGCGGGAGTTTCGCGGCGGTGCAGCCGGCGCGACCCTCGACTTCGCGGTCGGCCTCATCGGCGCCGCGCTCTGGATGGCGCCGTACTTGATCTGGGAGTCGCTGCGCCCGCCGGCCGAGGCCTCGTTCGATCCGGAGCTGCTCGGCGCCGCGGCGCTGCCGCTCGTGCTCGGGCTGCGCACGCTCGGCTACGGCCTCGTGACGCCGGTGATGGAGGAGCTCTTCCTCCGCAGCTGGCTTCCGCGCTACGTCGAGGTCTTCGACCGGCGCGCGGATTTTCGCGACCTCCCGCTCGCGCGCTTTACGAGGCGCAGCTTCGCGGCGGTCGGAATCTGCTTCGTGATCACCCACCAACCGTGGGAGTGGTGGGTCGCGCTGCCGTGGTTCCTGCTTTCGCAGCTCTGGTTCTATCGCCGCCAACAGCTCGGATCCGTCGTGCTGCTGCACGCGGGCTCGAATCTCGGGATCCTCGCGGCCGTGGTCGTCGCCGATGCTACCGGAGCGGGCGACTGGTGGTTCTTTGTGTAGGCCAGACGCGCGCGTTCAGAGTGCGCCGCGGTGTCCGCGGCGCACGCGCTGCGCGAGGTGGGAGAGCTCGATGAGCAGCTCGTGGGTGTCGTCCGCGCGGCCCGCGCGCGCACTCTGGTGCACGTGCTCGGCGCAATTCGCGAGCGGCTCGAAGCCGTTCGCGGCGGCTTCACTGCCGAGGCCCCGGGCAAGGTCCGCGAGCGCCGAGAAGCGGCCGCCGGATTCTGCGTCCTGGAGCTGGTCGACCCGTTCGGCGAGCCCCACGACGAATTGATCGATCGCCTCGCGCTGATCCAGATCGTCGGCGCGGCTCGAAAAGATCGGCTTGTCGTCCGTGGGAAACGCCACGAGAGCTTGTATCGGAAGCCCCCGGACCGAGCTGAACCCCGCTCTCGGGGCTCAGTCGAGCCGCTCGGGAGGCGCGCAGAGCTCGAGTCTGAAGTGCCCGCCCGGTTTGGAATGGACATCCCAGAGCTCGTCCGGAATCTCGGGGCAGGGGCCGAGCACTCTCGCGAGCCGCCGCAGCGCGATCCGGCGCGCGCGCGAGACCGCTTCCGAATGCGGCTGCGGAAGCGCTGCGAGCCGCACGGCGCCCGGTTCCCGCAGCGTCCACAGCCGCAGCTCTCCGGCGCGAGCGAGACACGCGATCGGCTGCGCGTGGAGGCCGCGCCCGAAGAGCCACGCCGCGGCGCCGAGCAGCCGCGCCGGCCCACCCCCCGAGCGCAGCACGCAGGCGAGCGAATCCGAGGCCTCGGGCGCATTCGGGTCGAGCTGCGCGAGGGTCGGGTGGTCGCGCAGCGCGAAGCCGCGCCAGCCCGCGCGCGCGATGGGGCCAAAACGGCGTCCCTCGCGCGCGACCGTGCGCCGCCAGTGCGCGAGTTCGCGCCGCGCGTGCCGGAGCCGCGCGGAGGCGAGGCCCGGCAGCAGCTCCCGCGCGAGCCGCGCATCTCCGCGCGCGTAGGCGCGGAACGCGCGCCAGCGCTCGGCGTCGCCGGCCGCGGGCAGCCGCGCCTCGAGCTGCGCGAGCATTTCGAAACGCCGGCGCCAGGCAACGCGCCGGCGGCAGCGCGCGCGCTCGAAATCGATCGGCACCAGCGGACCCCCTGCGATGCGCAGCAGGTTGTTGGGCGCGAAATCCGGCTGATCCAAGCCGGCGTCGTGCAGACGGCGCGCGAGCTCCCCGAGCTCGCCCGCGAGCGCGCGGCGCTCGCGGGCGGGGAGGGCGCGCGAGCTGAGCTGCAGCAGATCGGTGGCCCCAGGCAGCTCGCGCAGGACGAGACAGCAGCGCAGCAGCAATCCGCCCGCGCGCGCTTCCCCCGCGGCAAGTGGCAGCGGCGTCTCGAAGCCCGCGGCTCGCAGCCGCGCGGCGACCTCGAGCTCGCGGCGCGCCTTGCTCGCGCGCAGCCTCCGCGCGCGCGAGGGGCCTTCCGCGTACTCGTTGACCTTGATCAGCAGCGGCGTGCCGGCGGGCGAAGCGCTTCGGTAGAGCGCCTTGCGCCGGCCGCGTTTCAGGCACTCGAGTGCGAGGGCGCCCGAGCGCTCCGGCGCGGAATCGAGCTCGCGCGCGAGCGCCGCGAGCCACTCCGGCGGCAGCTCTCCGACTCGATCCAGCTCCAGCCCGAGCCACCAGCGCATCGAGGGCACAGCGCTCCTGTCGAGCCGCGCAGCCGTTCCGCGCGGCCGCGTGTTGACAGCTCGCTTTGCACTCTGCCACGGTGCCGCGCGATGCGCTGCTCTGCCTGCAACGCCGAACGGACCCTTGCAAGCGGCGAGCGCGTCGGCTTCCGCGACAGCTGCCCGCACTGCAGTGCGGACCTCCACTGCTGCCACAATTGCGAGTTCCACGACCCGAGCGCCTACAACGAGTGCCGGGAGAGCAACACCGAGCGCGTCTCCGAGCGCGCCCGGGCCAACCGCTGCGAGTACTTCTCCCCGTCCTCGCGGGGCGGTGGAGCGCCGGCAGCCGCCGCGCAAAAGGCGCGCAGTCGCCTCGATCAGCTCTTCAAGAAATAGTCCGGCCGCCCCGAAACATCCTCCGGCGGGGGAGGGGGTTCCGGTGAAGCGCGACATCCCGGCATTGACGAGCGCGCGCTACGACCTGATCGTGATCGGCGGCGGCATCTACGGAGCCGCGGCCCTGCGCGAGGCAGCGCTCGCGGGGCTGCGCGTCGCGCTGATCGAGCGCGCGGACTTCGGCGCGGGAACCTCGTGGAACAGCTTCAAGACGATCCACGGTGGCATCCGCTATCTGCAGCGGCTCGACCTGCGTCGGCTGCGCGCCTCGCTGCGCGCGCGCCGGCGATTCCTGCAGCTCGCACCGCACCTGATCGAGCCGCTGCGCTTCGCGCTGCCGGCGCGCGGCCGTGGCCTCCAGGGACGCGCCGCACTCGGCCTCGGCGCGCTCGCCTACGAGGCGCTGAGCCTCGATGGCAATCGCGGCCTTGCGCGAGAGCGCCGCATCCCCGGCTCGCGGTTGCTCTCGCGCGGCGAGCTGCGACAGCTGGCCCCCGAGCTCGAGCTGCCCGCGGCGAGCGGCGCGCTGGTGTGGTGGGACGCGCAGATGCGCTCGTCGGAGCGCGTCGTGCTCGAATTCGTGCAGGCGGCGCTCGAGCTCGGCGCGCAGGTCGCAAACCGCGTCGAGGTGCTGGGCTTCCTGACCGGCCGCGCGCGCGTCGACGGCGTCGCGGCCCTCGACCGTGAGAGCGGCCGCGAGCTCGAGCTGCGCGCCGACCACGTGCTCTGCTGCGCGGGACCCGACAGCTTCGGTCTGCTCGCGCGCGACCGCGCGCTGCGGCAGCCCCCGCCGCCGCTCTCGCGCGCGGCGAACCTCGTGCTGCGCCGCCGGCTCTTCGATTCTGCGGTCGCGCTGCCGGTGTGCGGCGCGGCCGCAGGGCAGGGCGAACAGACGCTCTTCGCGGCGCCCTGGCGCGATCGCACGCTGCTCGGAACCCTGCACCTTCCCGCGCCGCAGCCGGCGCGCGCGGAGCTGCGCGAATCCGAGCTCGAGATGTGGCTCGGCGCCGTGAACCGGCTGCTGCCGCGCGCGCCGATCGCGCGCTCGGAGGTCGCGCTGGTCCACGTCGGGATCCAGCCGGTCGAGCGCTGGGACGCGCGCAGCGGCCTGCCGCAGCACGCGCCGGAGGCGCTCTGGATCGATCACGCCGACCGCGACGGGATCGCGGGCCTCAGCACGCTGGTCGGCGTGAAGTTCACCGAAGCCCCCGAGGAAGCGCGCCGTGCCGTCGGCCGCATCTGCGCGCGGCTCGGACGCGGTCGCCGGCCCGAGGCCGATCCGCAGCTCCCCGGCGCGCGCGGCCCTCAGGGCCTGGAGCTGCGCCGCCAGCTGCGCGAGCGAGCGCCGGCGGGCTTCGACGTGGAGCGCATCGAGCACCTCGCCGCGAGCTACGGGGCCGCAGCGCTCGGCCTGCTCGAGCGCGCGGGAGATCCCGCGCTGGCCTGCGCGATCGCTCCCGCGAGCCCGGTCTGCGGCGCGGAGCTGGTCCACGCCCTGCGAGAGGAGATGGCGGGAAGTCTCGCGGACGCCGTGCTGCGGCGCTGCGAGCTCGGAGCGCGCGGCGATCTGGATGCCGCAGCGCTCGAGAGCTGCGCCGATCTCGCGGCGCGCGCGCAGGGCTGGAGTGCCGAGCGCCGCGCCGCGGAGCTCGCGCAGCTGCGCGTGGAGCTCGCGCAGTGCGAGCCCGTCTGATGGCTCGCATCCTGCTCGTCGCACCGCAGCCTTTCTACGAGCCGCGCGGCACCCCGATGAATGTGCGCGAGATGTGCCGCGTGCTCTGCGGGGCAGGGCACGAGGTCGAGCTCGCGACCTATCCGATCGGCGCGCCGGTCTCGATTCCGGGCCTGAGGATCCGGCGCGCGCCCGGCATCCCCGGCATCCGGCAGGTCCCGATCGGCTTCTCGCTGCGCAAGCTCGCGCTCGACGCGAGCCTCGCGCTGCTGGTATTCCGGCTGCTGCTGACGCGGCGCTACGACGTCGTGCACGCGGTCGAGGAGGCCGCGTTCATCGCACTGCCCTTCACCTGGCTCGGGCAGCGCCTGATCTGCGATCTCGACTCGCTGATCAGCGATCAGCTCCGCTACAGCGGCGCGCTCGCGAGTCCCCGGCTGTTGCGCGCGGTGCGCGCGCTCGAGCGGCTCGCGCTGCGGCGCTCGAGCGCGGCGATCACGGTCTGCCGCGCACTGACCGACGCCGCGCGCGCGCTGCACCCGCAGGCCCGGCTGTTCCAGATCGAGGACACCCCACTGGCCGAAGCGCTGCGCGAGCCCGAGCCGGCGCGCGTCGCGGCGCTGCGCGAGGAGCTCGCGCTGCAGGGGCGTCCGGTCGCGGTCTACACCGGCAACCTCGAGAGCTACCAGGGCATCGATCTGCTGCTCGACGCGTTCGCGCAGCTCGCGGAGCGGCTGCCGGACGCCGCCTGCGTGCTCGTGGGCGGCGACCCCGCCAAGCTCCCGGCCTTTCGCAGCGCGCTCGCGGCGCGAGGGCTCGCGAATCGCGTGCTCGCGGTCGGTGCGCGCGCGCCGCAGGAGATGCCCGAGTGGATGGCGCTCGGCGACGCGCTGGTCTCCCCGCGCAGCCAGGGCGAGAACACGCCGCTCAAGATCTACACCTATATGCGCGCGGGCCGGCCGATCGTCGCAACCGCGCTGCCGACGCATACGCAGGTGCTGGATCCGAGCTGCGCCGTGCTCTGTGAGCCGAACGCCGGGGCCTTCGCGGACGCGCTCGCTCGAGTGCTCGAGGAGCCGGAGCGCTTCCGCGCGCTCGCCTGCGCCGCGCGCAAACGAGTCGACGACGAGTACAGCCCGGAGGCCTTCGCGCGAAAGCTGTTGGCCGCTTACGCCGAGGTGCTGCGCGGCTGAGTCGGGATGGCGCGCTTCACGGCGCGCAGCGCGAGCATGTAGCCCGAGCAGAACGGCAGCAGCGCGTCGAGGCGCGCCCACAGCCAGCAGATCGGATACACGGCGCTGTAGAGGCGGAAGCTCTTCTCGTGCTTTGCCAGCTCCGCACCCGTCAGCACCACGCCCTTCTCGGTCGACTGCGCGCCGGTGCCGCGCGTAACCGCGAAGTTCAGCGCGATGTCGAGCAGCTCCGAGAAGAAGCGGTTGTAGCTCTGGATCCGCTCGACGCACAGCTCGGCCGGCAGCAGCGCGGTGAGCTCCTGCGCCGAATAGCCGGGCCGCAGATGGCCGTGCCAGGCGTCGGTCAGGCCGAGCGCATCGCGCAGCGGCCGCAGCAGCGGGAAGCGCTTGCGGTGCGGGACGTTCAGCACCAGGCGCCCGCCGGGCCGCAGCACCCGGCACAGATCCGCGACCAGCTCGCGGTCGGTGTCGACGTGCTCGAGCATGTCCACGACCACCACCGCGTCGAGCGAGGCGTCCTCGAAGGGCACGCTGCGGCCGTCGACCTGGTAGACCTCCGCGCCGACCAGCTCGCGGATCGAGCCGAGGCTCTTCGGATCCAGGTCGGCGCTGCGCCAGCGGCCGCCGCGGCGGCGAAACAGCCAGCTGATCACGCCGTTGTCCGAGCCGAGGTCGAGCGCCTCGAAGGGTTGCCCCGGCGCGGGCGGCTCGAGCAGGCGCGACAGCATGCGCCATTTCGCCTGCTTCAGGACCGACTTTTCGAACAGTCGCACGGCCCAGGGAAGCGCTGCCTCGCTCATGCGCTGCT
>CAYTJA010000257.1:0-1753 GCA_964437835.1 uncultured Spirochaetales bacterium
CGCCGCACCTGTCTCGGAGCTTCCGCGCGAACGGTTGAGTTTTGCGAAGGTCGGACGAGCCCGGATGCCCGAGCGACACGAACGAAGTCCACTGCAAGCGCGCGCAGGTCGCGCGTGAGGGCGGTGCGCCTGCGTCGCGGAGGCAAGGACGGCGACCCCGGGATCCTCGGAAAGCCGCGCTTCCAGATCTTGCGGCAGCCCGACGACACCACCTGCGGCCCGACCTGCCTGCATGCGGTCTACCGCGGCTTCGGCGATCCGATCGCTCTCGAACAAGTGGTCTCCGAAGTCTCGGTGCTCGAGGAGGGCGGCACGCTCTCGTCGCTGCTGGCCTGCCACGCGCTGCGCCGCGGCTACCGCGCCACGCTGCACACCTACAACCTGCGCGTCTTCGACCCGACCTGGTTTCAGAGCCGCGGGGTCGACATCGCCGAGAAGCTGCGCGAGCAGGCGAAGGTCAAGAGCAAGCGCCGGCTCCAGCTGGCGACCCGCGCCTACCTCGCATTCCTCGCGCTCGGCGGCCGCATCCGCTTCGCGGAAGTCGGCGGCCCGCTGATCCGCCGCAGCCTGCGCCGCGGCACGCCGATCCTCGCCGGGCTCTCGGCGACCTACCTCTACGGCTGCGCGCGCGAGACGGGCCGCTTCGAGATGGTCTACGACGACATCGAGGGCGAGCCGGTCGGCCATTTCGTGGTGCTGCACGCCTACGACACCAAGCTCCGGCGCGTGCTGATCGCCGACCCGAACGGCGAGAACCCGGCCTTCTCGCGCCACCACTACGCGGTGGCGGTCGAGCGCCTCGTCACGGCGATCGCGCTCGGCGTACTGACCTACGACGCGAATCTGCTCGTGATCGAGCCGCCCCCCGGCAAGATCGGCGCGCGCTTCCAACGAGGACTGCAGGCATGAAGACCTTGGTCGTGCTCGAGAACCCGGAGCGCTGGCCGCTCCAGATCCCCGGCGTCGAGGTCGTGCCCGCGCGCGAATACATCACGCACTCGCAGTACGCCGAGGAGCGCGGCACGCGCATCTTCAACCTTTGCCGAACC
Source organism: uncultured Spirochaetales bacterium (assembly GCA_964437835.1). Lineage (GTDB taxonomy): Bacteria > Myxococcota_A > UBA9160 > UBA9160 > SMWR01 > CAYTJA01. Next base: position 1,050 of record CAYTJA010000257.1, read on the forward strand.
TATCACTACCAGTCGCTCGGCTACTACGTATCGCTGTTGGCCGCGGCGCGCGCACACCGCCCGCTGCCCTCGGTCGAGACGCTGCAAGATCTGCGGCTCCCGCACCTGATGCGCCAGGCCGACGACGAGCTCGACGAGCTGATCCAACGCAGCCTGCGCCCGCTGCACGGCGAGGAGTTCGAGCTCAGCATCTACTTCGGCGTGAACCTGGCCGAGCGCTACAGCGCCCTCGCGCGCGCGCTGTTCAATCTGTTCCCAGCGCCCTTCCTGCGCGCGCGTTTCCGCTGGCACAAGTCGGACGAGCGCTGGGAGCTCGAGCGCCTGCGCCCGATCGCGACCAGCGACATCCCCGAGAGCCACAGCGCCTTCGTGATCGAGCGCATCGTCGAGTACCTGGGCCGGCGCCCGCGCCAGCGCAAGCGCAAGACCTTCCCCTACGACCTCGCGATCCTGGTCGACCCGAAGGAGCCCGAGCCGCCGAGCAACGAGCGCGCGATCCGCAAGTTCATGGAAGCGGCCGAGGAGATGGGCATAGATCCCTCCGTGATCGAGTCCGACGAAATCGGGCGCATCGCGGAGTTCGATGCGCTCTTCATCCGCGAGACGACCTACGTCGACCACCACAGCTTCCGTTTCTCGCGCCGCGCCGAGGCCGAGGGCCTGGTAGTGATCGACGACCCGCAGTCGATCCTGCGCTGTACGAA
>CAYTJA010000258.1:0-29479 GCA_964437835.1 uncultured Spirochaetales bacterium
AGTTCAAGGCCAAGTGCATCGGGATCCGCAAGGAGGTGCAACGCAGACGCGAGGGCGTGGTCGTGACCCTGCGCGGCAAGCCGATGGCGGTCGTTCAGCCCGCGCCCGAGCCGGGCGCCGGCAAGCGGCTGGGAACCCTCGAGGGCAGCATGAAGATCCGCCGTGATCTGGTGCGTACGGATTCGAGTGCGGACTGGGAGATGTTGCGCTGAACCTGCTCCTCGACACCCACGTCTGGATCTGGTCGCAAGCGAGCCCCGAGCGGCTCGGCCCGCGCGCGACTCGGGCTCTGCTGGCGGCCGGCAGCCAGAACGCCGTCTGCACGATCTCGACGCTCGAGATCGCACTCCTGGTCGCGGTGAAGACGATCGAGCTCCAGATTCCACTCTCGGCTTGGATCGAGCGTTCGCTGATCGAACTCGGCGCGCGCTCGCTGCCGGTCACGCACGAAATCGCGGCCGAGGCCTACGCGCTCCCAGCGCCCTTCCACAAGGACCCGGTCGATCGCATCCTGGTGGCCGCCGCGCGCAGGTACCAGCTGTCGCTGGTCACCGCGGACGAGAGAATTCTCCGCTACGCGGAAGTCCGCAGCATGGACGCTCGCCGCTGAAGAGCGGCCGGCCAGCCCGGCGGGTCCCGGGCCGGGAGCGGCCCGGCCCACCCGCTCTCCGCTCGGCTGGCGCCTCGCTGCGCGCCGAAGCGGCTTGCGATCTTCGTCGGCTCGCATGTCTCGTCGGTCTGAGGCGAAGCCTCGTTAGCCATTCCATTCCAACTTCCGGATCTCCTCGGCGGTGCCGCCCTGGTCGACGCCCCGAACGATTCAGTCGGCCAGTGAGCGCACGGACACGTCGATGGCTCGCACCTGGAACCACCAGCGGTCGAGCGAGAGCACCCGCAGCTGCGGGCCCGAGGGCCCCGGGGTGGCGTCGATCCCCTCGGTTTCGCCGTCGAGGTGTCCGATCGAGCCCAGGTCGTCGACCTGTCCGGTCGCGAGATCGACGCGGTAGAGGCTCTTGCGCTCGTCGTCACACGCGAGCCAGAGCGCGCCGAGCGCGACGTCGGCGCCCTGCACCTTGTCGACGAATTTCGAGAGCGCGAGCGGCGGCAGCGGCAGCCAGTCCCGCGCGACGTCGTAGCGGAGCAGCGCATCGCCGCCGAAGCGGTCCAGGGAGTACGCGATGCGCTGCTCCGCATCGACGCTGAGGAAGGAGTTCTCGTGCTGTGCGACCTCGAAGCCGCTCTGAAATTGCAGCGTCCGCGCGTCGTAGAGCAGGATCGCCTGGCGCCCCTGCTCGTAGTCCGGCTGCTCGAGCGGCGCGTAGACGACGCCGTCCTGCACGTCGATGTCACCGATGTGGTCGTAGCCCCTGGCATTCCACGCGTCCGGAATGGCCGGCGCGAGCGCGGCTAGCTCGACGTCGCGGTCGTCCGTCCGGAACAGCCCGTCGTTGTACGAGAAGATCCAGCCGCCTTCGACGCGGGCGAGTCCCTGGCGATAGCGCATGCCCACCCGGACCTCTCGCGTGATCGCCGCCGTCCAGAGGCTACTCGGGACTAGCGCACCGCTCCCGGCGCCGAAAGCAGCGGGCTGCGAGCCTCGCAGCCCGGGGGATGCTTCGAGAGCAGAGTCGCCGCAGCACGTGCAGAGCAGCAACGCGGGCGCCAGTGCCAGCGCGCCGCGCGCTCGCTCGAGCGCGTTCTGTCGCATGCGCCAAGCCTACGCCAGAACCTCCGAAACGAGCTTCGTCAGAGGCAAGCCGCAGGCTTGCCGTGCGGGCAGGCCGGCTGTGCCGGCCGCTAACCCGCCAGGACCGGCGCGGTGCACTCCGGCCGTCCCGGATCCGGAGCCACGGAGACCAGAACACACCCGCGTGCGCCGCACTACCCTCCGCGAGCTCGCTGCGAACGCGCTCGCTTGCGCCGAGAAACTGGACGGCGCAACCTGGACGCCGTCCGGGGATGAGGTCGATGCAAGCTCTCGACGCCTTCGACATCGACGACCTGAGCCTCGAGCCCGCCGTGGAGGCCGAGGGCTTCGCGCGCCTGCGCCGCGAGTCGCCCGTGCACCGCGATCCGCGCCGCGACGCCTGGTGGCTGACTCGCCACGCCGACGTGCTCGACGTCTCGCGGCGCCCCGAGCTGTACTCCTCGGAGCCGAAAGGACCTTGGCACCCCTTCGAGAGCCGTTTCTCGATGCAGGCGCAGGACGGTCCGCTGCATCACGCGCTGCGCAACATCGTGAGCCGCGGCTTCACGCCGCGCCGCGTGCGCGAGCTCGAGCAGCGCGCGCGGAGCTATGCAGACGCCGCGATCGATGCACTCGCAGCCCGGGGACACGGCGACCTCGTGCAGGACGTCGCGGTTCCGGTGCCGATGCGCATCATCGCCGACATGCTCGGCCTCGAGGGCGCGGACCTCGAGCTCTTTCGCGCCTGGAACGACGCGATCGAGTCGATGACGAGCGGCGCTGGCACGGCACAGGTCTCAGAGCTCGCGACCTGCGAGCGCTTCGCGCTGCGCGTGGCCGAGGTCGTCGAGGAGCGCCGCAAGCGGCCGCGCAAGGATCTGATCTCAGCGATGCTGGCGGGCAGGGTGGAGCTGCTCGAGCCGTTTCGCCGCGATGCCTTTCCGGGCGTCGTTGCGGGCGACGGCGTGATGGGCTTCATCGCGTTTCTCGTGCTCGCGGGCAGCGATACGACGCGGCACGCGATCGCCGGCGGCATGCGCGCGCTGATCGAGCATCCCGAGCAGCGCGCGCGCCTACGGCGCTCTCCCGAGCTCCTGCCCAGCGCAGTCGAAGAGCTGCTGCGCTGGGTCACGCCGGTGCGCGCGATGCGGCGCACGCTCACGCGGGACGTCGAGCTGTGCGGGTCCAAGCTGCGCGCGGGGGAGTCGGTCGTGCTGCTCTACAGCTCCGCGAACCGCGACGAGCTCGTGTTCGAGGCGCCTCAGTCCTTCCGCATCGACCGCCAACCGAATCCACACCTGGCCTTCGGCAGCGGCACGCACTTCTGCCTCGGCGCAAACCTCGCGCGCATGGAGATTTCAGTCGTGATCGGCCGGCTACTCGACAGGCTGCCGGAGCTCGAGCTCGCTCCGGGAGCGCGCCCGCTGCGCGCGCCGAGCCCGATCCTCAACGGGCTCGTGCGGCTGCCGGTTGTGACCGGAGCGCCCCGCGAGTCGGCGCACGCCTGAGCACCGGTAGCCCCGCGTGCAGATCCAACGAGGCTCCGCCTCAGACCGCCGAGACATGCAAGCCGACCAAGACCGCAAGCCGCTTCGGCGCGCAGCGAGGCGCAGCCGAGCGGAGAGCGGGTGGGACCGGGCCGCTCCCGGACCGGGACCCGCAAGGCCCGGCGCGCAGCGAGGCGCAGCCGAGCGAAGCGGGGTGGTCCGGGCTGTGCCCGGACCGGGACCACAAGGCTCGCAGGGGATCGAATACAATTCGATGCTGATGAGCGTCGAGCAGGTCACGATCGACCTCACGTACTACGAGACGGTCGAGGGCTGCGCCGCCGCGACCGCGCTCTACGGCCGCGTCCTCGAGCCGACGCTGCACAAGGAGATCTGCGCCTGGGAGGATCTGGCGCGCGCGCACGCCGAGATGCACCAGAACGCGCAGTCGGGCATCCCGATCGTGCGCGTGGCGGATCGCCAGCCCGAAGCGTTGCAGAGGATCGCGTAGCACGTGGCGAACCTCCCCTCCGTCACCCTGCTCCCCGCGCTCCTCGTTGGCGCCTTCGCTTGGACCCTCGTCGAGTACGTCCTTCACCGGGTGGTGTTCCACGAGTTTTCGCACGCGGCGCTCGGAGCGAGGGAGCACCGGAGGCACCATGCAGAGCCGGACTACTTCGCACCGGCCTGGCAGAAGGCGCTGGCCGGGCTCGTCGCGACGGGGCTGATGCTGCCTGGCGCCTCCCTTGCAGCGGGACCGGCGATCGGCGCGGCCTTCACGTCGGGTTTCATCGCGATGTACCTCGCCTACGAGGTGTTGCACCGGCGTTGTCACACGCATCCGCCACGCGGCGCCTACGGACGTTGGCGCCGCCGCAACCACTTCGCCCATCACTTCGCGGATCCGCGTCGCGGTCACGGCGTCACCACGCCGATCTGGGACCACCTGTTCGGGACCGCACTGCGCGTCGATCGGCTCCGCGTCCCGCGTCGGCTCACGATGCGATGGCTCGTCGAGCGGGAGGGCTGCGTGCGAGCCCCTTTCGCCGCGGACTACGAGCTGGTCGGCAAGGCGGACAGCGACGCGAGGGGAGTCGACCCGCTCTCGTGGACACCTGCACACCCGGGAAAGCCCACTCCTCACGAGCCACGCGTCGCGTCGTAGGCGGCGCGCTCGGTGCCCTTCGCCTTGGACCACGGGGCGAGGGGGCTAGCGCGGAAAGGTCGCGAAGAGCTGGGTCACGATGAGGGAGCCGTCGCGGGCGCGGGCCGCGCCGATGCCGGTCGCGTTCCACGGGGGAGAGAACAAATTTTCGCGGTGGCTCGGCGAGGCCTGCCAGCCGGCGACGATCGCGGCCACGGGGTCTCCGGCACTGCTCTGGCCGATGTTCTCGGCCGCGAGCCGCATGCCATCGACGCCGCCTTTGCCAAGCCGGCCGACCGGATCCAGGCCCTCCGGCGTCTCGTGGGCGAGATAGCCGCGCTGCGCCATGTCGAGACTGTGCGCGCGCGCGACGCCGTCGAGCGCGGCGTCGCGCGGCAAGGGTCGCAGCTCGCGCATGCGGCGCAGCGCCTCGACCGAAGCGTGTACCCGAGCCTCGATCTGCGCGAACTCGGGGGCTGCGGGTTGCGCGCGGCTCGGAATCGGCGCGAGCCAGAGCACGAGCGCGAAGCCCAGCAGGAAGGCGAGCGCCTGGATCCAGGTGCGCGGCACGTGGCGAAGCCGGCTCAGGACGGCGGTGCGCCGCGCTGCGCCTGGCCCTCCGTCGCGAGCTCGCGGCGCACCAGCCGGCCGCCCTCGTAGTGGGAGATCAGGTCGACCTGCCCGTCGCGATCGCTGTCCTCCTCGCGCGTCGCGAGGCGCTGCTCGTCGTCATAGCGCAGCGTGAGGTCGATGCGTCCGTCCCGGTCCTGGTCGAGTTCCTCCCGCACCAGGCGCCCCGCGCCATAGTAGGCGCTGCGGTCCGGGCTGCCGTCCGCATTCGTGTCGCGCTCGATGCGCGAGACCTCGCCGTCGCTGTAGTGGCTCCAGCTATCGACGCGGCCATCGAAGTCGGAATCCCGGCGCTGGGAGACCGGGCGGCCTCCGTGATAGTCGGTCCACGAGTCCGGCGTGGCGTCCCCGTTCTGGTCCTCTGCGACTGCGCGCAGCTCGCCGGTCGCGGTGTCGTAGTCGACCGCGAGCTCGGCGCGGCCGTCGAAGTCGTCGTCACGGAGCTCGCGCGCGAGCGCGCCGCCGCTGCGCTCGAGCCATTGATCTGGCCGCCCATCGCCGTTGCGGTCGACGCGGCCGTCCGCATCGCTGCCGCGCAGCGGGGTCTCGGGGCTGCGGCCCTGCAGCGGGAGCGCGGCGCGCGTCTCGGGGCTGGGCGCGCTGGCCTGTGTCGCCGCCGAGGGCGGCGCCGCGCGGCGCACGCGCAGCGCGGCGAGCTCGTCGGAAATCGAGGACCCGCGCGGATCGGCTGCGCTCCGCGCTGTGCGAAGCGCAGCTGCGGGCTGGCTTTCGAGCTGACGCTCGAGCTCGGCCATGCGCTGCGATTCGTAGTCGCGGGCCGGCGCTGAAGCCTGGGAGCCTTCCGGCTGCGCGAGCGGGAACTCCTGGACCGGCGGCGGCGCGCTGCCGTGAGGCATCGGTGTCATGGCCCACGGGACTTCAGGGCCCGGCTCGGGCTCGCCCTCGAGCTTTTCGGCGGCGAGTTGGAACGGAGCTGCGACGATCGCGAAAGGCAACATCACGTACTTGAACCAGCTCGGCTCCTCGTTGTAGTGCAGGTGCTCGACCTCGTTGCTCTCCGCGCCGCCGATGAAGCTCACCGTTCCGGCAGGGGTGCCCGCCGCAGGTCCCTGATTCTGGACGACGCCCTGCTGCGCTGCGGGAGAACCCGAGCCTCTGCCGCTCTGGCTGCCGCTCGCGCTCGTGGATCCGGGCCAGCCGATCGGCGGTGCCGGAACCGGAATGGGGACGCCGACTCCGCCGGGCGAGCCCTGTTGCGGATACGAGAGGTGGCCTCCGGCGGGGCCCCAGCTCTGCCCACCCGGATGGTAGACGGGGGCCTGTTGGCCCGGCATCAGGATCGTGGCTCCGGCGCCGGTGTTCATGATCGGCGTGTGGTCGACGTCGTGATCGCGGCTGCCGAATGCAAAGCAGCCGGGCAGTGCGATCAGCGACGCGAGCGGGAGCAAGTTTCTGACCCGCAGCTTCCGACTCGATCTCGACGCCATTGTGCACCTCGCTCGGAGAGAAGACTCCGCGACGTCGTGCTGCAAGAAGCGTGCGCGCGCGGGCCTGAGGCGTGCCGCAGCAGCCTTCCGCCGCGTGGACGCGCCGCTGGCGCCGCGCTTGCTGCCGTGCTGCGCGGCGCTCGGCTGCCGGCGAATGGGTGCGCGATTGCCCGAGCTCGGAAACGCGTACCCTATTGCTCGCGATGTGCGGTCGCTTCACGCTCACGCGACCCGAGCCGATTCCCGAGCACTTCGAGCTCGCGGATGCGGCTCCGCCCGCGGCCCGCTACAACGCGGCCCCGGGGCAGGCGATCGCGAGCATCGATCTGCGAGCGGAGGCGGGGGGACGTGCACTGCGCATGCGGCACTGGGGGCTCGTGCCCTCCTGGGCGAATTCGCCGCGCGTGGGCGCGCGCATGATCAACGCGCGCGCGGAGACGCTCGCGGAGCGGCCCGCGTTCCGCGCCGCGTTCCAGCGCCGTCGCTGTCTGATCCCGGCCGACGGCTTCTACGAGTGGGATGCCCGCAGCAGGCCGCCGCAGCCGCACTGGATCCGGCTCGCGTCCGGTGGGCTCTTCGCGCTCGCGGGGATCTTCGAGCACTGGCGCGACCCCCTGGGCCGACTGCTCGAGAGCTGCGCGATCGTGACGACCGCCGCAGACTCCGCGCTGGCAGGGCTGCACGCGCGCGCACCGCTGATCCTGGCTCCCGCGGACTACGCGCTCTGGCTCGACCCGGAGCTGCACGAGGGCGAACGGCTGTCGGCGCTGCTGGCCCCGGGGCAGGGCCCGCCCCTGGCGATCCAGCCCGTCTGCACGCGCGTGAACGACGTGCGCCGCGACGACCCGGGCTGCCTCGCGCCCGCGGCCCCGGCCGCGCGCCAGGCGTCTCTCTTCTAGCACCCGCTCGCGCGCGCCGGCGTCGTGGGGCGATCGGGCTGCGGGACGCCGTAGAGCCGCGCCGCATTCTCGAACAGCAGCTTGCGCCGGGTCTCCGGGCTCTGGCCCGCGAGCCCGGCATCGATCTTCTCGCGGACGTTCCCGTACAGGCAGATCGGGTGCGGGTAGTCGGTTTCGAAGAGCACGTTGTCGCTGCCGATCAGGTCGAGCAGCCGCTGCGGCGCGATTTCCTCGAAGAAATAACACGCGTAGACCTGGCGCCGGAAGTAGGCGCTCGGCAGCTGCTCGAATTCGCGCCGCTGGCGCTCGACCCTCGACTGTCCGAACGCGTAGTCGACGGCTTCGAGCAGGAAGGGCAGCCAGCCGATTCCGCTCTCGACCGAAACCACGCGCAGGCGCGGGTGGCGCGGCAGCACCCCCGAGAGCAGCAGGTCGACGATCTGTTTGCCGTTCTCGATGAACAAGCAGACACCCGCACGCGCGTTGGCCGCCGAGAGTCCCATGTGCTCGAGGCGCGACTTCGAGAAGTCCGCCGTGAAATCGGCGCTGCCGATGTGGAAGCTGACGGGCAGGCCGGTTTCCTCCGCGCAGCGCCAGAGCGGCTCCCAGTGCGGGTCGGCGAGGATCGGGAAGCCGTTCTTGTCCGGCTCGCCCGTGAACAGGATGCCCTGGAAGCCCAGCGCTGCGCAGCGCTCGATCTCCTGCACGGTCGCGCGGATGTCCCAGTACGGGGTTGCGCAGATCGGAATGAAGCGCGCGCGCTCGGCGGCGCACCACTCGAGCAGGAAGTCGTTGTACGCGCGCACACACGCGAGGCGCAGCTCGGCATCCGGGATCTTCAGGAAGTCCTGATTGCCGAAGCCGCCGACGTTCGGGTACAGCGCGCTGGCCCAGATTCCGAGCGAATCCATGTACGCGAGGCGCGCCACGGCGTTGCAGGCGGCGGGCGGAACCTCCGAGAAGCCGCGCGGGCCGGCGGGGAAGGGCTCGGGCCAGCCGGCGACCGCACTGTGCCCGACCGGCAGGAAGCTCTGGCCCGCGCCGATCTTCCAGACCTCGATCTGCAGCCGCGGATCGACGACGACGTGCGGAGCGCTGTCGTGGTACTTGCGCGGCAGGCGGCTGGTCCAGAGATCCGGCGGTTCGGTGATGTGGGTGTCGGTATCGATCACCCAGTCGAGTATCGGCGTCGAGTGCTGCGGGGCGCGGGACATGCGCGGGCCTCCGGGCGAGCGGTTGCGCCGCGACTATAGCCCCGGCGCTGCTAGAGGAATTCGCAGAGATACGCGCTCGGCGCCTCGGCCTTGACGTCGAAGCCGATCTTGCCGGGGATCTCGAAGACCGTGCCGCAGGGGTAACGCAGCCAGCTGTCGCTCCCGGCGATCCGCAGCAGCAGCTCGCCGCTCGTGACCGTCATGCGCTCGGGAGCGTCGGTGTCGAAGTGGAACTCGCCGCGGTCGATCACGCCGGCCGTCATGCGGCGCCCGTTGCGCTCGAAGCCGAGACTCTGGACGCCGCCGCCGAAGTAGCTGTTGTGTTTCAACATGGCGCCGCATCCTATCGCTCTGCGCGCGGCCCGAGAAGCCCGGCGCCCTCAGCGGCGACGCATGCGGTAGAGGACCCGTTCGGATTCCTCCACGCCGTCCGCGGCTGTGATCTCGAAATGCCGCGAGAACGCGCGCTCGAAGCCCTCCCGGCTGTAGTCGGCAAAGACGTCCTCGCGGCTCGCGAGCAGCTGCCGCAGCTTCGCGTCTCCCTTCGGCACGAATTCGACGATCAACTCGGGAGCCAGCGCTGCGAAGAGCTCCGCGAGGCGCGGCAGCGGCACGTTGTTGACGATCGCGAGGTGGTGCACCAGCGCGAGCGCGAGCACCAGATCGGCCGGCCCGCGCGCGAGCCAGGACTCCCGCTCGCGGTGCGCAAAGCCCTGGGCCGGGCTCGGATTCGCGAGGTCCTGCAGCAGCGGCAGCAGGCGCGGCTCGCGGCCGTCGCGCACCTCGCGCCAGGCGCGCTCGACGCAGCCCGGGTCGGCGTCGAAGGCGACGCTGAAAGCTCCGCGCTCGCAGGCCAGGCGCGCCATCTCTCCGGTGTTCGCGCCGAGGTCGAAGACCCGCCGCGGTCGGATTGCATCCAGGTGTCGCGCGACGAGCTCGCGCTTGTGCTGCGCGCCGCGCGGCGTGTAGCTGTCGCCCTCGTAGTAGTCGGCCCAGACCGTTCCCGCGGGCTGCCACTGCAGCTGCTCGACCGCCGCATCGAGCGAAGCGACGAGTCGTGCCAGCGCTTGCGGTGCGAGCCTGCGCGCGTGCGTTCCCGCGCGGCCCGCATAGCGCTTCTGGTAGCGCGCGTGGAGGAACAGGTGGATCCACAGGTGCGGTCGCAGGCGCGCTCGCACGGGCAGCAAGGAGGCCGCGAGATCGAGCGGAACACCCTCCAGCTGCGTGCGCAGCAGTGAGCCGAGCCGGACGTCGCGCAGCGCCATCAGCGCGAGCGGCGCGAGGAAGTGCTGGCAGAACTGCCGGTAGGCGATCCAGGGCCGCCCCGCCTCGAGTCGTTCGAAGGACAGCGTGTCGATCCAGATCGGCCGTCCCCGGTCGATCTGGACGTTGTAGGCGCTCGCGTCCTTGAGCGTGAGGCCGCGCGCGAGCGCGCGGCGCTGGATCTCGAGCGTGAGGCGCGCGGCGTCGCGCAGCTGGCCGAAACACCACTCGTAGGGATGGCTCAGGAACGCGACGCGCTCCGGCTCGAGCACGCGGTAGGCCGCTGCGGCCGGGGAGGCCTGATCGCTGCGCTCCCGGTGCGCGACGAGCAGCTTTGCCTCGACCAACTCTGCGTAGAGCCCCGAAGCCAGCAGCCAGTCGTAGTGGGGCGCATAGCTCTCCGCGACGTGCCGCAGCAGCAGCCCGTCGCGCTCGAACACGAATCCGCTCGGATCGCGGAAGGACGCCGGGTGGACGCGCGCTTCGGTCATGGCTGGCCAGGCGCTGCGGCGCTGACCCTAGTCGTGGCTCGGCCCGCTCGGGGCCTCCGGATCGGAGGGCCTGGCAGGCCGGCGGCCGAGCCGCGCCTTGAGGCGCTTCCAGTACCCGTTGGCCGCCACCAGCACACCCGCGAGCGCCGCGGCGACCGCCTGGAGCACGAAGCTCCCTGTCCCCGGGTCCACGTAGGGCATCGCGCGCGACAGTCTGCCATATGCGCCCCGGATCCCCCGATGCACTCGCACAGGCGTCTGGATTGCGCGCGCGTGTGGCGTCGGGATCCTTGGAGGATCGACTTTCTGGGCGGGGGATTGCAGTCGGAGTTGCCGGCGGCAGCCCCCGTCGGGGTCAAGTGCCTACCCGCACCTCCGATACTGGATCGTGGTATTACTCCTACGGTCCAGGAGCGCCCGGCGGCGGGCGGATCCGGGAGGGAGGAGGAGGAAGTCACGATGCGGACGACGCGAAAGCTTGCGACTGCACTGGCGGCGGCGGTCATCCTGCCCCTTTCCTGCCAATGGCCGGGATCCGGGGGGATCCCCGCGGCCGTGGCCGCCCAGCGCCACCACCCGGAGACTTCGTACCGCGCCTGGCTGCAGCGCACGCGCGATCCGAGCCCGGCCGCGATCGCAGACCAGCTGCGGCGCGCGCGCAGCGGACTCGTTCCGGCCGAGATCGACCACGTCGCCGAGGTGCTGATTCGCGAGTGCGAGCGCCACGACCTCGCGCCGGACCTCGTCCTCGCGCTGATCGAGGTCGAGAGCAGCGGCAACAACTTCGCGCGTTCGCGCGCGGATGCGCTGGGGCTGATGCAGCTCCAGCCGGCCACGGCGCAGTTCGTGGCCCGGCGTGCCGGCGTGCCGTGGTACGGCCGCGACACCCTCTACGAGCCGGGCTCGAATGTGCGACTCGGAGTTGCCTATCTGCGCCAGCTCGTGGACCGCTACGACTCGGTGCCGACGGCACTCGCGGCCTACAACTGGGGCCCGACGCGGATCTCGCAAATGATCTCGAACGGCGAATCGGTGCCGGGGATCTACACGCAGCGCGTGCTGCGCGCCTTCGACCGCCGCATGCAGCGCGGCGTCTGAGCCGCGGGCGCGTCGCGGCTCGGGTGCCGAGACCGGACCTGGGTCGCTGCCGTCGCTCCCGGTAGCCTGTGCGGGGCAGGGCGGCGTGTGGGAGCTCCGCGCCCCCGCCCGTCGCGAGGCGCCGTGGCCGAGATCCTCTACTACGCGATTCCGGGCTTCGCAGTGCTGCTCGCGCTCGAGGCGTGGGCGAGTGCGCGCGCTCGGCCTGCGGGCCTGCTCGGCTACGCATGGCGCGACACCTGGGCGAGCCTCTCGATGGGGCTCGGGAACCTGCTGCTGTCGCTGCTCGGGAAGGTCTTCGCGGTGGGCCTGTGGAGCGCCGCGTACGAGCTGACGCCACTCGATGCGGGCAGCGGCTGGTGGGCCTGGCTGCTCGTCTTCCCGCTCGAGGACCTCTGCTACTACGGCTTCCACCGCGCGCATCACGAGCTGCGTTTCTTCTGGGCGGCGCACGTCAACCATCACTCGAGCCGCTACTACAATCTGTCGACGGCACTGCGCCAGTCGTGGACGACGCCGTTCACGGGTCCCTGCTTCTGGCTGCCGCTCGCGCTGCTCGGCTTCCATCCCGCGCTGATCCTCTTCGCGCAGGCCGTGAGCCTGATCTATCAGTTCTGGATCCACACCGAGTGGATCGATCGGCTCGGGCCGCTCGAGTGGATCTTCAACACGCCGTCGCATCACCGCGTGCATCACGGCCGCAACCTGCAGTACCTCGACCGCAACTACGCCGGGATCTGGATCGTGTGGGATCGCCTCTTCGGCAGCTTCGAGCCCGAAGGCGAGCGCGTCGACTACGGCCTCACGAAGAACCTCCGCAGCTTCCACCCGCTCGAGATCGCATTCCACGAGTGGCGCGACCTGTGGCGCGACGTGCGGCACGCGCGTGACTGGCGCACGGCGCTGCGGCAGCTGTGGGAAGCGCCGGGCTGGAGCCCGGATGGGAGTACGCAGACCGCCCGCCAGCTGCAGGCGCAGCGCGCGCGAGCCTGAGGCTGCTGCGGAGGTCGCGCTCCGCGCGCGGGCTAGGAGAGCGGGCCGCCTTCGTCGTCGAGCTTCTCTTCGCTGGCGTGGTTCAGCAGCACGATCGTGATCCGACGGTTCACCGGACTCGCCGGGTGGCGCTTGTCGAACAGCGCCGACGAGCCCATGCCCACGACGCGCGCGATCTTCGAGTCGGGGAGGCCGGCCCGGACGAGCTCCCGGCGCGCGGCGTTTGCGCGGTCGGCCGAGAGCTCCCAGTTCGAATAACCATCGGCCCGTTCGAGCGACGCGCGATCGGTGTGTCCGCTCAAGCTGAGCCGGTTCGGCACGCTGCGGACGACCCTCGCGATCTCGCGCAGGATCGCCCGCGAGTGCTCCTGGAGCTCTGCGCTGCCGGGCTCGAACATCGGGCGGTTGCTCTCGTCGAGGATCTGGATCCGCAGACCCTCGCCCGTGACGTCGACCCGGAGCTGGTCGCGGAAGTCGTCGAGCTCGGGATTCTCCTCGATCGCGGCCTCGAACTGCAGCTTGAGCTGCTGGAGCTGCCGCCGCTCGACCTCCCGCGCGCGCGCGAGCAGCTCCTCGGGGCTGACCTCGAGTGCGCTCATCGGGTCGAAGCTCGGCGCGGAGCTGTCGCTCGCCGCCCCGGGATCTCCGTTCGGGCTGCCGGCCGGCACCTTGAGCGCATCCAGTCCGCCGCCGGAGTCGATCAGCGCATTGCTCGATCCCATGCCCGTCGAAGCGCCCATCGGGTTCTGGAAGTAGCCGGCGATTCCGCGCTTCTGCTCCTCGGAGGCCGATTCGAGCAGCCACATCAACAGGAAGAAGGCCATCATCGCGGTCACGAAGTCGGCGAAGGCCACCTTCCATGCGCCGCCGTGATGGCCGTGTCCGCCCTTCTTGATCCTCTTGATGACGATTGTCTGATTGGGGTTTCCCGGCATGCAGGGGATCCCGGAGGGCGACTACTTCGCCTTCGATTTGATGTGGGTCTCGAGCTCCTTGAAGCCGGGGCGCTCGGTCGAGAAGATCGTCTTGCGCCCGAATTCGATCGCCATGTTGGGCGCATAGCCCTGGATCGAGGCGATCAGGCAGGTCTTCAGGCACTTGAAGAACTGCCCCTCCTCCTTTGCGACGAGATCCAGGAAGGTCGAGATGGGTCCTACGAAGCCGTAGGCCAGCAGGATCCCGAGAAAGGTCCCGACCAGCGCCGTCGCGACCTTGTGGCCGATCGCCTCGGGCCCGTCACTCAGGGCGCCCATCGTGATCACGATGCCGAGCACCGCGGCGACGATCCCGAAACCCGGCAGCGCGTCCGAGACGCGCGTGATCGCGGCCGAGGGCGCATGTCCTTCTTCATGATGCGTCTCGAGCTCGATGTCCATCAGGTTCTCGAGCTCGATCGCATTCATGTTGCCGCCGACCATGATGCGCAGGTAGTCGCAGATGAAGTCGACCGCGTGGTGGTCGGAGCTGACCTTCGGGTATTTCTTGAAGATGTCGCTCTTGTGCGGATCCTCGAAGTGGGCCTCGAGCGCGATGATGCCGTCCTTGCGGGCCTTGCTGAGCAGATCGAACATCAGCGAGAGCGTGTCGAGATACAGCTGTTTCGTGTACTTCGAGCCCTTGAAGAGCACGCCGAAGCCGCCCAGGACCTGTTTGATCAGCTTCATCGGATTGCTGATCACGAAAGCGCCGAGCGCGGCGCCGCCGATCACGAGCAGCTCGTTCGGGTGCCAGAGTGCCAGCAGCGTGCCGCCGGAGAGGACGAAGCCTCCGAAGACGCAGCCGAAGACGATCAGGGCACCGATGATGAAGTTCATGCTGTCTGCGCGGCGGCCCGCACAGCCGCGCTGCGGGCGGGCTGCGACCCCCTCCTCGGGCTGCTATCGGTAACGATCCTCAACTCTTGAGATGCGCTGCGGAGCACCGGGTGTTCTGCGGAGGCAGAGGATCGGATGATCCCCGGGCCTGAGCCGTCGGAGCGCCTGCGCGTCGTCGCCGAGGAGTTGGCGCTGCTCGAGCGCGTGCGCGCGATGCTCTCGCGGCTGCCGCCGACGAGCGACCGGCGCGAGCGCGCGATGGCCGAGGAGCTGGTGCGCCTGCGCGAGCAGCTCTTGTCCCCGGCGACGGCGAAGACGGATCTTCCGGCGCTCCGGGATCAGTGGCATCGCGGCAACGCGCTGCTGCGCCAGCTCGAGGGACAGCAGAGCCCGGGCCTGGACCCGGGATCGCCCTACTTCGCGCACCTGCGGCTCGCCGAGGCCGGCGAGGCGCGCGATCTCTGCCTCGGCCGCAGCACCTGCATCTGGGACGGGATCCGGATCGTCGACTGGCGCAACGCCCCGGTGTCGCGGATCTACTACCGCTACCAGCAGGGCGAGGACTACGAGGAGGTCTTCGCCGGGCGCCCGCGCGCGGGTCAGGTCGAGCTGCGCCGCGCGCTCTACATCCGCGAAGGCGTACTCGAGCGCATCGAAGCTCCCGAGGGCGTCTTCGAGCGCTCGGGGAGCGAGTTCAGCGCCGTGCGCGCGGCGCCGGCCCGACTCGCCGGAGGCGAAGCGCGCGCGCTGCGGGTGCACGCGGGAGCGAGTCCGCTCACGCGTCTCGGCACCGGCTCGGGCGGTCGCGCGGCTGCGCCGGATCGGCGCCTCGCGGAGATCACCGGGCTGATCGACCCCGCGCAGTTCGAGCTGATCTCGCGTCCGCAGGGTTTCGTCGCGATCCGCGGCAGCGCGGGCTCCGGCAAGACGACAGTCGCGCTGCACCGGATCGCGTTCCTCGCCTATGCGGATCCCAGGATCGACTCTCCAGAGACGCTCTTCGTGACCTTCGCTCCGGCGCTGTGTGCCTACGTGAGCCACGTCTTGCCGGCGCTCGGCATCACGCGCGTCGGGGTCGTGACCTACCGCCATTGGGCGGCCGAGCTGCGGCGCCGTCACTTCTCGGATCTCCCGGCATCGCAGCGCGAGGACGCGCCGGCGGCGGTGCAGCGCCTGAAGCTGCATCCGCTGATCGGCAGCGCGCTGGAGCGCCAGGTGCGCGAGCACCCGGGGCCGCGCAGCGCGGGGCAGGCCTACGACGACTTCGCGAGCGTACTCGTGCGCCGCGAGCTGCTCGGCGAGCTCGCCGCAAGCCAAGCCCCGGGCGAGTTCAGCGCGGCACAGCTCGACGAGGTCGTGGCCTGGCAACGCCACCGGAACGAGGAGATGGCGCGGGAGCTCGCGGGCGACACGGACGCGGGCGCCGAGCTCGAGCCCGAGGACGACACGCTGCTGCTGCGCGCGTGGCAGCTGCGTGTGGGGCCGCTGCTCGGGCCGCGGCTGCGCCCCCTGCAACTGCGCCACGTCGCGATCGACGAGGTCCAGGATTTCTCGCCGCTCGAGGTGCAGGTGCTGCTCGACGCCACCGACGCCGCTCGCAGCCTGACGCTCGCCGGCGACTCGCAGCAACAGCTGCTGCCGGCGAGCGCGTTCGGATCCTGGAGCCGCTTTCTCGCGCAGCTCGGAGTACCGGGGGCGGCGCTCGAAACCCTGCGCGTGAACTACCGCTGCAGCCGCGAGATCTCGACCTTCTCCTGCGCGCTGCTCGGGGCGCTGCGCGAGGACGCCGATGCGCCGGAGGCGCCGCGCGCGGGGCCTCCGGTCCAGTGCTTCCGCTTCTCCGAGCGCGGGGCCTGCATGGCCTTCCTCGCGGACGCGTTGCGGCAGCTCGGCGAGCGGGAGCCGCTCGCGACGACCGCGATCCTGACGCCGTCGCGCGAGCTGTCGGCGCTCTACGCCGAGGGCCTGGCAGCCGCGGAGATCCCGCGCCTGCGCCAGGTGAGGGAGCAGGATTTCTGCTTCCTGCCTGGCATCGACGTGACCGAAATCGAGCAGGCCCGCGGCCTCGAGTTCGACTACGTCGTCATCGTCGAGGCCGATGCGCGAAACTTTCCCGACCGGGATCTCTCGCGGCGCCGGCTGCACGTGGCTGCGACGCGCGCCATCCACCAGCTCTGGATCACCGCGCTGGAGCGGATTTCCCCGCTGCTGGATCCCGTTCAGGCGGAGCGGGCAGCTGGCCGTCCCTCAGATAGCCCAACGCCTCCAGCGCGCGGTACTCGATGATGTCGAGGGGCGGCGCGTCGAGCATCGGGACGGCCTGCGCGATATAGCGCCACACCGGCGCCTGGAGCTTTGCCTCGAAGGGGGCGCGCTCCCAGTGATCCGCGCCGTCCCAGCGGTACATGGACCAGCTCAGCACCGGCGCCTCCGCGGCTCGTGCGCCGCCCGCCCAGGCGCCCTCGGTGCCGCGCACGCGCAGGAAGCGATCCCCGGTGTAGGCGCTGACTTCGGTTCCGATGTCGCAATAGACGATGCGATCCGGGATCGGCTTCGCGTCGCGCAGGAAGGGACCGAGTGGGATGCCCTGGAGGCCGATGGAAGGCTGCAGCCCGGCGAGCTCGACGAGGGTCGGGAACACGTCGACGTGGCTCACGAGCTCACGACGGCGCTGCGGGGGGATGCCCGGCGCGCGCACCAGGAAGGGGACGCGCGCGACCTGAGGTGTCGACGAGTGGCCGTGCGAGAAGAATCGGTAGTCCTCGCCCATGCTCTCGCCGTGGTCGGCCGTGATCAGCACGACGCTCTGGCGCTCCGAGGCCTGCTCGAAGTGGCGCAGCAGCTCGCCGACCCAGTGGTCCGCGTAGAAGATCTCGTCGGCATAGCGGCTGCGGTATTGACTGGGAAGATCCAGGCCCTCGAGCTTCTGATAGGCGGGGATCCCGTCCATCGCCCAATCGTTGGAGAGGATCTTGAGCGGTCGCTCGCCCTTTCCCGAGGGAAGCCGGAAGCGGTCGCGATAACCCGGGGGTGCGATGTAGGGGCCGTGCGGGTCCTGCAGGTGGACCCAGGCAAAGAGCGGGCGCGAGTGTTTTCCCTCGATCCATTTCACCGCACGCTCGACGCTGCGTTCGGCGATGCGCTCGAAGCTGAGCGCACGGTTCTGCTCCGAGCTCGGCAGCTCGTCGTCGTAGACGTCGAAGCCCGGATCCATGCCCATGCGGCGCTGCAGCAGCACGTTGCCGACGAAGGCCGCGGTGTCGTAGCCCTGACTGCGGAAGATCTCGGCGAGGGTCGTGGCGCCGGAGAGCCGCGTGGCTCCGTTCGCCCAGCCGATGCTGTGCTCGCGCACGTACTTCGAGGTCAGGATGCTCGCGTGCGAGGGGGCGGTCACCGCCGACGCCGCGATCGCGCGTTCGAACAGCGCGCTCTCGCGCGCGAAGGCGTCGATCTCGGGGCTGCTCTGCAGCGAGAATCCGTAGCTGCCGAGGTGGTCGGCGCGGAGCGTGTCGATCGTGATCAGCAGCACATCGGGGTGCTCGACCGCGTCCGCGGCCTGGCTCGGGTGGGCGTCGAAGCCGCACAGCGCCGCCAGCGCGAGGAAGCTCGCGCGCGGTCCGGGGCGAAGCAGCGGGGAAAGGGCCCTTCGGAGCTGTGCGCGGGGGTGGCTCTGCATCGCGACGCCTGAGGATATCGGTCACTGCTCTGGAGGGCGGGAGGCGGGATCGGATCCAGCTGCCCTGCGCCGCGCTTCGACTTCGATGCGCTCCAGCAGCCCGGGCGACAGCTCTGCTCCGAGCAGCCGCGCCACGTCGGCATGGCTGCGCGCCTCCGCGGGATTTCCCGCAGCGAGCTCGAGAGCAGCCAGCGCCGCGTAGGCCGCTGCGAGGCGCGGTGCCAGCGAGAGCGACTCCCTCAGCAGGCGCCGCGCCGCGTCGCGGTCGCCGTCCAGCGCGGCGACGCGCGCGAGCGCAAGCAGCGTGAGCGGGTCCCGCCGCGCCTGGATCTGATTCGCGCGCTCGAGCAGCTCGCGCGCGCGCGGGCGCTTGCCCTGGTCGAGGAGCAGCTCTGCGGTGGCGCGCAGCAGCAACGCGCGCGATGGGCCGCGCTCGAGTGCCTGCTCGTAGCGCTCGAGCGCGCGCTCGGGGAAGCCCTCCTGCGCATCGAGCTCCGCGAGGTTGACCAGCGGATCCACGGACTCCGGCCGCGCGCGATGTGCCTGCTCGAAGAGAGAGCGCGCGCGCGTGGCGTCGCCCGCGCTGTCGAGCAGGTGCCGCCCGAGCTGGTTCAGCGCCAGCGAGGTGCCGGGATAGTGGGCGAGTACGTCGCTCCACAGCGCCCCCGAATCTCGGAACACGAGGCAGCGCTCCGCGCTGCGGAGCCCGAGCAGCGAGCAGACCGCGACCAGCACGAGCCAGCGCACGCTCGCCGATTTTCCGCTGCGGAAGCGCGGGGCATCGAAGGCGAGCGCGGCGCCCAGGCAGAGGCCGAGGCTCGGCAGATACATGTAGCGGTCGTTCAGCATCGAGTTGCCGCCGAAGGGCAACAGCTTCAGCACCGGCGCGAGCGCGAGCAGATAGAAGAGCAGTGCCAGGCGCGCGCTGTTCGCGCGCGCGGGTCTGCGCCACGCAGCGGCGATCAGCGCGCAGCCGAGCGGGAGCGCAAGCGCCCATTCGGCCGCACCCGTTTGGACCAGCGCCTGGTCGTAGTACACGGAGAGCCGCGCGGGCCAGAGCCACTTCGCCGTGTAGAAGGCCAGCGCCTGCGCGGCGAGGACGATCCGTTCGAGCCAGCTGCTCTCGTAGATCTCGAAGCTCTCGTCCGGCGCGGGCGCCTGGGTGACGAGGCTGCGCAGTCCCACGGCCAGCGCGAGCCCGAGGAAGGGCAGTTTTTCGAGCACGCAGCGCGCGGCATCCCTCCGCCCGCGCCAGTGGTCGACTGCGAGCAACACCAGCGGGAGGCTCACGAGCATCGGCTTCGACAGCAGTCCGAGCGCGAAGCTCGCCAGCGCGAGCAGCGGAAAGCTGCCTCGGCCCCGCGCGTGGAAGCGCTCGTAGGCGAGCAGCGCTCCGAGGTAGAAGGCGCCCGAGAGCAGGTCCTTGCGCTCGGAGATCCACGCCACCGACTCGACGTGCAGCGGGTGCACGCAGAAGAGCAGCCCGCCACACAGCGCCACGGCTGGGCGCTGTGGGTGAAGTGCTCGCAGCCAGAGCAGTGCGAGCGCGCTGACGAGGCCGTGCAGCAGCACGTTCAGCGCGTGGAAGTGCCAGGCTTCGGGCCCGAGCCAGCGCCGCTCGAGCGCGAAGCTCGCGAGCGTAACCGGGTGCCAGATGCCGACCGTGACCTGGCTCAGGATCTGCGACCAGTCGCCGTGCAGCAGCGCCGTGTTGTGCACCACGGAGAAGGGATCGTCCCAGTTCAGGAAGCCGCCCGCGATCGAGGGCGCCATGACCGTGCAACCGAGCAGGCAGGGCAGCCACGGCGTGGCGAGCTCGCGGGGGCGCGACATGGGCGACGCCGAGTCTATCAGCCGAGCCAGGGCGGAGCTGCCGCCCTGCGGATGGCGCGCTGCGCGCGCGTTGCATCCCGCGTGCGCAGCTTTCTGCACTGCGACACTTCTTGCGGGGTGGCACCACCCAACTGACGTGGGAGGTGTACTGATGCCGAAGTGGAACCGTGCGGGCCGGGCGCTGATGCGGGCCGGTACCGCGATGCTGCTGCTCCAAACGATCGCCGCGAATGCGGGAGCGGATTCCGTGTATCGCTACGAGTCCGAGGAGGGCACGCTGTCCTTCACGGACAGTCTCAAGAAGGTGCCGGCGCGCTACCAGTCGAGCGCCGAGACGCACACGCTGCGCCCGCTGCGTGACTACGCCCGCTTCACCCCCGAAGACTCGGGCCCGGGCTATCCGGAGCGCCTGGCCGCGCGGCTCGCGGAGCTGCGACGCGCACGGGCAGCCGAGGACGAGCAGGTTGCCGCCGTGAAGTCGGGCCATGGCACGGCGATTGCGCTGCAGACCAGAGGTTCCGACTCCCCGAGCCTGGAGTTCCAGCCGGCGGACGACGGCGAACCGCTGATCGTCGAGACCCTCTTCACACGGCCGGAGGGGAAAATGGTGACCCGCCAGACGCTGGTCGCACGCCGCGGCGACGAAATCGTCGCAATCGTGAAGAACCGCCTGCGCGAGTTCGACGTCAACGAGGACATCCACGAGGAGGAACTCCTCGAGCGTTAGCCAGATGTCGTCGGGCCCGGCCGATCCTCCACCAGGCCGGGCTCGTCACGCGCGGCGAGCGGATCGGGAATTCATCCCATCGGGTCGGACCCCGCCGACCCGAGCGTCCGATTTTATCCGTCCCCCAAATCTTCCGGGCGGATTCGCTCGCCGCGCAATGTTCCTTGCGAGTGCAGCTCGAGCTGGCGCAGGACGCGCGAGGCGACTTCAGCGCACGGTCAGGAAGGCGCCCGGCTGGGCCGGGTCGGAGCGCGTGGCGGCGTGCTCGTAGACGAAGGCGTCGATCCGCTCGCTGCTGCTTCGATCCACCGACAGGAACTGCACGCCGATCCCGTGGGGCGGATCCGAGGGCCGGCTGCGGCACCAGATCACCTGGGCCGTCGGCGACAGCGGTCGCTCCGTGGCCGGGAGCCGGAAGTACACGCGGATTTCACTCTCGAGCGGGGCCCAGGCGGACTCGATGAACATGCCGCCACGCGACAGATTGCGCCCCACGCCCCAGGTCTCGCTGCGGCCCAGATCGACGCGCACGGGGCTCGCGAGATCGACGCGCGCGAGTCCGCGCACCTCGGAAAAGCGCACGAAGCGATCGACCGCCTGAATCAGCGAGATCCGGTCGATCGGCTTCGAGAGCACGTCGCTGGCGCCCGCGCGCACGGCGCGCGCGCGCTGTTCCGGATCGTCGCCGCTGGTGATCGAGATGACGGGGATCCCGGGCAGCTCCCGCTTGAGCTCGCGGCAGAGCTCGTCGCCCGGAAGGTCGGGCATGTCGAGATCCAGGACCGCGACGTTCGGTTGCACGAGGCGCGCGAGCTCCAGCGCCTCGCGGCCGGAGGCTGCGGTCACGACGCGGCCCGAGCGGGCGAGGATCAGCGCCTCGAGCTCCCGGAACATCGGGGCATCATCGGCGACGAGGATCGTATGCGAGGGCACGGCCCCTCCCGCGCGCCGAGGCGGTTTGCCTAACGCTTTACCTGCCCGATCGGGAGATCGAAGTCCGGCCGCACGCGCCAGTCGTTTCCGCTCTCGCGGTACCACTGTTGGCGCTCCCGAATCGGCTGCTCGACGAGTGAAGCCGTGTAGTAGCCGCGGTAGGTGACCGCGACGTGGGCGGTATTGCTGTCGGCCTCGTCGTAGTCGAGGCGCCCGATCTGGTAGTCGGTGATGCGGAAGCCCGCGAAGGCCGTGGACTTTTCCAGGAAGGAGGGCCGCAGCAGGGGGTCGACGAACTCGCTGGCCTCTTCGATCTCGCCCCAGCGGATTGCCTGCGTGTATTCGCGCTGGTTCAGCTTGAGCGAGGAGTGGCGACCGAAGGGGTCGTCGAGCTCGGTGAGGATCGCGCAGCCCGAGGTGCTGAGACCCAGCAGCGTGATTGCGACGACGAGATGCGTGGCCTTGAAGAACGACATGGACCCCTCCGGCGGTCGGCAGGGGGGCGGGCCAATCCGAGCGCCTGCGGGGTGTATCGGCTCGGGGCCGGGCGGGGCTTTAGACGCGGGTGATAAAGTCGCGCAAAGCCTCCGATTCGAGAGGGATTCTGCGATGGGAGCGGAGCAGAGGCGACCCGGGCATCGGCTCGGGATCGACATCGGGGGCACCAAGGTCGCGCTCGCGCTCGCGGGCCCGAACGCGGTGCTGCGGGCCTCCCGCCGGTTGCCGAGCCCGCTGCGCGCGAGCTGGCGCGAGGATCTCGAGCAGATCGCGGCGCAGGCCCGCGAGCTGTTGCACGACTGCGGAATCGGGGCCCTGGACCTCGCGAGCATCGGGATCGCGGCTCCGGGGCCGCTCGATCGGGCCCGCGCAGTGGTGCTCCGGCCGCCGAATCTCCCGCACTGGGACGCGGTGCCGCTGCGCGACTGGTTCGCGGCGCAATTCGGCGTGCCGGTCTTCGTCGAGAACGACGCCAACGCCGCCGCGCTGGCCGAATGGCAGTTCGGCGCCGGGCGCGGGGTCGATGACCTGGTCTACCTCACGCTCTCGACGGGCCTCGGCGCGGGCGTGATCGCAGGTGGACGCCTGTTGCGCGGGGCCGCCGGAATGGCGGGGGAGCTGGGGCACGCCCCGGCCGAGTGGGACGGCGAGCTCTGCGCCTGCGGTCTGCGCGGCTGCTTCGAGACCCTGCTGGGCGGCGCGGCGTGGTCGCGCCGGCTGGCGCGCGAGGCGCCCGCAGCGAGCCTCGTGCTCGCGCTCGCGGGCAGGCGCGAGGCGCTGCGACCCGAACACCTGCTCGAGGCCGCGCGCGGCGGCGATGCGTTCGCGCGCGCGGAGCTCGCGCGCTGGAACCACAGCCTCGTGAGGCTGCTCGCGCTGGTGGCCTTCGCCTTCGATCCCGCGCGCATCGTACTCGGCACGATCGCGAGCGCCGCAGGCGAGGAGCTGTGCCTCGAACCCGTGCGTCGCGCGCTGCGCACGCGCCTGTGGCAGCCGATGCGCGAGCTCGAGATCTGCGCGTCGGGCCTCGGAGCGGAGCTCCCCGCCTGGGCCGGGCTCGCGGTTGCGTGGGAGCAAGGGGCGGGGGCTAGTCCACGGTCCTGAGGGCGGTCTCGTGCACCTGCGCGCGGAACGCCGTGAAGGCGCCGGCGCGGATCGCCGCGCGCGCCCGCTGCATCAGCCGCAGGTAGAAGCGCAGGTTGTGCAGCGCGCCGAGCCGCGACGCGAGCATCTCGTTGACCTGCAGCAGGTGGCGCAGGTAGGCCCGCGAGTGGTGGCGGCAGCCCGCACAGTCGCAGTCCGGATCGATCGGCCGCGGGTCGTTGCGGAAGCGCGTGTTGCGCAGGCGCAGCAGGCCCTGGCTCGTGAACCACACGCCGTGGCGTCCGTTGCGGGTCGGCAGCACGCAGTCGAAGAGGTCGACCCCGAGCGCGATCGCGTCGACCAGATCCTGGGGTCGTCCGAGGCCCATCAGGTAGCGCGGCGCCGCGTCGGGCAGCTCTTCGTTCACGCCGGCGACGAGCGCGTCGCGCTCTGCGGCTGCCTCGCCGAGCCCGAGCCCGCCGTGCGCATAGCCGTCGAAGCCGAGCTCGAGCGTCGCGCGTGCGCTCTCGCGGCGCAGTGCGAGCTCGGCGCCGCCCTGCACGATACCGAAGAGCGCGGTTTGCGGGCGCCGCCGCGCGTCGCGCGCGCGGCGCGCCCAGCGCAACGTGCGCTGCATCGCGGCGCGCGCGGGCTCCTCGGCTCCGGCCCGCAGCGGGAGGCACTCGTCGAGGATCATCGCGATGTCGACCTGCAGCGCTTCCTGGATCTCGACCACGCGTTCGGGCGTGAGCAGGCGCTTGCGGCCGTCGACCGGAGACGCGAAGCACACGCCCTGCTCGTCGACGCGCACGCGGTCGCCGAGCGACGTCACCTGATAACCGCCGCTGTCCGAGAGCCAGGGGCCGCGCCAGCCACTCCAGCCCTGCAGTCCGCCGAGCTCGCGCACGGTCTCCTCGCCGGGCCGCTCGTGCAGGTGGTAGGTGTTCGTGAGCAGGATCTGCGCGCCGGCCTCGGCCAGCTCCCAGACTCCGATGCCGCGCACGGCGCCGAAGGTCGCGACCGGCATGAAGGCGGGCGTATCGACGACGCCGTGCGGTGTCGAGAGCGCCGCGCTGCGGGCTGCGCCGTCCCGCGCCTCGATGGCGAAGTGCAGGGCCGAGGGCGGCAGGGGAGGGGGCTGCGCCGCGCTCACAGGATCAACATCGCGTCGCCGTAGGAGTAGAAGCGGTAGCCGCGCGCGATCGCCTCCGCGTAGGCGGCGAGGATCCGCTCCCGTCCGGCGAAGGCCGCGACGAGCAGCAGCAGAGACGAGCGCGGCAGGTGGAAGTTGGTGAGCAGGGCGTCGACGACCTGGAAGCGCGAGCCCGGCGCGAGCAGCAGCCGCGTGACGCCGCGTTCGGCGCGCACGCGGCCCAGGGCGGCCGCGCAGCTCTCGAGCACGCGGGCGGTCGTGGTGCCGACTGCGACGACGCGGCCGCCGCGCACGCGCGCTGCGTCGATCTGCGCGGCAGCGCGCTCCGAGAGCTCGTAGGGCTCGGGGTGCAGCTCGCCGCGCGCGAGATCTTCCGCGCGCGGCGGGCGGAAGGTGCCCGGACCTACGTGCAGCACGACGCGCGCGAGTTCGACCCCGGCCGCTGCCAGGCGCTCGAGCAGCGCCTGCGAGAGATGCAGGCCCGCGGTCGGTGCGGCGACCGAGCCCGGCACTCGCGCATAGGCCGTCTGGTAGCGCAGAGCGTCGGCCGCGCGGGGCGCCTCGCGCCGGATGTACGGCGGCAGCGGCGTCTCGCCGGCCGCGTAGGGATCGCGGCCGGGATCGAAGCAGAGCTCGAATTCGCCGTCGGCGCCGCACGCGGCGACCTCGGCGTCGAGCGCGGTTCCGCGTCCTTCGAAGCGGAATTTCTGGCCGGGGCGGATCCGGCCGCGCGTGCGCAGCAGCGCGCGGTAGCGCCCGGGCAGGCCGCTCCGCCCGAGCAGCAGCGCTTCGGCGCGGCCGCCGCTGTGCTTGCAGCCGCGCAGCCGCGCCGGAAGCACGCGCGTCTCGTTCACGACGAGCAGGTCTCCGGCGCGCAGCCAGTCGGGGAGGTCCGACACGAACCCGTGTACGAGGGGGGCGCCACTGCGCGGCAGCTGGAGCAGGCGCGCGGCCTCGGCCACGGGCGCCGGTTCCTGGGCGATCCGATCGGGCGGCAGCTCGAAGGCGTAGTCCGCGAGATCGAGCGCGCTCACGGCGCGCCGGACTCTGGTTGCGAGAGTGCGCTCGCGAGCCCGGGCGACTCGGCGATCGCATCGTAGGAGAAGAGCACCTGGGAGTGGAGGCCCACCTCGCGCGCGAGCTGCCGCTGCGCGATCGCTCGGCTCGGCTCCTGGTCGAAGAGCCAGACCCCGAGGCCGAGCCAGATGCGCTCGGATCCGCGCAGGCCGGTGAAAGACTCCGCCATCTCCCGCAACAGGCGGTCGTCCTTCGTGTAGGCCATCGGAACCGCGAAGTCGAGCAGGCCCTCCGCGAGCCAGCCGCGCCAGTCCTGGCTCATCGAGAGGTAGGCGCGGTCCGCATAGCACCAGACCGCCGCGGATACGTCCAGCGTCGGCGACACCGCGCGAAGCGCGCCGCGGATCTGGCGCAGCAGCATCCCGACCTGTTCGCGGCGCCAGTCGTCCCAGCGGCCCGCGCTCGCGCTCGTCTCGGCCGAGGGGGCCTCGAGGCCCGTCGCGCGGCGGAAGCGCGCGCGCGTCGCGGCGCCGTAGCCGAAGTCGAGTCCGACGCCGAAGCGCGAGCCCGGGGTGAAAGGCAGCACGTCTGGATGGCGGAGGTAGTCGAGGTGCAGGCCATCGAGCTCGGGGTAGTGCGCGAGCAGCTCGACGAAGGTCGCCGCGAGCCAGTCGGCGACCCCTGGAGCGGCGGGATCGAGCCAGATCGCGGGAGTTCCCATCTTGTAGTACTCGCCGTCGGGCGGAGGGATCTGCAGCTCCGGATAGTCGAGCAGCGAGCGTCCGCGCCGGTCCACGAGCACGGCGTCGCGCCCGAGCGCTTCGAGCAGCGGGCCGTCTCGGTGATTCGAGAGGTTCAGCGCGTTGACCCACGCATGCACCCGCAACCCGGCGGCGTGGGCGCGCTCGAGCAGATCCGCGAGCGGATCGCGCCCGCTCTTGGCGAGCGCGGCTTCGAAGGGCGCGGCATCCGCGCGCGTGGAGCGGAACCAGGCGCGGCCGCCGCGGTAGACCTGCACGAAGAGATCCGTCGCTCCGAGCGCGGCCGCGGTGGAGAGCAGCGCCGGGATGCGCTCCGGGTGCTCGAGCACGCGCTGGCTGCCCTCGGCCAGCACCCAGAGGCCGAGGTGGGGCCTCGCGGTCGGAGCAGTGGCGTCGAGAGCTGCGTCGGTCGGCGGCTGCGCCCGCGGCGCCTCGCTCGGAGGCCTGCGCGCTGGCGCGGGAGCCGCGGCGCGCTCGGCTGCGGGGTCGGAGGGCTTCGAATCGCACGCACACGCGAGCAGCAGCAGGCTGAGCCGCAGCGCCGAGCGACGAGCGCCGAGCCTCCAAAACTCCTGGCGCCGTTGCTTCGCGAGGGCCTGCATCACGCTGCGGCGCGAGGGTACCGGAGTTGGACCCTCGCAGCGCCTCTCGCGAGCTCGGAACGCTTCCGTTGACAGCGTGCACCTCTCGCGCAAAATCGCGCTTCAGGGGGGGAAACCGCTTGGGACTCGTTGGCACGCGCGGCGCCCGGCACGTCCGGCTCGCGTTTCTGGGACTCTGTCTGGCCACCGCCGCGCCCGGCATCGGGGTCCCGGGGGCGGCGGGGCCCGAGCGGCGCTCGGCCGGGTGGCTGCTCTCGCGGGCGCGCGCCCTCGAGCAGAGCGGCGATCGGGTCGCTGCGCAGGCGGCGCTCGCGGAGGTCGCGGCGCGGCATCCGGTCGTGGCCGACTTCGCAGATCTCCAGCAGATGCGCCTCGCGCTCGCAGGCGGCGAGCTCGCGGTCGCGCGGGAGGTCGGATCTCGCTGGGCCGCGGCGCGCACACCGCTCGCTGCCGAGTTCGAGGCGCTGTCTGCCGATCTCGCACTCGCCGAGGGGGACGCAGACGCAGCGATCCGCGCGCTCGAGCGGGCGCGCAGCCAGAGCGCGAATGCAGATCAGCGCGCCGGCTACCTGTTGCGCATCGGCGAGCTGCAGGAGGCCGCGAGACGCTCGGAGGCGGCAGCCGGCGCGTATCGCGAGCTGTGGTCGGATCGGCCGGCGGCGCCGGTCGCAGCTTCCGCCGAGCTGCGGCTCCTCGCGCTCGAGAGCGCCTCGGGTCGCGAGCTGCGAGGCGCGTCGGATTACCGCCGGCGCGGCGACGCCTGCTTCGACGCCAACCGGAACGAGGCTGCGCTTAGCGCCTACGACGAGGTGCTGCGGCGCCGCGATGCGGGGGCGCGTGACCGCGCGCGCGCGGCCGCGCAGCGCGCAGAGACGCTGTTTCGCCTGCGGCGCTATGCCGACGCGGCGCAGGCCTACGCCGCTCTCCCGCCGCAGATCGAAGCCCGCATCGGCTGGGCGCGCTCGCTCGCGCGCTCGGGCGAGCCGCTGCGCGGGGCCGAGGAGCTCGTGAAGATCGCGCGGCGCGAGCGGGGTGCGGCCGCCGAGCGCGCGCGGCTGCTCGCGGCGCTGCTCTACGCCGGCGAGGGCGAGGCCGAGCGCGCGCGGGACCAGCTTGCAGAGCTCGCGCGGCGCGGGCGGTCGGAGTTCGCCCGCGACGCGCGCTGGCAGCTCGCGTGGTCCGATTTCGTGGCAGGGCGCGATGCCGAGGCCGAGCGCGGCTTCCGTCGCCTCGCTGCCGGCGTCTCAGACCCGCTCGAGGCGTTGCGCGCGCGCTATTGGCAGGCACGCGCGCTCGAGCGGCAGGGCGCCGCCGAGGGGACCGCGCAGCTGGCGGCGATCGCACGCGAATATCCGCTCAGCTACTACGGCTGGCGCGCGGGGCTGCGGCTCGCGGCTGCCGGAGCCTCGGATGCGGCGCTCGCATCGGATGCACGCACGCTGGCAGCCGGCACGGCGCGGCTGCGCGAGGAGGACTTCGAGCGCGCGCAGATCCTGCTCGAGGCTGGCTACCCCGAATACGCGCTCGCGGCGCTGCAGGGGCTGGAAGGGAAAGGGCGCGCGCTCGGCGATCGGCTCCAGCTCGCGCAGCTCTACGCCGAGGCCGGCGACTTTCATCAGGCGCAGCGGCTCATCGTCGATGCGTACAGCGAGCCACTTGCACGCGGTCCCGAGCCCGGGGCGCTGGACCTCTGGTGGCTCGCGTGGCCCGCGCCCTTCGCGGATTCCGTGCGGGGCTCGGCCGTCGCCGAGAGCGCGCGCGGCCTGCAACCGGAGCTCGTGTACGCGATCATGCGCGAAGAGAGCGGGTATCGGCCGGCGGTGCTGTCGATCTCGGGTGCCCGCGGGCTGCTGCAGCTGATGCCGGAGACCGCGCGTCGCGCCGCGGGCCAGATCGCGCTGGTGGAATTCCACGACGACGACCTGTTCGCGCCGCCGATCAACATCCGCCTCGGCGCGGCCTATCTGGCAGAGCTGCTCGAGCGCTTCGACGGCCGCAGCTCGGCTGCGATCGCGAGCTACAACGCGGGACCCGAGGCGGTCACGCGCTGGCTGGCCGGGAACCCGGCCGAGGACGACATCTGGGTCGAGGCGATTCCCTACGACCAGACGCGCGCCTACGTCAAGCGCGTGCTGCGCAGCCTGCACGCGTACCGCGTGCTCTACTGAGGGGGCTGCAGGGGAGGCGATCCGTGGGTCGCGCAGCGGGGCTGTTGTTCCTGATGCTTTCGTTGCTCGGTGCGGGGGCGCTCAACTACCGGCGCAATGTCACTGCTGCCGCCGCGGAGTTCCGCCCCTACCGGGGCGTCTCGTCGAACGAGCTCGAGACGCTGATCGGAGCGCAGGAGCGGGAGTTCGAAACGGCGGAGCGAGCCTGGAATCGGGGCA
Source organism: uncultured Spirochaetales bacterium (assembly GCA_964437835.1). Taxonomy (GTDB): domain Bacteria; phylum Myxococcota_A; class UBA9160; order UBA9160; family SMWR01; genus CAYTJA01. The sequence goes on from CAYTJA010000258.1 coordinate 28,839, forward strand.
GCGGCGCTCGCGCGGCGCTGCACGGGCGCCCCGAGCTGATGCAGCAGGTCGGTGACTTCGAACGCGCACAGCGATCGAGCGGGCAGCGGCGCGCGCTCGGCGAGCGGCACGCCGCCGGGAAATCGGACCTCGAGCGAATGCAGCGCGAGCGCGCGAAACGCAGCGAAGAGGGGACCGGCTGGCAGCGGGTGCTGCGGCTCGCGACCCGCCTCTGATCCAATCACCCGCCGGCAGGATCCGTAGCAAGCCGTTTCGGCGCGCAGCGAGGCGAAGCCGAGCGGAGGGCGGGTGGGACCGGGCCGTTCCCGGACCGGGGCCCGCAAGGCCCGGCGCGCAGCGAGGCGAAGCCGAGCGGAGGGCGGGTGGGACCGGGCCGCTCCCGGACCGGGGCCCGCAAGGCCCGGCTAGAGCTCTTCGGCTTCGTCCTCGTCGCCCCCGTCTTCGGGCTCGTCGGCGAGGTCCTCGTCGAGGACGTCCTCCGCGTCGGCGGGCACGTCGGCCAGGTCGAGACCAACTGCTGCGCTCTCGGCGTCGTCCTCCGGCACCCGCTCCTCCCCTTCCCCCTCGAGCAGCGGCGCCATCGCCTTGACCGCGCGCTTCGCGGCTGGAACCTGCGTCCTCGGCTGCTTGACCGCCGCCGG
>CAYTJA010000259.1:0-52929 GCA_964437835.1 uncultured Spirochaetales bacterium
TGGCTCCTCGCTGGAAGCCGATCCGGGCCTGCCCTCGCTCGGGCTCTCGATCGCCGAATCGCTGGTGAAGGCGCACGGCGGCAGCCTGACCCTCGCCCGCGGCGGCAACGACCGCGTCTTCGTCGTCGACCTCCCCGCCCCGGGTTGAAGCGCGAGGGGTACTGACCTGATAGGTGTCAACCGGCGCGCGAAGCGCGTTGGGAATTCTCGAAGAAATACACGTGCTCTAACGGAGCCGGAGGAGGCCCGCTCTCGTACCCGCGTAACCGGCGGCTCGATAGAAGGACTCGAGTTCGGGCTCGAAATCGACGTGGAGCCACTCGAGACCATGAGCTCGTGCAATCTGTTCGGGTTCGCGAAGCAGCCGCACTCCGAGTCCCTTCCGCTGAGACTCCTTGTGCACGGTGGTGTCGAGGATGAAGCCGTGGACACCTCCATCCCAAGCGACATTGAGAAAGCCGACTAGATGGAGTCCGTGGTATGCAGCGAGGTAGGTGAAGCTTCGTGCGAGGACGGGCTGAAAATCGCGCCACGTGTGTGACGGCCAGACGCTCCCGAAGAGCTCATTCAGCTCGTCGTTTCCGAGTGCCGGGCTTCGAAGCACTGAGAATTCGTTCATCGCGTGACCTATCGGCCGACTAACGCTCGCGATCAGCTGCGGGCGGTGTGGTGCGACCCTTGCGTCCTTCGCAAGGGGTGTGACGCGCAGACCGCCAGCTGAATCGCGTGGTCAGGCACCGCGCCTCAGCGGTATGCGTCAGACCGATGTCTCACGACACTGACATCAACAACTCGGCGAGAATCGTCGACCGAATAGATGACACGGTAGTCACCGATTCGGATCCTCCAAAGGTCCTCGGCCCCCTCGAGCTTCCTGCACCCCGCGGGCCTCGGATCCGACGCCAGTAGCTCGATGCGACGGAACACCCGCGAATACAGTGCCGGCTGAGTCGCTCGAGTTCCTTGCGCACGCTGCGGGCGAGGGTGACCTCGTACCTCATCACTTCCGACGCTTGCCGCGAAGGCCGAGACGCCGCTTGACACTCTCCAAGGACTCTCGTGGCTCGTTGATCCGGGACTTGGCGACGGCAACATCGTAGAAATCTTCCCAAAGCTGAGAGTTCTTCTTGAGGTCGATGAGCACTGCCGTCTTTTCTCCGTCATTATCGACCAAGAACTGAACACCGCGCATGGCTGACTCCTTCGGCATCGTGTCTCCTGCATACTATATCTCGATAGGTTGCCCTTCGCGGTACCTAACGAAGAGAGTTGTATCCGGAGTGCGGAGCATTGCGGATACAACTTGTTGAACTGAGCCGCTGGCTAACGGCTGGTGTTGGGGATTGTATCCCAGGGGGCTGAGGGGGGCGGCGGGGGGTCGTCGTGTCGGTGGGGCTGTGCCGTGTCAGTCGCAACAGTGAGCCGCGGGCGACGAGAGGCTTGCGAGCGTCGAGTGAGCATCGCATCGGGGGACGGGCGAGCTGGGGCAAGGTCCGCGGACGCGGACGGTTCCAGCGCTGGGGGGAGCGGGATCTGTCTCGCGGGTTCATGACGTGTCTCGGATCTCGAGGCGCGTGCCGGGCGAGACCATACGAGTTGCTGGTATTGGCACTGGTCTCTGGACCGATAGCCTGCGCGCATGGCAGCGAAGCGCAAGATCACCGTCGAGGTTCCGGAAGCGCTGCTCGAGCGCGCCGTCGGCGCCTCAGGGGAGGGCGTCACGGCCACCGTGCGCCGCGGCCTCGAGCTGGTCGCGGCCGGTCGCGCCTACGCAGCGCTGCGGACCCTGCGCGGGAAGGTGCGCCTGGGCATGGATCTGGAAGCGCTGCGCGAGGACCGGTGATTGCCGTCGACAGCAGCTCCTGGATCGCGTTCTTCCGGGGCGAGGGAGAAGCCGCCGGAGACGACACCGCGCTGGTAGAAAGCGCGCTCGCCGATCACCAGGCGTGCCTCCCACCCGTGGTGCTGACGGAGCTGCTGAGCAACCCGGAGCTGCCCCGCCCGCTCGCCGCGCTGCTCGCAGAGCTGCCGCTGCTCGAGCCCCAGGACGGCTTCTGGGAACGCGCCGGACGGCTGCGTGCGAAGCTGATCGCTGGTTCCGAGCCGCGAAGCCGGCAGCGAGGCCGCATCCGCTAAGGTCCGCGTTCATGGCCCACGTGCTCGTCGTCGACGACGAAGCCGGCGTCCGCAGCTCGCTGCGCTGGCTGCTCGCCGATGAACACCGCGTGAGCGAAGCCGAGAACGTCGAGCTCGCGCTCGCGGTGCTGCGCTCCGAGCCGGTCGATCTGCTGTTGCTCGATCTGGTGCTGCCCGGGCGCAGCGGCCTCGAGCTGCTGCACGAGCTCTCCGGATTCGCGAGCGCTCCGCCCGTGGTGATGATCACCGCGACGCGCAGCCTCGATACCGCAGTGAAGGCGATGCGCGAAGGTGCCGCCGACTACGTCACGAAGCCCTTCGACGCCGACGAGCTGCGCATCAAGGTGCGGCGCATCCTCGAGCGCCAGGCACTCGAGCGAGAGGTCCTGGCGCTGCGCGCGCGCGTCGAGGAGGTGGAGCAGCCGGCTGGATTGCTAGGCCGAAGCGCTGGCATGCGGGAGGTCTTCCGCAACCTCCGGCGCGTGGCGCCCTCGCGCGCGAGCGTGCTGATCCGCGGCGAGTCCGGGACCGGCAAGGAGCTCGTCGCGCGTGCGCTGCACGAGCTCTCGCCGCGCGCGGCGAAGGCGCTCGTCGCCGTCAACTGCGCGGCGATCCCCGAGAATCTGATCGAGAGCGAGCTCTTCGGGCACGAGCGCGGCGCGTTCACGGATGCAGTCGAGAGACGCGTCGGAAAATTCGAGGCGGCCGCGGGAGGCACGCTCTTCCTCGACGAGATCGGCGAGCTCTCGCTCGCGGTTCAGCCCAAGCTGTTGCGCGCGCTGCAGGAGCGGCAGATCGAGCGCGTCGGCGGCAGCGCTCCGATCCCGGTCGACGTGCGCGTGGTCGCCGCGACCCACTGCGATCTCGAACAGGCGGTGGCCGACGGCCGCTTCCGCTCGGACCTCTTCTACCGGATCAACGTGGTGCCGATCGAGCTGCCGCCGCTGCGCGAGCGACCCGAAGACGTGCGCCTGCTGGCCGAGCATTTCCTCGCGCGTCTGGCAGTCGAGAACGACCTGCCACCGCGACAGCTCTCCGCGAGCGCGCGGCGTGCGCTCGAGCGCTATCCGTGGCCCGGCAACGTGCGCGAGCTCGAGAACGCAATGGCGCGCGCGGCGGTGCTCTGCGAGGGGCTCGAGATCGGCGCCGGTGACCTCCCCGAAGCGCTGCGGCGCGAGGGCCAGCTCGACGCCCTGCGCGAGGCGCTGCGCGCTGGCGCGTTGCCGCTCGAGCAGGCACTCGCCCGCTTCGAGCGCGAAATCCTGCTCGAAGCACTCGCCGCCTGTGCCTGGAATCAGACGCGAACCGCCGAGCGGCTGCGCACGACCCGGCGCGCGCTCAAGCTGCGTATGGATCGGCTGCGCCTCCAGCCGCCGGCCGAGGGAGAGGAGTCGAAGCCGGAACGGTCAAAAATGTTCCGTTCGGAACATTCATGATTGCCAAATTATTTCAGTAGTTTGTATCTGAAATTGCGTGCTCGTGTTCGCATCGGTGCAGCGGAGTGCCCGGCGGCGACTGCACCTGGAAGCACAGCAACGGCGCCCGAATCGCGCTTTTCCATTTTGGTGACGGGGAGTTTCACGCGACGCCTGCGCGCTCGTGATGGGTTTGGCATGTCGCTTGCTCTAAGAGTCGCCGAGGGGGAACGCAATGACCATCGGAGCAGCGGGACTGTCGGGGCAATTTCACAGCACCGGGGGCCGCTCTCGGCCGCGCGTGCTCGTGGTCGACGACGAGCGGGGTCCGCGCGAATCGCTGCGGGTGATCCTGTCCCCGGGCTGCGAGGTGCTGCTCGCGAGCGGCGGCCACCAGGCGCAGGCGCTGCTGCGCGAGCAGCCGATCGACCTCGTGACGCTCGACCTGCAGATGCCCGGCATGCACGGCCGCCAGCTGATGCAAATCCTCCGCGACGAACATCCGCAGATCCCGGTGATCGTGATTACCGGCTGCAGCAGCGTCGCGTCGGCCACCGAGGGGATCCGCTGCGGGATCTCCGACTACCTCGAGAAACCCTTCGACGTGGTGCAGGTGCACGAGGCCGTGGCCCGCGCACTCTCGCAGCGCCGTGCGCGCGCGCGGCTCGCAGGCCTGCTCGAGAGGCTCGGCGACTCGGAGAGCGGAGATCTCGGCGCGCTGTTCGGCGAGGCCGCGGAGCTCGACGCGGGCGGCGCGCTCGAATCGAGCCGGAGCACGGCGTTTCTGGTGCGACTGGCCGAGACGCTCGAGGCGCGCGAAGCCTCGATGAGCGGGCACGCGCGTCGCGTCGCGTTCTGCGCGGAGCTGCTCGCGCATCGGCTCGGGCAGAGCGCGCAGGAACACCAGCAGATCTACCTCGCCGCGATCCTCCACGACTTCGGGAACGCGGGCGTGTCGCCGGAGCTGCTGTCGCGGCCCGAGTCGCTCGCGGACATCGAGTACGAGCAGATCGACGAGCACGCGCGCATCGGAGAGCGCCTGCTCGAGTCGCTCGCGCTGGATGCACCGATCCTCGCGGCGATCCGACATCACCACGAGTGGTGGGACGGCTCCGGCACTCCCGACGGCCTGCGCGGCGCGGGGATCCCGCTCGCGGCGCGCATCCTCGCCGTGACCGACGCCTTCGACGCGATGAACAGCGACCGCCCCTACCGCGCTGCGCTCCCGCGCGAACAGGTCATCGCCGAGCTGCGGCGCGGCGCCGGGCATCACTTCGACCCGGATCTCGTGAAGGAATTCCTTGCGATTCTCGAGACCGGCGTCTGCGAGCTCGATCCGCAGTGGGTGGCCGAAGTCGTGAGCCAGGCCACAGCGCTGGATCGCTTGCCGCCGATCTCTTGAGCAGGTCTCTGGAGAGGCCGGCGCCGCGGCCGCGCGCGCTCCAAGAGGTTGATGCCGGGGGGCGCTTGCGGGGGTCCGGGCAAGGGCCCGACCCCCGCAAGCCTCGCGGGGCCCGGGCCGGTGCTCTCCGAAGCCCCTCCGCGAACCGGGTGAGGTAGCTTCAACCCCATGTTCGGCATCGGCATGACCGAGCTCATGGTGATCTTCGTGATCGGGCTGCTGGTTCTCGGTCCGAAGCGGCTACCCGAGATGGCGCGCAGCCTCGGCAAGAGCCTCGCGGAGTTCCGCCGCGCTTCGACCGACCTGCGCCGCGAGTTCTTGTCCGTGAGCGACGACACTCCGCCCGCGCGCCCGAGTGTCGAGCCCGCCGCGCGCGCGAGCACACCCGGGGAAGCCGCAGACGCAGCCGCGCCAGCCGCGGCCGACCGGGAGCCCGGCGGTGGATGAGAAGCGGCTCCCGCTCACGGAGCACCTCTCGGAGCTGCGAGCGCGCCTGTTCAAGGTCCTGCTCGCCTGGGCGATCGCGACGCTCTTGTGTTGGAATTTCGCCGAGGAGCTGTTCCGCTTCCTGCTCCAGCCCGCGGTAGCGGCCCTCGGCGAGGGCGCGCGGCTGCAGGCGATCTCGCCCGCTGAGATCTTCGTGACCTACCTGAAATGCGCAGCGCTCGCGGGGTTCTTCCTGTCGCTGCCGGTCTTCTTCTGGCAGATCTGGGCCTTCGTGGCGCCGGGCCTCTACCCGAACGAGCGCCACGCGATCCTGCCTTTCGTCGGGATCTCGACGGGGCTCTTCAGCGGGGGCGCCGTATTCGGCTACTACGTGGTATTCCCCGTGATGTTCCAGTTCTTCACATCCTTCGACAGCGATTTCGTAGAGTCGGCCTGGACGATGCGCGACGTCTTCACGCTGACGACGCACATGTTCCTGGCCTTCGGTGTGGCCTTCGAGCTGCCCGTCGCGGTGTTCTTCCTCTCGCTGACGGGCATCGTCGACGCGCCGACGCTCTGGCGCGGCACGCCGTACGCGGTGCTCGCGATCTTCATCGTCGCGGCGATCCTCACGCCGCCAGACGTCGTGAGCCAGCTGCTGATGGCCGTGCCGATGGTGGGCCTGTATCTGCTCGGCGTCGGAGTCGCCTACCTATTCAGCAACCGGCGCGAGGTCGCGACGCAGCGGCCGGGGAAAGAGCTCGCGAAGCGCTAGGCCAGGCTGCAGCTCCGCGCGCGTCGAGCGCGGCGCGTCGGGCGGCCCCGAAACCAGATACAGCTCGAGCTCGGCGATCGGTCGCGCAGCGACCGCGTCGGGCAGGAAGACCGAAAAAATCAGCGCGCCCTGCGCACCCGCTGCGAGTGGCGCCACGCCGCGGATGCGCCCGCCGACCGCAGCGGCAATCGAGCCGTAGGCCTCCGCTTGCGGCGCGCCCGCAGCCCCGCGCACGACGCGGCCGATCACGCGCAGCGGCACGCGACCCGGCGGCGCGAGCGCTGCATCCGCGAGCTCGATCCGAGGCGGGTCCGGCGAGAAGCCGGCTGCAGCGACTGCCGCGCGCGCGGCGCGCCCGAGCAGCGCGCTGGCGTGTGGGCCGCGCCCGTAGAGGCCCTCGACGCCCCCGCCGAGCGGCAGCAGGCGCTGCACGAGGTCCTGGGCGCTGCGCCGCAGCGCGAGATCGGCGGGCACCGCGATGCGCTCGCCGTCCAGCGCAATCGCGATGCGGGGCGGCCGCGCAGCAGGCGCCTCGAACTCACGGGTCCCGGGCCGGGCGCCGCCCGGCCCATCCAAACTCCGCTCGGCTCCGCCTCGCTGCGCGCTGACGCTTGCCGAGAGCAGCGAGATGCCGTCGCTCGGCCACGGCAGCGCGGTGCCGAGGAAGTCCGCGAGCGTCGGCGCGATGTCCACCGACGCGGCCGGCCGCGCATCGACGAAGCCGCGCGCGGCTCCGGGTGCGCGCACGAAGAGCGGCACGCGCAGCAGATCCTCCAGGAAGGGGTGTCGCCCCGAGAGCGCGCGCTCGCGCACGCCCGGCCGCAGCGAGATGCCGTGATCGGCCGTGACGACCAGCAGTGCTCGATCGTAGAGCCCGACCCGCCGCAGGCGCGCGACGAGGCTGCCTAACAGACTGTCGACCAGCCGCGTCTGGAACAGATGCCGCTGCCACGCCTCGCCGACCCAGGCTTCCTCGGGGCCCCAGCGTTTGTCGCGCTCCGAGAGGCCGGGAGTGAAGGCCCAGGTCGGAACCGAGCGGCCCTCCGGCGTGTACTCCCACGGAACGTGCGGCAGCACGCAATGGACGAAGACGAAACAGGGGCCGTCGCAGGGCTCGAGCGACCGCACGAAGCTGCCGAATTCCGCGACCTTGCTGCGCCCGCGGGCCTCGCGCGCGAGCTCGGCGACACCGCGCGCGTGCGCGTCGGCACCCGCGTCGCCGTGGGCGGCGAAGCCCAGCCAATCTTCGTCGACTGGAGGGAGCCCCGCGCGCAGGCTCGGCGGCAGCGCGAAATGCGCGTAGAGCAGCGCGAGATCCGCTGCGAGCAGAGCAAAGCCCTGCGGCCCATGCGCGGAGGAATCGGCCCTCGCATCCGCCGCTTGCGACCCGCCGGCTGCCGCCGCGAGCCGTCGCGGCAGTAGCCGCGTGCGCGGCTCCTGCACCCGCAGCGGCATCTGCGCGCCTAGCCAGGCGAAGAGGTTATGCGGATGATCCGCGTAGAAGGGCAGCTTCGAGGGATCTGGGTGGCGACCGGAGAGGATCGCCGGCAGCGCGAGCGTCGTGAGCCCGGCCGAGGCGGATGCATCTGGAAACCAGGTCGAGTCCGCGGCCAGCGCGGCGAAGGCGGGAAAGCGGGCGGCATCGATCCGCCCGTCCGGCGCGAGCAGCGATGCGAGCGGCAGCTCGTCGAAGACTGCGACCACGACCGCGCCGGGGCGCGGCAGCGGCGGGAAGCCCGGCGCGGTCGCCTCGGCCGCGAGTCGGCCCGGGAGCCCGCTCGCGAGAAAGCTCAGCGCGTACAGCGCCGGCGCCACGATCAGCGCGGACGCCACGCGCCGGGCCCGAGCCGAGCGCGCGACCGCGAGCACCGCGAGTGACGCGAAGAGCGCCGCGAGCCCGGCTGCGAGCGCAACGGGATCTGGAAGTGCGCGAACGGCGGGCGGAAGCAGCGCGAGCGCGAGCAGTCCCCCGAGTCCGATGGAGCGGGCGGGCCTCCGCAGAGCCGCGGGCAGGGCGAGGGTCGCGAGCGCGACTGTCCCCCCGGGAATCAGCAGCAGCAGCAGTGCGAGCGCGAGCGCGGCTCCGAGGCCGAGATCGTGCGCGATCCAGAACTCGGGATGGCGCTGGAGCAGCTCGAGAAAGGGGCCCGCCGCGAGCGCGCCGGCTCCCAGCAGAGCACGGCCATCGACCGCTCGTGTATGGTGAGGGGGTCCGAAACGCTCTTTCTGGTGGCCGTTGGCCTGCGGTGCTCGCGTGGAACTTCGAGACCTCATACTGCGTTTCGCCGTCGCCTCGACCCTGGTGCCCGTGCTATTGGCGCTGCCCGCACCGGGGGCCTCCGCGCGCAGCGAGCGCCTGCGCTGGACGCATCCCGAGCCGGAGCAGGTCACCGGCTTCCGCGTCTACATCGGATTCGAGCCGGGCGTCTGGTCGATCCATGCGGACCTCCCCGGCGCAGAGCCTGACGAAGTCGGAATCTATTCCGCCGTGATCGAAGACCTGCCCGAGGTCGATGTTCTCATCGCGATGATCGCCTACGACGCGGAGGGTCGCGATAGCGAGCTCTCGGATCACAAGCAGGCGCTCGCCGACCGCGATGGCGACCTCTGGCGCAACGAAGACGACAACTGCCCGGACCACCCCAATGATGCGCAGCGGGACACGGATCGCGACGCCGTGGGCGATAAGTGCGACAACTGCACGCGAATCGCGAATCCGCGCCTCTCCGCTGTGGGCCCCGAGAGCCGTCGTCCGGGCGAAGTGCTCACGGGCTCGCAGCTCGATCAGGACGCCGATGGCATCGGCAACGCCTGCGACTGCGATCTCGATCAAACGGAGTTTTGCTCCACCGGCGATCTCATGCTGCTCTTGCGCAGCGCGAAGGCCGGAACGGCGATGGACGCGGGAGGCGATATCGACGGCAGCGGCGTGTTCTCGATCGGCGACCTGAACGACTTCCTCGACCTGCTCGATCGAGCCGATCCCGTTCCGGGCCCCAAATGCTCGACGTGTCCGCTGCGCTGCGAGGGCCCCGGCTGCCCCCTCGAGTAGGAAGTCGGGGAGTCGCGGGCAAGGGGTCTTGCCCCGCGCAGGGAGCCGCAGGCAGAGGGTGATGCCGCGCTCGCGTCAGCCCGCGAGCAGCGCGAGCGTCGCCTCGCGCCGCCGGCGAGCAGCGTCCTCGGGGCTCTCTGGAACAACCCTCTGATCCGGCTCGATCTTGAAGATCGGCTGACCCTTCTTCACGACGCTCGCTTCACGCCCCTCCATCAAATTCTCCGTGAGCGTGCCCGCAATGGGCGCGAGGATCTTGTTGAACATCTTCATCACCTCGATGATGAAGAGCGGCTGGCCTGCCTCGAAATGCGCGCCGACCTCGACGAGCCGCGGCAGATGCGGCGCCTCGCGCGGATAGAAGGTGCCACCCATCGGCGCGACGATCTCGTCGGCGCTCGCGCGCGGCGCGGGCGCGAGCAGGCGCGCGCGGCGTGCGGAGGAATCGGTGTCGAGGAACTGCTGCGGAAAATGCACCTGGAGATCTTCGGCGACGCGGATCTCCGAGAAGCCCGAGCGCAGCCCGATGCGCGCCGGCAGCAGCAGCAGCTCGAGGCCGAGCTGATGGCCGCGGTGCGCAGCCTGCACCGAGCGCCAGAGCGCGCTGTCGCTGCCCGCGACGGCCGCCTGACGCGGGCCTTCTAGCAGCGCGCAGAGCTCGGACCACTCGCGCGTGCCGAGCCTTGCGTCGAGCCGCGCGTAGAAAGTCTGGGCCGCCTGCAGCACGGTCTGATCGTGGTCCCAGATTTTTTCGGAGGGGGGCTTGGCCGGTGTCCAGTCGAGGTCGAGGTAGTGATACAGCGCGGCGAGCGCACTCACGGGATTCGTGACGAAGCGCGCGGAGCCGCTCTTGCCCTCGAAGAACTCGTTCTCGAAGCGCCCGACGAAGCCCGCGAGCAGATGCGCGTTCGCGAACAGGCGCTGCAGCGGGCGCAGCAGCAGCGTCTGCTTCGCGCTGAGCACGCTGCGCGCCTCGACGTCCGGCTGGCGCCGCAGCAGCTCCTCCCAGGCGGCGTCGAGATCGAGGCCCTGGATCAGCTCCTGCAGCGCGCCGACCGCCCCGAGATAGGGGCCCATGAAGCGCGTCGTCGGCTCGGCCATGTACCCCTTGCCGAGGAGCCACGAGACGAGTCCGTAGTGCAGGGGCGCGTTGGTCTGCAGGTCGTCGCCGCGCAGCTCCATGCGGCGCAGCACTTCGGCCATCGCGGCGAGATTCTCGCGGCGGTTCGCGCCGTCGCAGAGCACCAGCGCGACGTTCGAGTCGTAGGCGCCGGCCAGGTTGTAGTAGACGAAGGAGCCGGTATCGGGATTGCGCAGGCCGATGCCCTGATCGAAGCGGATCTCGCCCGGGACCGGCTCGGACCAGCTGCGGATCAGCCCGCCGGCGTGCGGCTGCAGCGCGGCGTTCGTCGCGTTGATGCGCACTTCGATCCCGGAGACCGCACGCGGGCGCCGCAGCGGCCGCGGCAGGCGCGGGCCGTGCACCGAGAGCAGCAGCATCGCTTCGATCAGCCGGTCGATCGTAAAGCGCTCCTGCGGATTCGCGGGGTTCTCGAACTCCAGCTCGTAGACGAGCTCGCTGACGCCGTGCTCGACCTGGATCCGGGTGTTCATCTCCATGAAGAAGTGGTCGAAGCCGGAGACGACGCACTCGAAGGTCGAGACCGAGTCGAGGCGGGTCGCCTGGCCGAAGCTCTCGCCCTCGGCCTCCATGCGCGCGAGAACGCCTTTGTCGCCGCGCAAGATCTCGGCTGCTCGGCTCGCGCCGCGCGCCTGCGCGAGCTCGATCTCGGCATCCAGCAGCTCCTGCGTCAGCGAGACCTCGAGCAGCTTCTGCTCGTGCATCTGCAGCGAGCAGTCGCGGCCGCCGAGGGACAGGCACCACTCGCCGTTGCCGATCAGCTGGATCTCGTTGTGCCGCGTGCTCTCGATGTTGAGCTCGATCAGGAAGTTCCGGTTCGAGCCGGCTGCGACGACCTTCGACTCGGCCAGCACGCCCATGACGGCCGCCGCGACCTCCGCGGGCTTGCCGACGACGCGCTGGCCCTTGCCGCCGCCGCCCGCGATGTGCTTGAAGCGAATCCGCCGCTCGGGGTGCTGCTTCCAGATCTGGCGGCACTCCGCCTCGGCGCTCTGCTGCAGCTCCTCGATCGAGACGAGCTCCTGCGCGGCCGAAACCCCTGCCTGGAGCAGATCCGTCGCGTTCGCGACCAGATCGCAGGCCGGGTCGAAGCGGAAGTCCAGGCCCTTCTCGGCCGCGAGCTGTTCGAGCCCTGCGCGATCCTTCACCCGCGACAGCAGCGCCAGCGCCGACACGTGGTCGACGCCGGGAATCACCGCGTTGCCGAGGCTGCGCGCGAGCTTCTTGGCCTCGTCCTTCGCGCCCGCGCGGTGCACTACCCGAGACGAGGGGCCGATGAAGCCGAGCCCCGCCTGCTCGATCTGCTCGATGAACTCGGCGTCTTCGGCCATGAAGCCGTAGCCCGCAAACAGGTGCGTATAGCGGTGCGACACGGCGACCTCGAGGATCTCGCGGATGCGCTGCTGCTTCTCCTCCTGCCCGGCGCCGATGTAGTCCGGCACGCGGTGAACGTTGTGCGGGAAACGGAAATTGCGCAGCTCGGGTGCCAGGCAGCGCGGGTAGACGATCGAGTCCTTCTCCGAGAGCAGCATCCCGTACTCGCGGATGCCGACCTGGTCGAAGACGTCGAAGGCCTCCTGGCGCACCGGCCCGCGGCAGACCACGAGGCACTTGACCTGCGCCAGCGACAAGGAGCGCAGCCATTCCGACTCACAGTCGTGGAAGCGTCGCGGGATGCGATTCTGGTCCAGCACGGGCCCGGTCTACCTCGTCTCGCTCGTTCTACTCGAACTCTCGCTGCGGGCCACTCATCGGCGCGGGCTGATAATGCCGCATCAGGAATGCGAGATTCTCGGCCAGCACGCGCCGGCTCGTGCCCGGGATCACCACGCGCGATACGGAGCCGAGCGCGAGTGCCTCCTTCGGGTTCATGAGCTCCTGCTCGTAACGCTCGTTGAGACTCGCGAGGCCGGCATCGCGCAGCGCCGCCGCCGCCGCCCGCTGCATGCCCTTCGCGAGGTTCCGCTTGCACTCGGCATCCAGCGCGCGGATCTCGTCCTTGTACACGAAGTCCTTGCCGGCCGGACCCATCACCGCGATGCGTGCCATCGGCATCGTGAAGACCCTGTCGGCGCCGACGAAGTGCGAGTTGTAGCTCGCGTAGGCGCCGCCGAAGGCGTTGCGCAGGATCAGCGTCATCGACGGTGTGCGCAGATCGATGATCGAATCGAGGAATCGCCGGCCCTCGAGAATGATGCCGCCGGTCTCCTGTTCGCTGCCGGGCAGGAAACCGGTCGTGTCCTCGAGAAAGATCATCGGGATGTTGTAGAGGTTGCAGAAGCGGATGAAGCGCGTGCCCTTGCGCGCGGCGTCGATGTCGATCTGGCCCGAGGCGACGGCCGAGTTGTTCGCGACGAAGCCGACGACGTGGCCGCCGATGCGGCCGAAGGCGGTCACGAGGTTGCGCGCGCGCAGCGGCTGCAGCTCGAGGAATTCGCCGTGGTCGCAGATCTGCTGCAGATACAGCCCGATGTCGAAAGGCGCGTTCATCCCGGCCGGCGACTCGAAGCTGCGCCGGAACAGGATGTCCTCTTCGACGGTGAAGCGGTCCACCGGATCCGAGGTGACGCCGAAGGGCGCGAGCTCGCGGCAGTTGTTCGGAAGATACGAGAGCAGCCGCATCGCGAGGCGCAGCGACTGCAGCTCGTCCTGCGTCGTGAGGTCGCAGACGCCGTTCAGACCGTGCACCCCCGGGCCGCCGAGATCGTCGGCGCTGATGTCCTCTCCGAGCACGGACTTGACCACCCCGGGGCCGGTGAGCCCGATGAAGCTGTCCGCGCACTGGATCATGAAAGAGCCCTGGCGCGGCAGATAAGCGCCGCCGCCGGCGTTGTAGCCGAACATCAGGCTGATGGATGGCACCACGCCGCTGATCTTGCGCAGCGCCGTGAAGGCCTCGGAATAGCCGTCGAGGCCGCCCACGCCCGCTGGCACAAAGGCACCCGCGGAATCGTTCATGCCGATCAAGGGGATCCCGTGCTCGGCGGCCATGCTGATCAGGCGGGCGAGCTTGTCGCCGTTGGTCGCGTCCATCGAGCCCGCGCGCAGCGTGAAGTCGTGGCCGTAGACGGCGACGTCGCGCCCGGCGACGGACAGGATCCCGGTCACCAGCGAGGCGCCGTCGAGGTTGCGGCCCCAGTTCTGCCACAGCAGGTTCGGCTCCAGCTGCGTGAGGCAGCGGATGCGCTCGAACACCGTCATGCGGCTCTTCGCGTGCTGGGTGCGCACGCGATCCGGACCCCCACCCTGGATCGGCAGGGACAGCAGCTCGTGGCCGAGCGCGAGCGCGGTGTCGTAGATGCTGGAGCCGGCGACGGCTCGCGCGGCCTGACCAGGCGCCGCGGTGGGCACCGGACCGGGTGCGAGCGGATCGTCGAGGCGATAGCGGGGCTGAGGGGCGTCCATCGGGGGCCCCGTTTAGCATAGATCCGGAGCCGAGATCAGAACAGCTTTTGCGGAAACCCCGGGGGACCCGTGAGCGAGCGCGAGGCAGGATCGACGCCGGAGCTCGATGCCTCGAGCCTCGAGCGCCTGATTCCGGATCGCCTGGACCCGCGCGAGGCGACCGGCGCCGAGACCTATCGCCTCCACCTCGAGCGCTACGAATTCGCAGCGCGCGCGGCGCGCTCCGGGCGCCTGCTCGACCTCGCCTGCGGCGCCGGCTATGGAACCCGGCTGCTGGCCGACCGCCGGGCCGATCTGCGGGAGCTCGTGGGCGTCGACGTCGACGCCGCTGCGGTCGACTACGCGCACCGGCGCTACCGCGGAGATCTCGCACGGCTGCGCTACGAGAATGCGGACGCGCTCCGCTTCGAGGACGCCGGCGGCTTCGACACGATCGTGTCGCTCGAGACGATCGAGCATCTGCCGACTCCGCCCGCGGCATTCCTCGCGCGCCTGCGCGGGTTGCTGCGCCCCGGCGGCGTGCTCGTGGTATCGGCGCCGACGACGCCGTCGGTAGACCTGAACCCCCATCACCGGCACGACTTCAGCCCGCGCTCGTTCCGCGCGTTGTTTCGCGCGCAGGGCTTCCGCAGCTGCGCGGAGCTCGCGCAGATCCAGCCGGTGGATGTGCTCGCAGTGCTGCGCGGCAGTGAGTCGCGCCTGACCGGTCTCCGGCCCGGCCTCACGGGTTGGTATCTGCGACACCCGGACGCCCTGCTGAGGCGGGCGCTGGCCACTCTGCGCTACGGATTTGCCAACCGCTACCTGACGGTCGCGTGGGAGCTTTCCAAATGAACGAGAATCAGCTCGACGAGCTGCGCGAAGCCTTCTTGAATGCGCCGGAGTCGGGAGCGACGCAGATGGTCGCGATCGGCGCCGCCGTGTCGCTCGCCGCGGGGGTGCTCTGGCTCGTGCGGCGCCGCCGACTGCGCGAGGAGTACACGCCGATCTGGCTGGCGGTCTCGGCGGCGCTGGTCGCGGTCAGCCTCGAGCTCGACCTGCTGCGCGCGATCACGCGCGGGATCGGCGCCTGGACACCGAGCTCGACGCTGTTCTTCCTCGGCGAGGTCTTCCTGGTCGGGATCTGCCTGAACTTCGCGGTGCGCCTCTCGCGCATGAGCGTGCAGATCAAGCTACTCGCGCAGGAGATCGCAATCCTGCGCGGGGAGCAGGACCAAGCGGGGCGTTAGCCACTTTGCAAGCCGCTTCGGCGCGCAGCGAGGTGAAGCCGAGCGGAGTCCGGGTGGGCCGGGCTGCGCCCGGACCGGGACCCGAGAGTTCGGCGCGCAGTGAGGCGAAGCCGAGCGGAGAGCGGGTGGGACCGGGCCGCTCCCGGACCGGGACCCGCAAGGCCCTAGCGCCTCGCCCAGAGCGAGAGCAGCATCTTGTAGACGTAGTAGAGCGGACGCCAGCCGGCGTGGAGCGTCGATTCGCGCTCCGAGGCGCGCATTTGGACCGCGCACTCGGCGATTCGGATCCCGCGTCGGTGGGCGGAGAGCAACACGTCCACGTCCGGGAAATCGGAGGGAAACACGAGCTCGCTCGCGTAGAGCTCGAGCACGCGCGAGCCCAGCGCCTGGAAACCCGAGGTCGGGTCCGTCACGCGCAGCCCGGCCAGACCCGCGATGCCGCGGAACAGCGCGCGGCCCGCGCTGCGCAGCGTCCCCATCCGGTAGCTGCCCGCACCGAGGAAACGCGAGCCGATCACCAGATCGGCTTCCCCGCGCAGGACCGGGGCCAGCAAGCGCGGCAGGTCGGCCGGATCGTGCTGACCATCGGCGTCCATCTGCGCGACGAACTGCGCGCCGCGGCGCAGCGCGTACTTGTAGCCGGTCTGGAGTGCGGCTCCGTAGCCGAGATTGATCGGATGCCGCAGCACGCGCGCGCCGCGGGCGCGCGCGACTTCGGAGGTCGTGTCGCTCGAGCCGTCGTCGATCACGACGATCTCGAGCTCGGGCGCGACGCGCTCGAGCGCGTCGAGCAGCGCGGGCAGACGTGCCTCTTCGTTCCAGGCCGGGATCAGGAGCAGCGGGCGCGCGGCGAAGTCCTGCGTCTATGCGGAGTAGCCGAGCTCGCGCGAGAGGCGAGTTGCCGCCGCGACGAGGTGCGGAGCGATCTCCCGGTGCACCCGCTCCTCGCCGAGCCGGTAGGCCGGACCCGAAATAGACAGCGCGGCCAGCACCTCTCCGGTCGGTCCGAAGATCGGCGCGGCGGCGCAGACGAGCCCCTCTTCGCACTCCTCGAAGTCGATCGCATAGCCCTGGGAGGCCACTGTGCGGAGGTGATCGAGGAGCTTGGTCGTATCGACGATCGTGCGCTCCGTGTGCAACGAGAGACCATTGCGACTCACGTTGCGGTCGAAGCTCTCGCGCAGCACCTGGGGGGCAAATCCCATCAAGACCTTTCCCGCCGCAGTGCAGTGCACGGGGAGCCGCTGTCCTTCGCGCGTGCCGGCCTTGACCAGGCGATCGGCCTCCACCCCGTCGAGGAATACCACTTCGAGCTCGCGCAGTGTGGCGAGATGGACCGACTCGCGGATCTCTGCCGCGAGCAGTTCCATCACGGGGCGCGCCCGGCGCACGAGCTGTCTCCCGCGCAGGAAGGCCTGACCGAGCTGGAGCGAGCGCAGCCCGAGCCGATAGCGCTCGTCCGCGCTCTGCTCGACGTAGCCGTGATCCTCGAGCGTCGCGAGCAGACGGAACACGTTGTTCTTGTGCAGGGTGAGCTCTCGCGCGAGCTCGGTCACGCCGAAATCCTCGGCCTGCCGAAATGCGTCGAGCACGCGCAGTGCGTTGATGACCGTCTGGATCGAGTATTCGCCCTTCGGTTTCTTCTTCGCTGTCACCGCACAGGCCTCCCAGCCCTGAAAAATCTCTCGACCTTTGTTCGCCTTCGGCTCGCTGCGCGGGGAGAGACCCCTCGGCTGGAGCTCCTGGATCGCGTGCCTTGGCACGCATCCGCCATCGGCATGAGTCCATTCGGCCGCACGCGCGTCGACTCCGCTCGCCCGAGCTCCCGAATTTTCGGCACACTGGTCACCCGCGGAGTTCTCCCCGAGGGTACTCCCAACCGCATACCGACCCAGCTCCAAATCGGAATCCTGCTGCGGGAGAAGGCCCGGCTGCGGGAGCCGCTGCTTCGATCCGGTTTCGGTTGGGTCGGCGAGATCGGCATCAAAAACGAGTTCCGGGTTGTCGTGCTGGATTTGTGCAACGCAGTCCGAGAACGCGATCTTATTCCTCGAATGGCAGTGCCTTGTCAAGCGAATGTTGCACATTCTTCGTCGAGCGCGCGCACCCTACGCTCGAGTGTGTAGATGCGATTGCGCCAGTTGCCCGACGGCGCAGGCGATTTCTCGCCCCGGTCTCGGACTCGCGCGCGATTTTTTTCGGATCCGAATGCGAAGAAATTCTAGATCGGATGGGAGGGCTCGTCGCCCGCGACGCCCGCACGGCTCTCGCCCTCGCTCGCCAGCAGCTCGAGCAGCAGCAGCCCGACTCCGACGACGATGCAGCTGTCCGCGACGTTGAAATCCGGCCAGCTGAAGCCGGCCCAGAGCTTGAAGTGCAGGAAATCGATCACTTCTCCGCGCCAGACGCGATCGATCAGATTTCCGACCGCGCCGGACAGGATCAGGCCGAGCGCGAACGAGGGCAGGCGATCCCCAGGGGCGAGCTTCGAGAAGAAGGATCCGATGATGCCGAGCGCGACGAGCGAGATGCCGACGAAGAACGCCATGCGCAGCGTCGGGTCGCCGTCCGCGAAGAGGCCGAAAGCCGCTCCGGTATTTCGGACGTGCGTGAGGTAGAAGAACCCCTCGATCACTTCGACGCGATCCGCAAAGGACAGCTTGCGATCCACCGCGAGCTTCGTGAGCTGATCGAGCGGGAGCGCGATCACGAACGCCGCCAAGGCAGTGCGCAGCTTCGGCGTCATGGAATCACAGGACGCTAGCGCAGCTCGGCGGCGGTGAGCCGACCGTCTCCCCACTCGACGGGCGCGAGTTCACGCGCGCGATCGAGCAGCGGCTTGCTCTGGACCAGCTTTCCCGATAGGAACAGCGCCCGGGCGCGCAGGCCCAGCAGGTGTGGCTGCACGCGCTCCGCGAGCCACGCATCGTCGGAAGGCAGCAGCGACTCGGCTCTGCCGAGCGCATCGAGCGCTTGGCGCGCCTGTACGCGCTCGACGCGGTGGCGCGCGAGCGCGAGATAAGCGAACGGGTTCGTCGAATCGAGTTGGATCGCGCGCTCGTAGAGCCCTTCGGCGCGCGGCCAGTCCTGCGCCTGGTCTGCCGCGAGGCCGCTGAGGCACAGGCTGATCGAGGCCTGGCGCTGCGGATCGCCCTCGCGTGCGATTTCCGAGAGCCGCAGCGGCGATGCGCCGAATGCGCCCCCGAGCGGCAGCTGAGCGCAGCCGAAGAGCGCCGCGAAGCACAGCAACGCGCAGGTCGCTCTCGACATCGCAGTCGCAGCCAGCGTCCCCATCGCAGCCCAGCTCGGTTTCAAAGCTGTCCCCTGAACCAGTCGAAGAAGCGGCGCCGCACCCAGGGGCTCTCGTCTCCCAGACCCCCCGGGCAGGTCTCGATGGGCTCGGTGCCGCTCAGGAAGTACTCGGGCTGCCGCTCCGGGCAGCCGAACAGCGCGAGCGCGCCCGTTCCCGGGTGGATATCCACCGTTTGGATGTCCGCCGGCCGCGGGAAGCTCCCGCGTATCACTCCTCCCGTGAACTCCTCTACGAAGCGCCGCCAGACCGGCAGCGCACCTACGCTGCTCGGGACTCCGAGGCTCCGGGGCTCGTCGAAGCCGACCCAGACCACGGCGACGAGATCCGGCGTGAAGCCGATGAACCAGAGGTCGCGCTCTTCGTTGCTGGTGCCGGTCTTGGCCGCGATCGGACCCCGCAGACCCGTAGCGCGCACACCCGCAGCCGTGCCCCGGTCTGCGACCGTCTCGAGCAGCGAGGTGGCGAGGAAGGCCGTGCCCGGGTCCAGCACCCGGGGGAGCGGCACCCGCTTGCGCTCGAGGGTCTGCCCCTGCCCGTCGACGAGGTCGTCGACGCTGCGGATCTCGGGCCGTTCCCCCTGGTTCGCGAGCGTCGCGTAGGCCCGCGCCATTTCGAGCGGTGAGACGTCCGCCGAGCCGAGCGCGAGGCTCGGGACCTGCGGCAGCGGACTCTCGATGCCCAGGCGCCGCGCGACGTCGACCACGCGCGCGATCCCGACCTGCTGCGCGAGGCGCGCAGTCGCGACGTTGTACGAGCGGGCGAGCGCCTGGCGCACGCCTACCTGCCCGTGGAATTCATGATCGAAGTTCTCGGGCTGCCACGGGCCGGACGGGGTCGACAGGCTGAGCGGGCTGTCGTCGAGCTGAGAGGCCAGGGTGATCGTCGGCCCGGACGCACGCGGCTCGAGCGCCGCGATGTAGACGAAGGGCTTGAACACGCTTCCGGTCGGGCGCCTCGCCTGCGTGCAGCGGTCGAACTGCGAGTTGCGATAGTCGCGGCCGCCGACCAGCGCGAGCAGCTCTCCCGTCTGCGGGCGAAGCGCCACGATGCAGCCCTGCAGCTGCTTGCCGGGCTCGCTGCTCGCGAGCCTCGGGAAGCGCTTCTCGAGCTTCGCGAGCTCCTCCCGCAGCGCGAGCGCGGCCACGCGCTGCGCGCGGGCGTCGAGCGTCGAGTAGATGCGCAGGCCTTCGGCCGTGAGCACCTCCTCGTCGTAGTTCTCGGACAGCTGCCGGCGCAGGAAGTCCATGAAGTAACGCGCGTCGCCGGCGTCCGGAGTGACGTCGGCAAGGCGCAGTGGCTCTGCGCGGGCGCGCTCGAGCTCCGCGTCTCGGATGCGGCGCTGCTTGTGCATCAGCGACAGCACCAGATCGCGCCGCTCGAGTGCGCGCTCGCGGTTGCGATACGGCGAGATCCCGTTCGGGCTCTGGATGATCGCCGCCAGCAGCGCCGACTCGGCCAGCGAGAGGTCGCGCGCCTTCTTGCCGAAATACAGCCGCGCGGCCTCGCCGACGCCGTGCACTGCCGTCGAGCCGCGCTGTCCCAGGTAGATCTCGTTGAGATAGGCGCCGAGGATCTCGTGCTTGTCATAGTGGCTCTCGACGAGCAGGGCCATCAGCGCTTCGTTGAGCTTGCGCCGCAGCGTGCGCTCGGGCGTCAGGAAGAAGTTCTTGACCAGCTGCTGAGTGAGCGTGCTGCCGCCCTGGGTGACCTTGCCGCGGCGCAGGTTCGCGATCAGCGCGCCGCCGATGCGGCGCAGGTCGATGCCCTGGTGCGACTCGAAGCGCTGGTCTTCGACCGCGAAGATCGCCTGGCGCAGATGCTCGGGGGTCTCCTCCACCGAGACGAGCTCGCGCTGCTCGCGGTCCGGCCCGTAATAGGCACCGATCGGCTCGGGCTCGAGCTGCACGGCGACCAGCTCGCGGCCGTCGGGAATGCTGTGGATGTCGGCGATCCAGCGATCGTCGAGGCGCAGTGCGACGTGGCGCGCGGGCTCCGGGCGCGCCGGGTGTTCGAAGGCGCGCAGGTGCACGCGCACGTGCTTTGCGCCCCAGACGTACTGGCCCGGCGGGAGCTCCGCGCTGTTCACAGCCTCGCGGTAGCCCTGGTGGCGCAGGCTGCCGCGCAGGTCGGCGAGCTTCCAGTCGAGCCCCTGGTAGATCAGCGTGGGCGCCGAGTAGACCCGCGACGGCACCCGGAAGCGCCTGCCCTCGAAGCGCGAGACGACGATCTGGTCGAGGCGCCGCACGTAGCCCGCGAAGGCCACCCCCACGAGAAAGGAGAGCGCCAACACCGCCGTGCCGACGAGCCTGAGCCAGCGCGCCATCGAGCCGAGATCCCCCTTGGCTGGAAAATAGCGCCTCGCCCCCGGGCGGCCTTGCTAAATTCCCTTGTCTTCCCGAGATTTGCGGGCATGTCGCAGCCCCCCGAGCCGCGCCCCGCCAGCCGCCCGACCCGCAAGCTCTGGGGCGGGCGCTTCCGGGCGGACACCGACCCGGCGGTCGAGCGCTTCAGCGCGTCGATCCACTTCGACCGCGCACTCGCCGGCTACGACCTGCGCGGCTCGGCGGCCCACGCGCGCATGCTCGCGCGCCAGGGGCTCCTCTCGCCGGCCGACGAAGCTGCGCTCTTGCGCGGGCTCGAGCAGGTCGCTGCGGAGATCGAATCGGGTCGCTTCCCCTTCGATCCGGCGCTCGAGGACATCCACATGAACATCGAGGCGCGCCTGGGGCAGCTGATCGGCGAGCCCGCCGGGCGACTGCACACGGGCCGCAGCCGCAACGACCAGGTCGCGACCGACCTGCTGCTCTACCTGCGCGAGACCGAAGCGGCGCTGGAGCGCGGGCTGCACGAGCTGCGCCAGGTGTTGCTCGAGCGCGCGGCCGAGCACCTCGACAGCGTGCTCCCCGGCTACACGCACCTGCAGCGCGCACAGCCGGTACGCCTCGCGCACCACTGGCTCGCCTTCGTCGAGATGCTCGGCCGAGACGCAGCGCGCATGCGTGACGCGCGTCATCGCCTGCGCTATTCGCCCCTCGGGGCCGGCGCGATCGCCGGCTCGACGCTGCCCATCGATCGCGAGTCCACCGCGCGCGAGCTCGGCTTCGAGGCGGCGAGCCCGAACAGCATGGACTCCGTCGCCTCGCGCGACACCGCGCTCGAGTTCCTCGCGGTCACGGCGATCGCGATGATCACGCTCTCGCGCCTGGCGGAAGAGCTGGTGCTCTGGTCGACGGCCGAGTTCGGCTTCATCGAGCTCGCAGATGCGTACTCGACCGGCTCGAGTCTGATGCCGCAGAAGAAGAACCCGGACGTCCCCGAGCTCGTGCGCGGCAAGAGCGGACGTGCGGTCGGAAACCTCGTGAGCCTGCTCACGACGGTCAAGGCGCTGCCGCTCAGCTACAACCGCGACCTGCAAGAAGACAAGGAACCGATCTTCGACTCGGCCGCGACGCTGCGCGACTGCTGCGAGGTGATGGCCGGAGCGATCGCGACCCTGCGCGTCCGGCGCGAGCGCATGGCCGAGGCGGCCACGGATCCGATGCTGCTCGCGACCGATCTGGCCGAGGTGCTGGTACGCACCGGAGTGCCCTTTCGGGAGGCCCACGAGGCGGTCGGCCGCGTCGTGGGACACTGCGTCGAGAAGGACCTCGACCTGCGCACGCTCACGCGCGAAGATCTGAGGGCTTTCCACAGCGGATTCCCGGCCGGCGCCGGAGACCTGATCTCGCTCGAGCGTGCGCTCGAGGGCCGCAGCTTGGTCGGCGGGACGGCCCGCGCGCGCGTCGAAGCACAGCTCGCGCGCGCGGCAGACGAGATCTCTCGCGTGCTCGCGGAGCTCGCGCACGAGGTGGAAACGGCTGCGGCTGTGGCGGGAGGATTGCGGTGAACACGCGTGCGGCACTCGCGCTGCTCGGGCTCGCCGGGGTCGCCGGCGTGGCTCTCGCGGGCTGCGGAAAGGTCGGCCCGCCGGTGCGCGCCGCGCGCAGCGACGCACCGGTAGCCGGAGCCGAGGCTGCGTCGCCCGCGGCGCAGCCGAAGCCGCAGCGGCCGAAGCCGCCTGCCTCCGCAGCCCCTGCGCCGCCCGCGCCGAACCAGGAGCCGAGACCGTGACCACAGCCCCCCCGCGGATCGTGCGCGTGAACTCCGCGTTCTCGCGCCAGGGCGGCGAGCTCTGCGCCGAGCGCGTCCCGCTCGCGCGCATCGCGGCCGAAGTCGGCAGCCCCGTCTACGTCTACAGCGCCAGCGCGCTCGAAGAGAACTACGCCGCGCTCGACCTCGCCTTCGGCGCAGTCCCGCACACGATCTGCTACGCGATCAAGGCGAACATGAATCTCGCGCTGGTGCGCACGCTCGTCGCGCGCGGCGCCGGCATCGACGTGACCTCCGGCGGCGAGCTGTTTCGCGCCCTGCGCGCGGGCGCGGACGCGCACAAGATCGTCTACTCCGGGGTCGGCAAGACCGACGTCGAGATCGACGCCGCGTTGCGCGCCGGGATCTACATGTTCAACGTCGAGTCGCGCGCGGAGCTGCGCCGCATCGACGCGCGGGCGGGCGAGCTCGGAGTGGTCGCGCCGATCGCGTTCCGCGTGAACCCGGACGTCGACCCGAAGACGCACCCCTACATCTCGACGGGCCTGCGCAGCAGCAAGTTCGGGATTCCGATCGGCGAGGCCGTGGAGGCCTATGCCGAAGCGAAGTGCCTGCCGCACCTGCGCGTCGTCGGCGTCGACTGCCACATCGGCTCGCAGCTGACCCAGCGCGAACCCTGGGCCGATGCGCTCGCGCGCGTGCGCGCGCTCGTCCTCGAGCTGCGGGCCGCCGGACATGCGATTACCGTGATCGACGCCGGCGGCGGCCTCGGCGTGACCTACAAAGACGAGCAGCCGCCGACGCCCGAGGAGTACGCGCAGACGCTGCTCGCCGCGCTCGGCGACCTCGGCTGTCAGCTCGTGATCGAGCCCGGCCGCTCGATCGTCGCGAACGCGGGCGTCTTCGTGACGCGCGTGCTCTACACCAAGAGCAACGAGGACAAGCACTTCGTCGTGATCGACGGTGCGATGAACGACCTGATCCGGCCTGCGCTCTACCAGGCCTATCAGCACATCGAGCCGGTCGGTCCGCCGCGCGGCGCGGAGCGGGTAGTCGACGTCGTCGGCGCAGTCTGCGAATCCGGAGACTTCCTGGCGAAGGACCGTCCGCTGCCCGAAGTCGAGCGCGGCGATCTGCTCTGCGTGCGCTCGGCCGGCGCCTACGGCTTCGCGATGTCGAGCAACTACAACGGCCGCCCGCGTGCGGCCGAGGTGCTGGTGCGCGGCGACCGCTACGCCGTCGTGCGCGAGCGCGAGAGCTACGAAGACCTGATCCGCGGCGAGAGCATCCCGCCGGAGCTGGTGTCATGAGCCGGGGCGGCACGCGACAGATCGAGTTCACGAAGATGCACGGCGCCGGGAACGACTTCGTCGTGCTCGACGGCCGCGACGCCGCGCCCGGCGGTCCGCTGCCGCCGCTCGAGGCCTTCTCGCGCCTGCTCTGCGACCGCCATTTCGGCGTCGGCGCGGATACGCTGCTCGTAGTGCGCGACTCGCGCAGCGCCGACTTCCGCATGGAGATCTACAACGCGGACGGCTCGCAGGTCGAGATGTGCGCGAACGGGATCCGCACCTTCTACGAGTTCGTGCGCGACCGCGGCCTCACGCACGAGGACGAGATCGGAGTCGAAACGCTCTCGGGCATCGTGCGTCCGCGCCGGGACGGGCCCGGCCAGGTGACCGTCGACATGGGGCTGCCCGTGCTCGCGCCCGCGAAGATCCCCACGAAGCTGGGCTCCGGAGACGGGCCCGTGCTCGAACAGGCGCTCGACGTCGCGGGCGAGCGCTTCAGCGTATCGTCGGTCTCGATGGGAAATCCGCACTGCGTGCTCTACGTCGACGATCCGGAGCGCTTCCCGGTCGAGCGCATCGGCCCGCAGATCGAGCGCCATCCCGCGTTTCCGAACCGCGTCAACGTCGAGTTCGTGCGCGTGCGCGCGCGGGACCGCATCGAGCAGCGCACCTGGGAGCGCGGCAACGGCGAGACGCTCGCCTGCGGCAGTGGCGCGTGTGCCGTGGCGGTCGTTTCGATGCTGCGCGGCGTCGTCGATCGCGACGTCCAGATCCAACTGCGCGGCGGCGAGCTGCGGATCCGCTGGGAGCGCAACGACGCGCACGTCTTCATGACCGGCCCGGCGGTCGAGGTCTTCACGGGTCGGATTTCCGCGCCGAGCGCCTAGCGTCTCGCGCAATTCCAGGAGCAGAGAGCCCGATGTCCATCGCCGGTGTCTACACTGCGCTGATCACGCCCTTTCGCGAGGACGGCGGCGTCGACGAAACCGCACTCCGCGAGCTGGTCGAACGCCAGGTCGCCGCCGGCGTGGACGGCGTGGTGCCCTGCGGCTCGACCGGCGAGGCGGCGACGCTCTCGCACGCCGAGCACCGGCGCGTGATCGAGCTCGTGGTGCTGGCCGCGCGCGGCCGCATGCGGGTGATCGCGGGCACGGGCTCGAACAACACACGCGAGGCGATCGAGCTCTCCGTCGCCGCGCGCGACGCCGGTGCCGACGGCGCGTTGCTGATTTCGCCCTATTACAACAAGCCGACCCAGGAGGGCATCTTCCAGCACTACGCGGCCGTGGCCGCGGCCGCACGCTTCCCGGTGCTCATCTACAACATCCCGGGACGCACGGCCTCGAACATCCTGCCCGAGACGCTCGCGCGGCTGGCGGACGTCGAACACATCGCCGGCGTGAAGGACTGCTGCGGGAATCTGGATCAGGTCTCGCAGACGCTCGCGCTGTGTCCGCCCGAGTTCTCGCTGCTCTCGGGCGACGATTCGTTCACGCTGCCGCTGCTCGCACTCGGTGCTCACGGCGTGATTTCGGTGGCTTCGAACGTCGCTGCGCGCGAAATGGTCGAGCTGGTCTCGGCCTTCCGCGGGGGCAAGCCCCAGCGCGCGAGAGAGATCCACTTCCGCCTGCTGCCGCTCTTCGGCGCGCTGTTCTGCGAGACGAACCCGATTCCGGTCAAGGCCGCGCTCGCGCTCGTCGGCGCGATCCCGCGCGACGATCTGCGCCTGCCGCTCACGCGCATCACCGCGCCGAACCGCGAGCGGCTCCGCTCCGTGTTGAAGGAGCTGGGGCTGCTGGGATGAAGACCGCAAGCGGTCCTGCCGCGCGCAGCGAGCCGAAAGCGAGCGCAGCGGATCGGACCCGCTCGGTCTGCGTGGTCGGCGCGCTGGGCCGCATGGGCGAGTGCGTGCGCGCGGCGCTGGCCGGCGAAGCCACGCTGCGACTCGCGTCCGCGCTCGAAGCACCGGATCACCCCGGTCAGGGACTCGAGCTCGCGCCGGGCCTGCGCGTCTCTGCGGATGCCGTGGCCGCGCTCGCGGGCTGCGACGTCGCGATCGATTTCGCGGTTCCGGCGGCGACGCTCGCGAACATGCGCGCCGCAGCAGGTGTCGGCTGCGCCTACGTCACCGGCACCACTGGCTTCTCCGCCTCCGAGCGCGCCGAGATCGCTGCGCTGGCCACGCGCATTCCGGTGATCCACGCGCCGAACTTCTCGCTGGCCGTGAACGTGCTGGCCTGGCTCACGCAGCGCGCGGCCGAGTGGCTCGGGCCCGGCTACGACGCCGAGCTCGTCGAGCTGCACCATGCGGCCAAGCGCGACGCACCGAGCGGCACCGCGCTGCGCCTCGCGGAGGCCGTCGCCGCGGGCCGGGGCCAGAAGCTCGCCGAGCAGCTCGTGCTCGGGCGCGCGGGCGAGATCGGCGCGCGGCCGCAGGCCGCGATCGCGGTGCAGTCGCTGCGCGGCGGCGATTCCGCGGGCGAACACACGGTGATGTTCCTCGGCCAGGGCGAGCGTCTCGAGCTCGTGCACCGCGCGAGCACGCGCGACCACTTCGCGCGCGGCGCGGTACGCGCGGCCAGCTGGCTCGCGGGCCGCGCACCGGGGCTCTACGCGATCGAGACGGTCTTCGGACTGAAATGAGAACCCGGGCCTTGCGGGTCCCGGGCCTCGCTAGATGTCGAAGTACAGCTCGAACTCGTGCGGCACCGGGCGCAGCCGGACCGGGTCGATCTCGGCCGTGCGCTTGTACTCGATCCAGGTCTCGATCGCGTCCTTGGTGAAGACGCCCCCCTTGAGCAGGAACTCGTGGTCGTCCTCGAGGTGCTCGAGGGCCTCGTCGAGGCTGCCCGGCAGCGTCGGCACCTTCGCCGCCTCCTGCGCCGAGAGCGCGTAGATGTTCTTGTCGAGCGGCGCGCCCGGATCGATCTTGTTCTCGACCCCGTCGAGGCCCGCCATCAGCATCGCCGAGAAGGCGAGGTAGGGATTGCAGGCCGGATCCGGGAAGCGCACCTCGACGCGCTTGGCCTTCGGCGAGGCCGAGTACATCGGGATGCGGCAGGCCGCCGAGCGGTTGCGGCTCGAGTAGGCCAGGTTCACCGGCGCCTCGTAGCCCGGCACCAGCCGCTTGAACGAGTTCGTGGTCGGGCAGGTGAAGGCGGCCAGCGCGCAGGCGTGCTTCAGGATGCCGCCGATGTAGTGCAGGCCGAGCTTCGAGAAGCCGGCGTAGCCGTCGCCCGCGAAGAGCGGCTTGCCGCCCTTCCAGATCGACTGGTGGCAGTGCATGCCCGAGCCGTTGTCCTGGAACAGCGGCTTCGGCATGAAGGTGGCCGTCATGCCGTGGCGGCGCGCGACGTTCTTGACCACGTACTTGTACTTGAGCAGCTGGTCGGCCATCAGCGACAGCGTCTGGAAGCGCATGTCGATCTCGCACTGGCCGGCCGTCGCGACCTCGTGGTGCTGGGCCTCGATCTCGATGCCGAGCCCCTCCATCGCGAGGCACATCTCGGTGCGGATGCCCTGGAGCGAATCCGTGGGCGGCACCGGGAAATAGCCTTCCTTGTGGCGCGGCTTGTACGCGAGGTTCGAGCCGCCTTCCTCGGCGCCGGTGTTCCAGGCGCCCTCGACCGAATCGATGTGATAGAAGCCCGCATTCGCGGTGGTCGAGAAGCGCGCCGAGTTGAAGACGAAGAACTCGGCCTCGGGACCGAAGTAGATCTCGTCGCCGATCCCCGTCTGCTTCAGATACAACTCGGCCTTCTTGGCGATCCAGCGCGGGTCGCGCGAGTAGGGCTCGCGCGTGATCGGATCGGCGATGTTCGCGATCATCACGAGCGTCGGATGCTCGTAGAAGGGATCCATGAAGGCCGTCTCGGGGTCCGGCAGCATCAGCATGTCGCTCTCGTTGATCGCCTGCCAGCCGCGGATCGACGAGCCGTCGAAGCCCAGTCCCTCTTCGAAGGTCTCCTCGCTGAAGGCCGTCATCGGATACGAGCAGTGCTGCCAGGTGCCGACCCAGTCGGTGAAGCGCAGATCCACCATCACCGCCTTGTGCTTCCTTGCGAGCTCGAGAGCCTGTTTTGCGTCCATCTGAAGCGTCGTCTCCTAGAGCGGCCCGAGGGGGGTCCGCAGGGTTGAAGCGAATCGGGCGGGATGCGAGCGAAGCAGCTGTCTGGACTAGATCGCGTCCGGTCCTCGCTCGCCGGTCCGGATGCGGATCGCCTCCTGCAGGGGCGTGACGAAGATCTTGCCGTCGCCGATGCGACCCGTGTTGGCGGAGTCGACGATGGCCTGCACCGCCTTGTCCACCATCTCGTCGCTGACGGCGATCTCGATCTTGATCTTGGGCAGGAAGTCCACGACGTACTCGGCGCCCCGGTAGAGCTCGGTGTGACCCTTCTGGCGACCGAAGCCTTTGACTTCGGTGACGGTCATCCCCTGGATGCCGACCTGGTG
Source organism: uncultured Spirochaetales bacterium (assembly GCA_964437835.1). Lineage (GTDB taxonomy): Bacteria > Myxococcota_A > UBA9160 > UBA9160 > SMWR01 > CAYTJA01. The sequence continues at coordinate 28,131 of CAYTJA010000259.1, forward strand.
AAGGGCCTCCTTCACTTCGTCGAGCTTGAAGGGCTTGATGATGGCCTCGATCTTCCGCATGGCGCGACGATCCTCCGTGGACCCGACCCGGAAGCGGATCGGATGGCCCCGTACCCCGTCGGGGAGGAGAGCGGGGACGGTATCACGGACGCCTCGCCCGTTGCGACCTCGCTCTGCACTTCTGCGAAGCAATTCGCGTGCCGGATGGAATCGCTTCCGGGCGGCTCTCGGAGGGCTTGGAACTCGGATTCGAAGGCGCATTGCCACGGCTTCGGGCAGGCCTGCCTGGATTTTGAGCGATCCCGAGCGACTTCGGAGGCGGGCCGGCCCCGGTGGCCTCGGGCGAGCGCGAGCAGCGACGCGCCCTGCCCCGGAATGCGCGGGCGCAGGCGAGCGAGCGCGGGTCGCTCGAAATGCGGCTACGGGCAGGGCCCCTGCCGGCGACCCGCAGACAGTGGGGGGCGCGGAACCTTTCGGTACCGCGCCCCCGTTCTGGGCTACTCACAGGAATCCGATTCGACTAACTCATGCCGGTTCAGAAGCGATAGAGCATCTCCGCGATGGCCAGGACGCGGCTGTCCTCGGATGCGACCGCAGCACCAGCGACCTTGGTGTCATTCACGAAGAAGTTGTCGCTCGAGCCCCCGGCGTCACCGAGGTCCCAGCGGACTTCGCCACGCAGCATCAGGTTGTCGGTCAGCGCATGGTCGACGGTGCCCGTCAGCGACCAGAGGTCGTAGGAGTCGTTGGCCCCGGGCAGTGCGCCGCAGCCGCCGTTCCCGCAGACGTCCTGGCCCTTCACGTACTCGAAGCGCGTCGCGAGACCCGTCTTCTCGGTGATCGCGAGGCGGCCGGCAACCGCGGTCCCATAGACATTCTCGTCGGCGCCGACACCGCCGTCGTCGCTCTGCGTGATCCAGTCGAAGTTGAGCCACAGCGCGAGGCTGTCGGACGGGTTGTAGGTCGCGACGAGGTCGGTGTAGTAGAGGATCCCCTGGTCTGAGTTGGTGGGCCGCGCGGCGATGCCCGGCACGAAGCCCGTGTCGCCGGGACCGATCAGGCCCGTCAGCTGCACCTTGTAGCTGTCGCCCGCGATGCCGGCCTGGAGCAGCCCGGTCTTGCTGTTGCCTACGTCGATACCGCCGTTCCGCGTGTTGTCGACGTTGTTGACGACACCGCCGCCCAGGAACACGCCGCCCGCGAGATTGCCGGAGAACATCACACCCGTGTGCGACACCGGCTGCAGCTGCCAGACGAGACCGCGCGTGACGTTCCAGTTCTGGTCCTGGCGGTAGCTCTCGGCGCCGAGCGGTGTGCCGAACTTGCCGGCCTTGACTTGCACGCCGTCGCCGAGCGCTGCGAGGTAGGTCACGTAGGACTGATACAGGAAGGTGTCGTTCGACGAGAAGTTTCCGCTGCCTCCGCTCTGCTGGTCGGCCGAAACGCCCCAGGCCACGTCCAGGCCGAAGCCCGCGCGGCTCTCTGCCGTCGACGGTTTCGTCATCGAGATCAGCGCCTGATCGAGCTGGAAGTTGTTGTGGTAGCGGTGGAACGGCGCGCCGAGGCCGAGCACGTTCTGATTCTCACCCGCTGCGCCCGTGCCACCGGCGCGGGTGGTCGGGTAGGCGTTCGTGTTCTCCGGGTCGTGGAAGTTCCAGTTGTAGCTGGCCGACACCACACCGCTGAACTGGGTCTCGTTCAGGAACTGCGAGAGCGACGAGATCGCCGAGCTCTCGTCGTCGAGGCCGGACTTCTTCAGCACCTGCTGCTGCTCGGAGACGCGGTCGTTGGCCTGCTCCAGCTGATCGTTCGTGGCCTGGAGCTTGTCCTCGAGCTGGCTCATTCGCTCCTGCATCTGACGGAGCTGGTCCTGGACGTCGTCTGCCGCTGCCAGCTGCGGAACGGCCGACATAGCGGCCGCAACAGCGACGAGGCACTTCCACCTGGAACGCATTTCGATTTCCCTCCTTGGATGGCTCGATTTTCGGGTTTCGCCGAAGGACCGGGCCTTCGCGAACCCCTCTGTGACTCCAGGCGCCACCACACGGCGGCGTCTGGACACCACACATCACCAATCGATCCGGGGGGAACTCGCAGCTAACTCAACAAGCTCTGGGGCCGCGTTCGGCTTGCACTCTGTTCTCGGCTGCGGCTGGCGTCTGGGGGACGCCTGGGTGGGAGCGATCACCGCAGCGGTCGAACGGCAGTCGATTAGCACGCTGTTTCGAGGGCAGGCAATGGGGGCGAAGCCCGGCAATCCAAGTGCTCGTTATTATTAGGTTTTCATCGAAACAGAGGCGGAACGGCGCGCCGGCGGCGGAGGGGGGACGGGCCTCACGAAGTGCACTTCGTGAGGCCCGGCCCCGTCTCCGTTCGCAGCCAATGGAGGGTGCGGCGGCAGCGCCGGGTGACCGCCGGATCCGGGTTGCGCGCGAGCCGAGCGAGGTCCTCTGGGGTGTCGAGGTCCGAGCCCGCTTCGAGGAGCTCGGCTGAGATCCCCGCACGCGCGGCGCGGGCCAGCGTGTTCGCGAGCACTTCGCCGGTGCTCATCTCGACTTCGAAAAGGCCGGGAATCGGAGCCCGCAGGCCGATCAAGTCGTAGCCACCGTCCAGCCCCGGGCGGATCACGAGCGGAACCCGAGCCAGCGCGGCGAGCGCATCTCCTAACGCTTCGGCCGATAGCTCGGGGCTGTCGCTGCCGCGCAGCAGGATGCGGCGGTGGCCGGCAGCGGCGGCCTCGCAGATCGCGTGCCGCATGCGCTGGGGAAGACCCACACCTCGTTGGGCCTGCACCCGGAAGCTCGCAGGCGCTGCGGCAGCCAGCTCCGCGCAGGCGTCGGGCGGATGCACCGCGAGCCAGGCTTCGAGCGCGAGCGCGCGGCACGCGGCAGCGCTCGTCTCGAGCACATCGATCAACATGCAGCGATACAGCGAGGCGGCTGCTTCGAGCGAGAGCGGCGGGCACAGGCGTGTCTTCACGAGACCGGGTCGGGGGGCCTTCGCGAATACGATCAGGACACCGCGGGCGGGCGTCACGTGCGCGGGGCGGAGGGGCGCACGAAGGGCAGCTCGGCGACTTCGCCCGCGAGCTCGCCGACGCGCAGCGGGGTACCGATCTGCGTGTGCGCGCGGCGCAGGAAGCCGAGCGCGATCGGGCCCACGAGCTGCGAGCGCACCGCGCTCGTGATCTCGCCGGCATGTTCGCCGCCGACCTCGATGCCCGAGCCGCGCGGCGGGAGCTCCTCTCGGCTCACTTCGGAATCGAATGCGATCCCTACCAACAGGTGCGAGAGCTGGCCGCGCGAGCGCATCCGCTCGACGATCTCCTGCCCCGTGTAGCAGCCCTTGGTGGTCGAGATCGCGGCCTCGAGCCGCGCCTCGGCCGGCAGCACGTCGGGACCCAGCTCGCAGCCAAAGCGCGGGGTGCCGGCCTCGACGCGCAGGATCTCCAGCACGTCGAAACGCGCCTCGACGAGTCCGAGCGGCGCGCCGGCCTCGCGGATCACGGCGGCGATAGCGTCTTCGCTGCCGGCCGGCGCGAAGAGCTGCAGCGCCGATTCCCCGCTCACCCCCCAGGCACCGAGCGTCACCGCGTGGCCGGCAATCCGCGCGTCGCAGGCCGCGTGTGGCGCGAGGCGAGAGAGTGCCTCCGCGACGCGGGTGACTACCGCACGTGCGGTCGGCCCCTCGACCGCGAGGCGCGCGAAGTCCGCGCTCGCGTCCACGATGGCGACGTCGTCCGCGACGATCAATTTTTCGAGCGCCTCGCGCGCGGCGCGCAGCGCCGCGGCGTCGCCCTCGAGCCAGAGCTCCTCGCCGCGCTGGAGCACGTGCAGATCCGCGACGATGCGGCCCTGACGCGTCAGCAGCAACGCATGACATCCCGAGCGCTCGGGCCCGGGGGCCAGCCCGTTGATCTCGTTGCTGAGCATGCCGTCGAGCCAGCGCACGCGATCTGCGCCGCGCACGCGCAGCAGGCCGCGGCCCGGCAGTCGGAACAGGCCGGCGCCCGCGCGCACCGCGGCGGCGACCGAGGAGAGCCCCGGTGCGACGCTTGCAGTCGTCATCTCGGGCCCGCTCCCGCGTCCGGCTCCGCGCCGCGCGCGGGAGTCGCCACTGCGGGGGTCGCGCCCAGCGCGGGCAGTGCGGGTGCCCCGTAGAGCCGCTCCGCGCGGACGCACTGCTGCTTCCACCAGGTCTCGAAACAGGCCGTCAGCGCGTCGTATTCCTCTTCGCTGTCGATGTCGAGCGCGGCGCCGCCAGCCTCCGTCACGACCAGCCGGAAGGAGCCGCCGAGCAGTCCGCCGATGCCGCGCTCGATGCGCGGAACGGGGATGCGGCCGCGAATCCAATCGGCGAGGCGATACCAGGCGTGCCGGTGCGCAAAGCCCGCGAGCACCATCAGCGTGTAGTAGGCCGCGACCGCGAATCCGCCCTGCTCGCTGCGCAGCAGGCGCCAGGCCAGGCCCGCGATGTTGCCCCACTCCTTCTGATACCGGTGCTCGTACATCTCCTCGAGGTAGAAGCGGTTCTCGATCCGCGCGGGGCGGATCAGGTGCAGGTTGCTCTGCCGGAAGCGCCCCTCGCGCACGTTGAAGAAGGCCGGGACGACGCCAGGCCCGCCCGGGGTCGCGGGTTGGAAGCCGCGCATCGACTCCTCGGTCACGAGGCCGAGCGCATAGCAGCAGTCGAGCGCGCGGGACTGCCGGATGAACGCCGAGATTTCCTGTGGCGTCGCGAGCGGCAGGTCGCCGGAGAGATACAGCACCTCGCGGTCGCGATCCTCGGGGCCGGGGTCGCGGCCCTCGGGCGGCGCGCCCGGCAGCAGGCGGCGGTAGGTCTGCCAGCCATTCTCATACAGGCTGCGGAACTGCGGCACGAGCTGCAGCGGCTTCGCGAGCTCGGCCCGCAGCGCGGGATCCGAAAAAACTTCTCGCAGGCGCTGATCGTTGCCCACGACCCAGACCTCGCTGACCTCGGGCACGCGCTGGAGCGTCGCGACGACGTGGGCCACGAGCGGCCGACCCGCCACGCACAGGTAGACCTTGCTGTCGCCGTAGACCGCGCGGGCGGCGCGCTGATCGCCGGCGGTCACGATCGCGGGCAGGGGGGCGGGGGAGCCGGGAGAGTTCACGGCGCCCATTAAAGCACTGCGGAGGCAGTGCTGCGTCTCGGGCTAAGATCCGGCCGGATCCGAACCCCTGCGGAGGACGCGATGCGCGCTGCGCTGCTCGAAGAGGCCGGGAAACCCTTCGCCGTCGTGGACGACCTCGAGGTCGCGGAGCCGCGCATCGGCGAAGTTCGCGTGCGCGTCTCGAACTGTGGGATCTGCCACTCGGACCTGACCTACGCGGACGCGGGGCCTGGCGTGGCGGTGCCCGTCGTGCTCGGACACGAGGCCGCGGGTGTGGTCGACGCGGTGGGCCCGGGCGTGCGCAGCGTCGCGCGCGGGGACAAAGTGATGCTGACCGCGCTCGGCTGCTGCGGCCGCTGCTACTTCTGCGCGCGCCAGCAGCCGACGCTCTGCTCCGAGGCACGCAATTTCATGACCGGGCTGATGACGGACGGCAGCTCGCCGCTCTCGCGGCGCGGAAAGCTCGTGTACCGCGGCTTTGCGGTCGGCGGCTTCGGCGAAGCGACCGTCGTCACCGAAGCCGGTTGCGTGAAGCTGCCCTCGGACACGCCGCTCGAGATCGCCTGCGTGATCGGCTGCGCGATCCAGACCGGCGTCGGCGCGGTGCTCAACACGGCGAAAGTCGAGGAGGGCGCGAGCGTCTTCGTCGGCGGCCTCGGCGGAATCGGCGTCTCGATCGTGCAGGGCGCGCGCCTGGCCGGCGCGAGCGTGATCATCGTGTCGGATCCGGTCGCCGCGCGGCGCGAGGCGGCGGGCCGCTTCGGGGCGACACATGCGCTCGATCCGACCGCCGACGACGTCGTCGCCAGGATCCAGCAGCTCACGAACGGGATCGGCGTCGACTACGCCTTCGACGGCGCCGGCAGCACGCAGGTGATGCAGCAGTGCATCGCGGCGTCGCGCCCGGGCGGCACCACGGTGCTGGTCGGCGCGCCGGCGGGGCTGCAGTCGCTCGAGATTCCGATCGTCTCGCTGTTCCTGTCGCAGGAGAAACGCGTGATCGGCTCGCTGCTCGGCAGCTGCCTCTCGCAGCGCGACGTGCCGCGCTTCCTGAATTTCTGGCGCCGCGGCCTGCTCGACCTCGAGGGCATGATCAGCCACCGGCGCCCGATCGAAGAGATCGGCGCCGGCTTCGAAGACCTGCGCGCCGCGCGCGGGATTCGGACGGTGCTCAGCTTCTGATGCGGCTGCGGGTGCCTGATCTTCGCGCAGGGTGCTGAACACGAGGAGCTGGGGCTTCTCGCTGGCGTGCTTTGCCCTGCTCTGGAGCGTCGGATGCTCCGAAACGCCTCCGAACATCGTCCTGATCCTCGCGGACGACCTCGGCACCGGCGACGTCGGCGCCTACGGCGCACTGCGCATCGCGACGCCGAACATCGATCGTCTCGCCGCCGAGGGGACGCGCTTTGCGAACGCCTATGCGCCAGCCTCGGTCTGCTCCCCGAGCCGTTATGCGCTGATGTCCGGCCGCTACCAGTGGCGCAGCGCGCGCGCCCTGCGCAGTGCCGACATCCTCGCTGCCGACGAGCCGCTCCAGCTCCATACCGACGGCAGCGCACTGCCCGCGCTGTTGCGGCAGCGCGGCTATCACAATGCGGGGATCGGGAAGTGGCACCTCGGCCTCGGCAGTTCAGCGCGCACGGACTGGACGCGCCCGCTGGTGCCGGGGCCGCTCGAAGTCGGCTTCGACAGCTACTTCGGGCTGCCGGCAAACGCGGACAACGTGCCGCGCGTGTGGATCCGCGACCGTGCGGTCGAAGCCGGCCCGGACGCCGCGCCGCGCCGCGCGGTCGAGGTCGGCCCGAGGCTCGCAGACGAAGCCGTGGCATTTCTCCAGCAAGTCGAGCACGAGCCGTTCTTCTTGTATTACGCGCCGACGGAGCCTCACATCCCGATCGTGCCCGCTCCGGCGTTTCAGGGCACCAGCCACGCGGGTCCCTACGGCGACTTCGTGCAGCAGCTCGATGCGCACGTCGGCCGGATTCTCGCGGCGCTCGAGTCACGCGGGCTCGAGCAGCGCACGCTGGTCGTCTTCACGAGCGACAACGGCGCGCTGCTGGCCACCGCGAACCAGGCGCATCCGCACACGGCCGCGCACCGCGAGGCAAAGCGCCTCGGCCACCGGAGCAATGGGGAGCTGCGCGGGCAGAAGCACCTGATCTGGGAGGGCGGCCTGCGGGTTCCGCTGATCGCGCGCTGGCCCGGACGTATTCCGGCCGGCCGGACGCGTGCGGAGCTCGTCAGCCTCGTCGACTTTCCCGCGACTCTTGCAGCGGTCGCCGGCGCTCCGCTCCCGGCGGGCGCCGGACGCGACGGCGTCAGCCTGCTCCCGCTCTTGCTCGCCCGCTCCGATGGCCCTGGCGATCGAAGCGAGTCGCAGGGGGAAGTCGGTACCGCCGCGAAGCCGCGCGCGATCGTGATGCAGTCGGCGCAGGCGATCTTCGCGCTGCGCGAGGGCCGCTTCAAACTGATCGAGCGCAGGGAGAGCTTTCCGCCGCCGTTCAGCGCCAGCGAGTGGCTGCGGAAGCCTGACAACCCGATGAATCGCTGGCAGCTCTACGACCTCGTCGCCGACGAGTCCGAGGAGCACAATCTCTGGGACCCGGCCTCTGCGCAGGCGAGCCATCTCCGCGAACGCCTTGATGAAATTCGCGAACACGATCCCAGATAAAGAGTAGCTGGATCCCCCCGGTGGGCGGCGCACTGCCACGGGGTACTCTCTGTAGTGTGGGTTTTGCCACACGAACCTGGCGACAAGGCCACGGCTGCGCACACGCGCTCGGCCCCGATTCGCTGGGAACACCCCCCAAAAATGCAACTCCCCGATCTCGATCTCGGACATATGTTGTGTTTGGCACACAGACCGCGTGCGCGGGTGCCGTGTTCGCGCTCTTCGCCGCGCTGGCTGTGCACGCCGCGCCGCCTTTCGGTTGCGCGAGCCCCGACCTCGGCGGTGTCGTGGCGCCGCCCTTCGGCTCCGATCCGGGTCTCGAGCACCGCTGCCTCGCATCCGCGAAACCGGACCGCGAAAATTATTACGAAGACCGCTCCGAGTGCGGGGAGTCGAGCGCGCCCGCATGGACGATCGCGAATCACACCGATCCGAATTGCGGGATCGGTCCCGACGGGCAGACCTTCGCCGTGAACGACGGCGTGAGCCCGATCCGGGTGCGCTGGCTGCGCGAGCCGGGCGCGCATGGCCGGGACCGCCTGGCTCTGCGTATGAAAGTCGACCTCGAGACGCGCGAGCACCCCTGTTGGCAGTCGCCCGATAGCGGCTTCACCTGGCTCACGCTGCAGAACAACTCCGCGCAGAGCGGCGCCCCGCTGCCGCGGCCGGACCAACTCGAGCAGATCGTGCACCTCTCCTTCCAGGAAGAGAACGCGAGCCAGCTGAGCCACGCGCGCATGGGTGTGAGCGCTCAGCTGTTCTGGGATGGCGTCGCGCACCTGGTCGAGATCGATCTGTACACGAGTCCGTACTGGGGCGACGCCCATCCGGCCGCGGACGTGATCGTGTCGCGGCCGCTGCAGCCGTCGCGCGCGGACAGCGGGCGTTATTTGCTCCTGGATGGCCGCTTCCTCGGCTCCGCGGCCCTGAGCATCGTTCCCCAGCAGAGCCGCGAGATCCGAGTGCGCTGGCACGAGGTCCTCGCGGATCTGATCCGGCGCGGACTGCTCCCGGCGCCGCGGCCCGGGGAGCACGGCCCCGATGGCTGGGAGAGCACGGCGACCGGAGACGTCGCGGTCTTCACCGAGGTGTACAAGCGGACCTTCTCGAGGCTGGGCGGAGCCGTTGCCGCGGTGACGGTGCGCGACTTCCGCGTCGAAGCCCGCGCGCCCGAGCGCGGCGCGTACATCGGGAGTGTCTCGAGCTGCGGCGCAGGGCCGGGCCGCCTCGTGGTATCGGGCTCGGGCTTCGAGCCGGGCTCGCTGCTCCAGCTCTTCAATCGCTACCACATTGCCGTCGGGACACCGCTCGAGCCGAGCCGCCGCCGCGGCGATCACGCACTCCTCTTCGATCTCGACCTGCCACGGCTGAGGCAGCAGCCCGCCTTCCTGCGCGTGCTCGAGCCGGAGTCCGGCCGCGCGTCCAATTTCGCGCGCACTCCATTTCCCCAATGATGTCGCCAGTCGTTTTCTCGGCCCGAGTGCATCGGCCTGTAGCGGGGTGAGAGAACCGCTGCCTCCACGCGCCTGCGGCGCGCTGGCCGCTGGAGCACGGCCGCGCTCGATCGTTTGACAGGCTCCGCGTAGGTCACCATCCTGCCGCGTGAGATGCAGAGCCGCGACGAGATCATCGGAGCGCTGCGAGCGGCGCTCGAAGCGCGACCCGAGGTCCTCGAGGCCTATCTCTTCGGTTCACTCGCGCGCGGCGAAGCCCGAGCGCACAGTGATGTCGACGTCGCCGTCTATGTCGACCCCAGCGCAATCGACCGGAGCGGGCTCGGCTTCGATTCCGCGATCGGAGCAGAGCTGATGCGGACGCTGCGCACGAACCGCGTCGACGTCGCCGTGTTGAACGCGGCGCCGCCGTTGCTCTACCACCGGGTGTTGCGCGATGGGATCCGGCTCTGCTCGCGCAACCTCTCCGCCACGACGGTGCGAGAGGGCCGCGCGCTCTCGCGCTATTGCGATTACGTTCCACAGCTCGCAAAGATTCGCGCTGCGCGCGACGCGCGTGGCCGGCGCGGCGAGTTCGGGCGGTGAGCCGCGGTCGCGTGGATGCGGAAACGCTGCGGCGCCATCTGGCGGCGCTGGATGCGGCGCTCTCGCGTTTGCGCCGCTACGCGGGCCGGCCGATCGAAGCATTGCGCGACGATCCCGACGCGCTCTGGGCCGTCGAGCGCGGTCTACAGATCTGCGCGCAAAATGCGCTCGACATCGCTACCCACCTCGTGGCGGGCGCTGGCCGGGACGCCCCGGACTACGCCAGTGCGATCGATCAGCTCGCCGAGCTCGGCGTGTTGGCGCCCGAATTTTCCGCGCGCTTCCGCGCGATGGCGGGCTTCCGGAACGTGCTGGTCCACGGCTATCTCGATGTCGACCTCGTGCGCGTGCACCGCGTGCTCGAGGACCATCTCGACGACTTCCGCGAGTTCGCACAACGGGTCGAGGCCTATCTCGAGACCTGAATAGATCGGGAACACGACGTGCTCGGGGGATGCCTTTCCACGCCTCTTCGAGCTCGAGATCCGCTGAGCCCGGTGCCTGCCCGCGCGGGTGATCGACCGGCTCGGCCTGGCTCGACAGGCAGCGCGCGACGTGGGTGATAGGATGGAGGGGCGCGACGCCGCGGCGCTGCGACACCCAGCATGCTCGACCGCCCCCCCAAGATCGGAATCCGCACACTGCTCGGCGCTGGGCGCGCCCGACCTGCTCTGGGCCGACCGTCCCGAGCGGCTGCTCAGCGCCGCAGCTGCATCAGCTGCGCGAGGCACAGCGTCGCGGGATTCTCGATCCAGACGCGCTGATCCGACGGCATCGCGCCGCGGGCGACCTGGCGGTTCATCACGCGCACCACGATCGCGCAGTAGCGCGCGGCGGCGAGCAGCTCGTAGTAGAGCGTGTCGCCGACCGCGAGGCCGGCGCATTTCTCGTAGTGCGCGCGCTGTTCCTCGCGCGTCGGCTCGCCGGGCAGGCGCGGGACATCGCCCATCGCCTCGTGGCTCCAGCGGTCGAACATCAGCCACCAGCCGAGGTCGAACGCGCGCGGCGCGATCGCGACGTTCTCGAAGTCGGTGACGCAAGCGCAGTGGAAATCGCGCCAGATCATGTTGCCGATGCGCGCGTCGCCCCACGAGAGCGCGAGCTCTTCGCCGCGCGGAAGCTCTGCGCGCAGCCACGCGAAGGCCTCGCGGAGCAGCGGATGCTCGCGGCCCGCGAGCTCGCGCTCTGCGAAGTCCTGCCAGAGCGAGAGCTGGCGCTGCGTACCCGGCGCGACGCCCGCAGGCGTGAGCCAGCCGAGGTCGGCGGCGCGCCAGTTGAGCGCGTGGATCTCCGCGAGCACGCGCAGGCCATCCTCGATCAGCGCGCGACGCTGCTCGGGCTGCGCCTCTGCAAAAAAACCCGCAGCGGCGTAGGGCGGCGCGACGCCCGGCACCGAGCCGTCGACGAAGCCCATCACGAAGAAGGGTGCGCCGATCACGCTGGCCTCGCGCTCGAAGCCCAGGAGCGGCGCGAGTGGCACCCGCGAGTGCTTCGCGAGCGCCTGCATGCTGCGGAACTGGATCTCGATCTCGACGTCGAGCCCGGGCGCTTGTGGCGGATACACGCAGGGCTCGGGCGTCTCGACCCGCAGCACGAAGCGCTCAACGTGCTCGCGGCCGCCGCGCCGCACTCGCGCGTCGACCGCGAAGGTCTCGGCCGAATAGCCACCGGAAAAGCGCTGCGGCAGGGCGAGCTGCACGGCCTCCGCCCCGGAGAGCCTGGCCGCGAGCCAGCACTCCAGATTCGCGAGCTCGCGCTTTCCGAGGCTGGATTCTGCCACTGGCGCCCCCGAGCAATGAGTCCGAGCAGATCCCGTTGTACTGCAGCCGCTGGGTCACGCGGAACTCGCTCGTCCCCAGCATGCACAGCCCTCCTCTACGGCGAGGGCCGCTTCGCTGCCGGGCACATCCGCAGAGCAGCGGGGCCGGGCCGAGGGTTGCATTCGAACACGCCGCGAACTCGCGTGGCAAGCCGCCGGCCAACGTACAACTCGACCTCCGCGAGCGCGAGATCGGCGGCGCCCCAGCTTCGGAGGACGCAGCCGCAGCTGGCGAATCGGCTCGTCCTCGGCGTTCCCGGGCGCGCTGGAATGGCAAGATACCCTGCGACAGCTGCTCCTGGAGCGCGATCTCCGAGGCAGTCACAGCGGAGGGCCTTGCGAATGCAGATCGCGAAGGGCAGCACGGCGGTCGTGATAGGCGGGGGGAGCGGCATTGGAATGGGCATCGCGCTGGCCCTTGCCAGGGCCGGCGCCTCGGTCGTCGTGGCGGACATCGAGCCCGCTGCTGCCCGCGCGGTGGCAGCTCTGATCGGCGAACGCGGCGGTCGTTCCATCGGCGTGGAAGCCGATGCCACGGATCCCGCTTCCCTGGACGAGCTGTCCCGAATCAGTGTCGAGAAATTCGGCTGTGTCCAGGTTCTTTCGAATAACGTAGGGGTCGCATACGACAGCCCTCTCTCGCGCCTCACGCGTCAGGACTGGGACTGGGTGATCGAGTTCAACCTGCTGAGCATCGTGCGGAGCGTCGCTGCCTTCCTGCCTGCACTTCGTCAGGGCGAGGAGGCCCACATCGTCAATACCGCCTCGATGGCGGCGCTCGTCGCGCTGCCTCACTCGCGCAGGATGCCGAGATCCATCGGCGCCTATACCGCCACGAAGCACGCCGTCCTCGGCTACAGCGAGATGCTGCGAGGCGAGCTCGCAGCCGAGCGGATCGGGGTGTCCGTGTTGTGTCCAGGCGCGGTTCGATCGAGGCTCGCGGCGACGGCAGCCCGCAACCGCCCGGCCCGCTACGGCGGCGCATTGCCCGAGCCGCCTGCGCCCGCTGCCGCAGACGCGCACGCGATGACCGAGGAGCGCGTAGGCGAGTTCGTCGTCGCCGGGATCCGCGCGAATCGCCTCCACATCCTGACCCATCCGGAGCTGCGCCACGCGGTGCAACTCCGCCACCAGCAGCTGCTGGACGACTTCGACTACTGGGCGGCCTTCGCGTCGGATTGAGCCCGACCCGAGGCCCCGCCAACACCACGGCGACCTCGAGCGCGCGCGACGGGCGCCGGGCGCGATCTGGCTCGCGGCTTGGCTGCGATCAACGCGCAGAGACCACAGCCAGCTTCTCGACCAGGCCGTCCGACTCGAGCTCGAGGCTCACGGCCATCAGGTTGAAGAAATTTCCGATCGCGATCAGCCACGTGAGCTCCACGATCTCGCGCTCGCCGAAGTGCGCGCGCAGCCGCGCGAAGGTCGCGTCGGACACCACGCGGCTGCGCGTCGCCTCCCCACAGTAGGCCAGCGCCGCGGCCTCGCGCTGCGAGAAGAGAGGGCTCGCTTCGAAATCCCGCAGCGCGCGAAATTTCTCGAGGCCGAGCTGGGCCTGGACGGCCTGCGCCTGGTGCAGATCCGCGCAGAAGCTGCAGCCGTTCTGCAGTGAAGCGTGGGTCATGAGCAGCAGCACGAGCTCCCGCTCGAGCGAGAGCCCCTTCTCGATCGTGTGGGTGATCAGCGCGATCGGCAGCGCGAGCCTCGGCGCACGCGCGTAGATCACCTTCAGCGGGCTGATGACGGTGCCGAGCTGGCGGCGACTCAGCGCATACGCGATGCGCATCCACAGCCCCGGCGGCTTTTCGATCGCTGCGAGTCTCAACTTTCGGTCCTCCCCTTCGAGCAAGCCGACCCAGCATACGAGTCCAAGCTGGACTGGACAGATTCGATTCGATGCCCGAGGACCGCAGCAATTCCGCCGGAGTGGGGGCGCGGGCGCCGCGCGGGCCTCGGGAGCCCTGCGCAGCGGTTCGCCGCAGCGCGCCGGCGGCGCTACCCAGCGGGGGGTGTGGAATCCGCTGCGGCCGCAGGGCGACGAGCGCAGACGCGAAAGGCGCGCCGTCGCGCTCGCAGCCGGGCTGCTCGTCGCGGCGGTCGGCGCGGTCTACGCACAGGTGCCGTCCTTCGCGTGGCTCGAATGGGATGACCGCCCGCACCTGCTCGAGAACCCGAACCTCGCGCTCGGCCTCTCGGCCGACGGGCTGCGCTGGGCCGCGACCAGCGGCTGGTACGGCAACTGGCACCCGCTGACCTGGGCCTCGTTTCTCGTGGAGCGCGAGATCTTCGGGATGCACCCGGCCGGCTACCACGCCGTCGGCGTCGCGCTGCACGCGGCGAACGCCTGCCTGCTGCTGTTTGCGCTGCGCGCGCTCTCGGGCCGCGCGGCCGAGAGCGCGCTCGTCGCCGCAGTGTTTGCGCTGCATCCGCTGCGCGTCGAATCGGTCGCGTGGATCTCGGAGCGCAAGGACCTGCTCTTCGCGGGATTCGGCTTCGCGTGCCTGTGGGCCTACGCGGGCTACGCGAGAAGGCCGAGCTGGAGGCGCTATGCGGCCTGCCTCGCGCTCGCCTCGGCTTCGCTGCTCTCGAAGACGATGCTCGTGACACTGCCCGGCCTGCTGCTGCTGCTCGATTTCTGGCCGCTCGCGCGCCTCGAGAGGCGCCGCCTGCCGCGGCTGCTGCTCGAGAAGCTGCCCTTTCTCGCACTTTCGCTCGGTGCCGCCGCGGCGATTCTCGGCCTGCAGTCGGACATCGCGCCCGAGCTCACACTCGCGCAGCGCCTCGGCCACGCCGCGATGTCCTATCTCTTCTACCTCGGCAAGACGCTCTGGCCCGCCTCGCTCTCGGGCTTCTATCCGCATCCCTATCTGCCCCGCAGCGGCGGCACGGCCTGGAGCCCCCTCGAGCTCGCCGCGGGAGTCGCGCTGCTCGCGGCGCTCAGCGCCGGCGCCTGGCGGCTGCGCGCTCGGCGCGCGTACTGGCTGGTCGGCTGGCTGTGGTTCCTCGGCACGCTGCTGCCGGTCCTCGGGTTGATCCAGGTCGGAAAGCAGGGCTACGCCGACCGCTATACCTACTTTCCGCAGGTGGGGCTCTGGATCGCGCTCGGCTTCGGCCTCGGCGACCGGCTGCGCGCACGCCCGCCGCCCGCGCGCGCGCTGCGCGGCATCGCAGCTGCGATTGGAGCGCTGTTGCTCGCGCTCGCGCTGCTGTCGCACCTGCAGGCGCGGGTCTGGCGAGATTCGGAAACGCTCTTCGCGCACGGCGTCGCACTCGACCCGCGCAACAGCGTCTTCCGCTACAACCTCGCGGGCGCACTGCAGAGCTCCGGGCGCGGCGACGCAGCGATTCCGCACTACCGCAAGACACTGGAAGTCGACTCCACACACACGGGTGCGATGAACAACCTCGCGATGCTGCTCGACGTGCGCGGCGAGCTCGCGCAAGCACGCGCACTCTACGACCGCGCGCTCGAGCTCGAGCCCGACTCCGCGGATCTGCACTACAACTACGCGAACCACCTATTGCGCCACGGCGAGCGCGAGCGCGCGCTGCACGAATACCGGCGCGCGATCGCGCTCGATCCGGCGCATCTGCGCGCGCGCATCAACCTCGGAAACCTGCTGCGCGACCTCGGCCGCAGCAAGGCCGCGCGCACTCAATACGAGCGGGTGATCGCGCGCGAGCCGCAGAACGCAGCCGCGCTGCGCGGCCTCGAGGCGCTGCGCAAGGGGCCTCGGTCCGCGCAGTGAGCCGAAGGCGAACGCAGGCGCCATCTGGCTTGGGCCTCCGCCCGCGCAGTGAGCCGAAGGCGAACGCAGGCCCCATCTGGCCTGGGCCTCGGCCCGCGCAGTGAGCCAAAGGCAAACGCAGGTCGATTGCCAGGCGGTCGCGCCGCAGCGATCCGCGCGCGCGGCGCTTCGCGCTGCGAGCCTATTCTTCGAGGCGAAAGGCCTCGCGCGCGACGCCGCCGCGCGACGCGGCGGCCATCAGGTCGCCGTCTGCCTCACTCGCGTCGCCGAGCGACGCGACGCGCGCGTAGCCGCGCAGCTGCGTCTTCACCATGTGCACCGCGAGCTCGGGCTTCGCTGCGAGGCGCAGCGCGAGCTCATCGGTCGCGGCGTCGAGCTGCTCGCTCGGAACCGCGCGCGTGACGAGACCCCAGCCGGCCGCGCGACCCGCGTCGAAGCGCTCGCAGAGCAGGATGATCTCGCGCGCCCTCGCGGCGCCGACTTCATGGATCAGGCGCGGAGTTGCGCCCCAGGCCAGCGGAATCCCGAGATCGACCTCGGGCACCTGAAACAGCGCGTCCTCGGCCGCAACGCGGAAATCGCACGAGATCGCAAGCGCGAGCCCGCCACCGACCGCATGACCGTGGATGCGCGCGATCGTCAGGGCCTCGCAATCGGCGATCGCCGCGCAGGCGCGCCGGCCGAGCTGTGCCGCAAAACGCCGCTCGCGTTCGGTGGCATCCGAGGAGCGCCGCATGCGCGCGGCGCCCGGCGGGTTCTTGCGGTCCGCGCCCGCACAGAAGGCGAGGCCGCGGCCGCCGAGCACGACGACGCGCGCGGAGAATTCAGTCTGTACGCGCCCGAAGCAGTCGGCGATCTCTTCGAGCGCAGTGGTGTCGAGCGCGTTGCGCTGCGCGGGCCGGTTCAACCAGACGCGCAGGATCGCGCCCTCGCGGACGAGCTCGAGGGTCTGGTAGCGCGGGAAGCCCATTGCGTGGCACTCCTCTAGCGCAGCGCCGGCGCAGTGGCGCGGGCCTCTGGGCGCGCCAGCATAGTCCCCCGCCGCGTAGAATCGCGCGCGTGATCGAAGCCGGATCCACCGTGCGCGGCCTCGCCGCGCTGGCCCTGGCCCTGGCCATGGCCGCAGTCGCGGGCTGTGCGCGCGGCGCGGCTCCGGAGCTCCCCACGGATCCGCGACCTCCCGGAGCCGGCGCGGCGCTCGTGATCGCGCATCGTGGCGCGAGCGGCTATCTGCCGGAGCACACGCTCGCAGCCTACGCGCTCGCGATCCTGCAGGGCGCGGACTTCATCGAGCCCGATCTCGTGATCACGCGGGACGGCGCGCTGATCGCGCGCCACGACAACGAGCTCAGCGCGACCAGCGACGTCGCCGCGCACCCGGAGCTCGCCGCACGCCGGCGCACGCAGCGCGTGGACGGGGCCCTGCAGAGCGGCTGGTTCAGCGAAGATTTGACGCTCGCCGAGATCCGCCGGCTGCGCGCGACCGAGCGCATCCCCGAGCTGCGCGCGCAGAATAGGCGCTTCGACGGCCAATTCGGCATCCCGACACTCGAAGAGGTGATCCAGCTCGCACAGAGCCTCGAGCCCGTAGTCGGACATCCGATCGGCCTCTACCCGGAGACCAAACACGCCAGCCATTTTCGCGCGTTGGGCCTGCCGCTCGAGGCGGAGCTCGTGCGGATCCTCCACGAGCGCGGCTATCGCGGCCCCGGCGCACGCGTGATCCTGCAGTCCTTCGAGCCCTCGAGCCTGCGCGCACTCGCGGGCCTCACGCAGCTGCCCCGCGCCCAGATCCTGGGGTCGAAGGGACAGCCCTGGGACGCGCAGGCCGCAGGCGACGGGCTGATCTATGCGGAGATGGCGACTCCGGCGGGCCTCGCGGAAATCGCGCGCTATGCGCAGATCGTCGCGCCGGAAAAGAGCATGCTGCTCGCGCCCGATGCCGCCGGCGAGCTGGACGCCGCACGCGCGACTTCCCTGCTCAGCGACGCCCACGCCGCGGGCCTGCGCGTGCACGTCTACACCTTTCGCGCCGAGAATGCGTTCCTGCCGGCGCCGCTGCGCCGCGGCAGCGCGCCGGAAGCAATCGGCGACCTCGAGCGAGAGATCCAGAGCTTTCTGGCGCTCGGCGTCGACGGTTTCTTCAGCGACCACCCGGACGCCGGCGTGCGCGCGCGCAACGCGTTCCGAGCCGAGCGGTAGGCAGATCGGCGGCCCACTAGAACGCCGCGCGGATCTGCGCGTGGATCGCGAGCGCGGCCGCGCGGGGGTCGGCGGCGTCGCGGATCGGGCGGCCGACGACGATGTGGTCGGCGCCGGCGCGAAACGCAGCGGCGGGCGTCGCGGCGCGGCTCTGGTCGTCCCCGGAGACACCGGCGCCGGCCGGGCGAATGCCGGGCGTCACGATCAGGAAGTCCGGACCGAGCTCGCGCCGCAGCGCTTCCGCTTCGAGCGGCGACGCGATCACGCCGTCGCAGCCGCTGCGACGCGCGACTCGCGCGCGCTCGAGCACGAGCGCCTGCGGCTGCGTACCCGCCGGATAGCCGAGCTCGCGCAGCTCGGCCTCGCCGGTGCTCGTGAGCAAGGTGACCGCGAGGATCCTCAGCGCCGCCTTCTCGCGCACCGCGGCCAGGAGGCAGGGCCCCTCGGCGTGCACGGTCAGGAACGCGTCGCCGAGCGTTGCCAGGTTCCGCACCGCGCGGCCGACGGTCGCGGGAATGTCGTGGAGCTTGAGGTCGAGGAAGAGCCGCTTCCCCTGCGCGCCGAGCTCGTGCACCAGCTCGAAATAGCCGGGCCGGCTCGCGAGCTCCAGGCCGAGCTTGTAGAAGTGCACCGCGTCGCCGAGCCGGCTCACGAGCGCGCGCGCGGCGGCGGCATCGGGCACGTCGAGCGCGAAGATCAGACGGTCGCGCTCGGGAATGTCGCGGCGGGGCTGCATCGCGGGGTGCGGCGAGCTTGGCGGATGCGCCACCCGGCCGCCACAGCCGCCCGCGGCGGCTCGCTCGGCGAGACGGCCGGAACAGCACCCCGTCGCTGCGCTTCGCCGATGGGCTCCGCACCCAGCTTCGAGCCGGGGGGCGCCGAATCCCCTCGGCCCGGCGGGCCGCCACAGCCACGAAATCCCGCGCGGCGAGCTGGGGCAGTGGGAAGCTTTCGCCGCAGCCGCGGCGCGCGCTGCAACGGCTGCACGCTGAAATCGCGGCTTTCCTTCCGCGGGAGCGCTGGCATGCTATCGGCCCGCACCCGAACCGGAGGCTTCCATGCGCATCTCGAAACAACACCGCCGCCGAATCCTCGGCAGATCGCTCGCGATCCTCCTCACGCTTGCAGCACTGTCAGCCGGCGCGGAGCTGCCGAAGGTCGAGGATGTCTCGCAGCAGCAGGCCAGCGAGTGGATCGCGAAGGCAAAGGCGCCGCTCTTCCTCGACGTGCGCACGCCCGAGGAATTCGCGGCCGGGCACGTTCCCGGCGCGATCAACATCCCGCACGAGGCGCTGCCCACGCGAGTAGGCGAGCTCGCGAGCCACAAGGCGAAGGACGTGGTCGTGTACTGCGAGAGCGGCCGACGCGCCGCCATCGCCTCCGACGCGCTGCACGCGGCCGGCTTCGAGAGGGTGCAGCACCTCGCAGGCGACATGTCGGGCTGGCGCGCAGCCGGGCTCCCCGTCGAGAAATAGCAACTCTCGCGATTCCCTCGGGTTCAGAGCTCGCTCTGGATCCCGAAGTAGTCCTGGAAGTGCCGGAACTTCGCGCGCTCGGCGGAGATCAGCGCTTCCTGGCCGGGCCCGTAGTCGTGCTCGCCGAATTTTCCCTTGGGCTTTTGCGCGATGTATTGCTGCATCGCGCTGAGGCCCGTGGCGCTGAGCGGGGTCCCGAGGTCGCGGTAGATGCGCTCGAGCTGAGCGGCGGGATCGGCGAAGAACTCGAGATAGCGCACTGGCACTACGCGCTCGCGCGGGATCGCGCCGCTCTCGAGCCAGCCGATCAGGCGCTCGAGATTCGCGACCACCGGATCCACGCAGAGGAACTGCCCGTAGGAGTCACCCGAGTAGGGATGGTCGCTGCGCATCCAGAACAGCGTGCCGCAGACGTCGACGACCGACGCCAGCGCCTTCACGGGATCGCGCAGCATCAGCACGATCTTCGCGTCCGGATAGGCCTCGAAGAGCTGCGGCAGATAGGGCAGGTGGGTGGGGCCCTTGAGTAGCCAGCGCGGCGTCGGCCAGCGCGACTGCAGCAGCTTGAGCACGCGCTTGTGCCACCAGAATGGATAGGACTGGTCGCTCTTCGCGATCTGCTCCGAGTAGCTGGGCACCTGGATCGACGCGGAGAACGCATCCGAGACGAAACACGAGTAGGTGAACTCGATGCACTCGACGGGCAGCTCGCCGCCGACCTGGTGCATCGCCTCCCACTCGGGCGTCATGCGGTTCTGCAGTGTCGTGATCTGGTCGGCGCGCGCGATGCGCGGGTCGGGCCGCGGGTCGGCCGGCGAAGGCGGCGGAACCGGGAACTTGGCCTCCCACATCTTCACCGAGCGCGAACCGGGATCACTGCCGAGGATCTCCTGCATGATCGTGGTGCCCGAGCGCGGCAGGCCCGTCACGAATACCGGCTCGTGGATCCGCTCGCTCTCGACCTCGGGGTGGCGCTTGTACCAATCCGTGATCTGGAGCCGACCCTCGAGGTGCAGCAACAGATCCGCGCGCGTGTAGATGCGGCCCCAGAGATTCAGCTGGGCCTCCTGCTCGAGCGCGCGCAGCAGGGTCCGGAAGGGCTCGCGCCAGTGCTCGTCGCCGAAGTCCTCGAGGCCTGTGTTCTGCATCGCGCTGCGCAGCAGCGACGCTTCGTCGAGCGGCACCGCGCCGCGCGCGTCGAGACAGCGGCCCTCTTCGTTCACGCGCCGCAACCAGTCGGGGCGGGGTCGGGGCTGCCATTGCGCGCGGCGGTCGCTCGTCGTTCCGGTCACGGGTGCTCCCAAGGGCCCGGCGGGGCGCCGCCAGCATAAGTCGGCCGGCAATGCGTGGGGAAGCCCGAGCTACGCCCCACTTCCGAGCCGCGCGGGGCTCGTGAGATACTGGCGCGATGCGCACGACAGCCTCCGAGACCCGCGCCCTGACCCCCGTCGCCCAGGCTGTGAACCACGTCTTCGCGATCGTGGGCTCCGCCAGCATCGACGCACGAGCCTTGTGGTCCCGGTCCGGGCGCAGCCCGGACCACCCCGCTTCGCTCGGCTGCGCCTCGCTGCGCGCCGGGCCTTGCGGGTCCCGGTCCGGGAGCGGCCCGGTCCCACCCGCACTCCGCTCGGCTGCTCCTCGCTGCGCGCCGAAGCGGCTTGCGATCTTCGTCGGCTTGCATGTCTCGTCGGTCCGAGGCGGAGCCTCGTTAGACCAGCTCCCGCTGGCCGGAAGCCGCTTCATCTCCAGCGTGCACGAGCAGGGCACGGCGCACATGGCCGGCGAGTCCAGGTCGACCACGGCCTGAGACGCAGCGCCGGACCCGCGCATGTCACAGCGCCCCTCGCTCGAGCATCTCTGGCTCCCGTTCACGCCGAATCGCGACTGGAAGCGCGACCCGCTGATCTTCGCGCGCGCGGAGGGACTCCACTACTGGACCGACACCGGTCAAAAGGTGCTCGACGCCTGCTCGGGGCTCTTCAGCGTGCCGCTGGGCCACGGGCGCCCCGAGATCGCCGAGGCCGTCTACGAGCAGCTGCGCGAGCTCGACTTCGCGGGCGGCTTCGTGCGCGGACACCCGAAGGCCTTCGAGCTGGCTTCGCGCGTCGCCGCGCTCACGCCGCCCGGGCTGAATCGGATCTTCTTCACGAACTCGGGCTCCGAGGCGGTCGACACCGCGATGAAGATCGCGCTGGCCTACCACCGCGCTCGCGGCGAGGGCCAGCGCACGATGTTCGTCTCGCGCGAGCGCGCCTACCACGGCGTGAACATGGGTGGCGTCGCGCTCTCGGGCATCCTGCGCAACCGCGAGAGCTTCGGTCCGGGCGTCGCCGGCGTCGTGCACATGCGCCACACCTGGTTGCCCGAGAACCACATGACTCCGGGGCAACCCCAGCACGGCGCCGAGCTCGCGGAGGATCTCGCGCGCCTCTGCGCAACCTACGGCGGCTCGAATCTCGCGGCCGTCTTCGTCGAGCCGATCGCCGGCTCGACCGGCTGCCTGCCGCCGCCGCGCGGCTACCTCGAGCGGATCCGCGAGCTCTGCACGCAGCACGGAATCCTGCTGGTGTTCGACGAGGTGATCACGGGGCTCGGCCGCTGCGGCCACCCCTTCGCGGCGCAGGCCTTCGGCGTGACGCCAGACCTGATCACGATGGCCAAGGCGCTGACGAACGGCATGCAGCCGATGGGCGCAGTCGCGGTCGCGCAGGGAGTGCACGACGCGATCGTCCTGCGCGGCCCCGAAGCGCAGATCGAGTTCTTCCACGGCTACACCACCAGCGCGCATCCGGCAGCCTGCGCGGCCGCCCTCGCGGCGCTCGAGCTCTACGAGCGCGGCAAGCTCTTCGAGCGCGCGCGCGAGCTCTCGCCATACTTCTTGGAGCAGGTTTTCGGCCTGCGCGACCTGCCTGGCCTCGCGGACATCCGCGGGTATGGCCTGCTCGCGGCGCTCGAGCTCGAGGCCCGGCCGGGGCAGCCCGGAGCCGCGGGTTACGACGCGCAAAAGCGCCTGCTGCGCCGCGGTCTGCACCTGAAGGCGACCGGAGACGCGCTGCTGCTCGCCCCGGCCTACATCGCCGAGCGCGCGCAGATCGACGAGATGGTCGGAATCCTGCGCGCCGTGCTCTCTGCTCGCGCGTGAGGATCGGGGCCTTCGAATGAACCGGGGCTTGCAGCGCGCTGGGACGCAGCCGCGCGCGAAGCTGCGCGCGTCCGTCACGCTCGCGCTGCTGAGCCTGATCGCTGCGCTCGGAACGTTCGGCTGCGACCCCGTGGATCGCCGGCCGGGTCTGTGGCTCTCGGGAGAGCTCGTGCGCGAGCCGGTGACGCACTGGTCGTTCACGGACGCCATTTTCGAGATCGGCGTCGAGACGCGCACCTGGTATGGGATTCCGCACTCGGTGACGGCCGTCTGCGCCGCCGTGGGAGCGGCGCTCTACGTGCCCTCCGTCTACAGCGGCGGCGGCGAGTTTCCCGCGGAGCGCTACTGGAACCGCAACGTCGCGCGCGACCCGCGCGTGCGGCTGAAGATCGCCGGGCGCCTCTACGAACGCCGCGCGGTGTTAGTCGATGATCCGACCGAGTGGCAGGCCGCGCTCGAGGCCTTCGCGCGCAAGTCGGAGTTCTGGAAGCAGCTCGCCGAGAAGCCCGCAGGCGAGGGCCCCAAGCTGATCTTCCTGCGCATGGACCCGCCCGAAACCGGGAGCTGAGCCGCCGCTCGCGCGCGCCCGCGTGCAGCGATCGTCGAAGGCGGTGACAGGATCTCGGAGCGCGAGCTGTGTCGCGAGCCCTAACGCCCAGGCAGCTCGAGCGCGCGCCAGAGATACCAGCTCGCGACCGTGCGGTACGGCTTCCAGCGCGCGCCGTATTTCTCGAGCGCTGCGGGCGTGGGCAGCGCGCGCTTGCGGTACGCGAGCGCGAAGCCCTTGCGAACGCCGAAGTCGCCCACCGGCAGCACGTCCGGCCGGCCCAGGCGGAAGATCAGGAACATCTCCGCACTCCAGCGGCCGATGCCTCGCACCCGAGACAAGCGCTCGATCAGCGTTTCATCCGATTGGCGTCGGGCCTGCGCGAGCGTCGGGAGCTCGCCCTGCAGCGCTCGCCGCGAGAGATCGCGCAGCGCGAGCAGTTTCGCGCGCGAGAGCCCGGCTCCGCGCAGCGCTGCGTCGGACGCGCTCAGCACCTGCTCGGGCTTCGGCCCCGAACGGGAACCCGGGAAGAGCGCGCAGACGCGCCCGAAGATCGTCGCGGCGGCCTTCGTGCTGAGCTGCTGGAACACGATCGCCTCGGCGAGCGCGCCAAACACGCTGCGAGTGTGTTTGAGCTGCATGCCGAAGGGGCCGACCGCGTCGATCAGCGCCGCCAGCGCGGCGTCTTGCTCGCGCAGGTGGGCGATCGCGGTCTCCGGATCGAAGCCGAGCGCGCTGCGGCGCGCGCGCAGGGGCAGCGCCTGCTGCAGCCGCGCGCCCTCGATTTCGAGCATCCGCAGCTTCGTCTCGACGCCTCCGTTCGCGGAGAAACCGCCGAGCTTTCCGCTCGCCGCAAGCACGCGGTGGCAGGGCACGACGATCGCGAAGGGATTGCGCCCGAGCGCCTGCCCGACCGCGCGCGCGGCGCCGGGCGCGCCCGCGCGCGCGGCCAGCTCGCCGTAGGAAAGCGTCGTTCCGGCCGGGATCTCGCGCGCGACTTCGTAGACCCGGCGGTGGAATGCGGGAACCTCGCGCAGGTCGAGCTCGATTCCGGAGAGATCGATTTTTTCCCCGCGCATCAGCGCGCCGATTTGCGTGATTCCGCGCCGCACCGCGGCCGGAGGAGTCGCCTCGGACAGCTTCGCGAAGCGGCGGCGCAGGCGCGCGCGCGTCTCGGCGTCGCGTGCCTCCGGGAGCTGGATCCCGGTAACGCCTTGCGCACCCCAGGCGACGCCACAGCGCCCGATCGCGGTATCGAAGAGCGCGAATCCTGCTTCTGCCATCTCGGGGTGTGAGCTTATCACCGCTCTCGGGTGCGTTACTTGGCGAATCTTGCGGTGGATGCTGCGGAACGCTGTCGCGTCCAAAGGCTGCCCCTCGGGCGCGAGGCTTCCCCGGCGCTCACCACCACGTGTGCAGCGCGAGCTCGCTCGCGAAGCTCTGCAGCCAGACGGCCGCGAGCACGCGCCGCTGCTCCGCGGCACCGAGCGGGGCGAGCAAGCCCGCGGCGCTCGCGCAGACGGACGGCACCAGGAAGAGCCAGATGCGCTCGACCTCCCACAGGTAGAGGCCCAGCAGCAGCGTCAGCGCGATTGCGACTGCGGTAGCAAAGCTCTGCTGCGCGAGTGGCTGCGCGTCTCCGCGCCGGAGCCCGAGCGCGCGCAGCGCGGCGGCCGACGCGGGCACGCCGCATGCGAATGCGAAGGCGGCGAGATTCCCGAGCGCGGCGAACACGAGCGTCTCGGCCGAGCTCCAGCTCGAGGCGATCAGCTGCTCGTTCTCGACCAGCGCGCGGCGGAAGCACGCGACGACATCGAAGCCGGTCGCAGCGAAGACGGCGGCGTGGCACGCGAGCGCGGCCGCGGCCGCGCGCCAGAGCGCGCCGAGGGCCCGCGCGCGGGAGAGCGCCCCTGTCCACAGCCCGCGCAGCGCGGCGAGCGCGAGGATCAGCGCGACGACACTGACCGAGAAGCTGAAGAGCGCTGCCGCATACCCGAGCACGCCCGCGAGCCACGCCCAGC
>CAYTJA010000260.1:0-2444 GCA_964437835.1 uncultured Spirochaetales bacterium
GGGCCGTCAGGGCTTCCGGCGCAGCCGAGCAGCGCGAGGGCTGCAATCCCGCGCGCGGCCCGGAACCGCGCCCGCTCGCAGCCCGGCGATCGGCGGAGACGCATGGTCGCGTGGAGTCTTGGAGACCCGCTCGCGTGCGTCAAGCTGCGCGGGGAGCCCGGGGCCGAGAGTTAGTCTCGGAGGCGCAGATCGGGATTGCGGCTCGCGCGCGCGCCAGCGCGAGATCGCGCGCCACGCCGCATTCGCCTTCCCCCCGGCTCGCGCGCGCGGTCTAGAATGGCGCGCCGTGCCGCCGCCCCACGAAGCCGAAAAGATCACCTCGATCCGGCTCGGGGGCCGCGACTACCCGGCGCACTTCATTGCCGCGGGCGGCATGGCCTGGGTCTTCGAAGTCACTCACCCGACCACCGGCGCTCGCCTCGCGCTGAAGATGTTGAGCGGCGAAGGGCGCTACGAGTTCCACAAGTTCGAAGCCGAGGTCAAGATCCTCGCCTCGATCGACCACCCGAACCTGGTTCGGGTGCACGATTTCGGCGTCGACGAGCAGAGCGGCCGCTACTGCTACACGATGGCGTTCATCGAAGGACCCACGCTCGCGAAGCGGCTCGACGAGCCGGCCTCGACGCGCCAGCTCGTGAAGCTCTTCGACGACGTCCTGACCGGCGTCTCGGCGCTGCACCGGCATCCAAAGCGGATCACGCATCGCGACATCAAGCCCGCGAACATCCTGATCCAGCGCGGCAGCGGCGCCGGGCGCGGCGACGAGCGCGCGCTCGTGGCCGATCTCGGCATCGCGCGCGTCGGCGAGGACGCGGGCGCGACCCAGCTGAGCTCGCTCACGATCCAGGGCACGGGGCCCGGCACGCTCAGGTACGTCGCGCTCGAGCAGGCGCTCGGCGACCCCAGCCCGGCCAGCGACGTCTTCTCGCTCGGCCTGACGATCTTCGAGGCCTTCGCGGGCGCCCACCTCTACAAGCTGATGCAGCTCGATGACAAACGCATCTTGAATCGCCTGCTCGAGCTGCGCAGCACTGGGCAGCAGCTGCCGATCGAGTTCCCAGCTGAGGCACGGATCGAGGCACGTTTCCGCAAGAAGCTGCAGCAGTTCCTGCGCCGGGCCTGCGACATGCGCCCGGACCAGCGCTTTCCGGATGCGGTCGAGATGCGGCGCGCGTGGCGGGAGGTGTTCCGTGTCGCCGGGCCCCGCACAATTCCCCTGTGGGCGCGCGTCGCGGCAGGAGTGCTGGCAATCGGCGGCGCAGCATGGTGGATCGGGAATTCCATGCGGATCGAACAGCGCGCGAAGGCGCTCGAGGCGCAGGTCGGGGAGCTGGAGGGGGGGCTCCAGGCGCTGGTCGCGCAGCTCGATCAAGGCCCCGTTCCGCTCTCCGCTCCCAGGCGCGCAAAAGCCCTGCAGCTGTTCGACAAAGCCCACAACTACATCGCGGACGGCGCGGTGCAGATGCAGGCCGAGGGCTTCGAGACGGCCGTCACGTTCTTCAGCAGCGCCGAGCGCGATCTCGCCGCCAGCTGCGCGGAAATTGCGACCGGACACGTACTCCCGATCGCGCTCGACCGCACACGCGCAACGCGCGAACGCTTCGAGAAGCTGCGCAGCTCGGGCGCCGTGAAATCCGCCCGGGCGCGCGGAGCGGAGCTCGAGAGCAGGGTCGAGTCGCTCGCGCTACCGGAGGAAGACACCCCGGCGTGTGATGCAGCCGAAGCCGGATTCGCGCTGATCCAGAATCTGGTCCTGGTCGAACAGCAGATGGACGAGATCGACGCTGGCTTCTACCAGACGCTCGTCGCGGAGATCGCTGCAGCCAAGGACGCCGCGAATGAGGCCCGCAGCCGGGCCGAATCCGTGCCCGTCGAGCAGGAGGCCTACCGCGCCGCGTTGGAGCTCGGGCGCCGCGCTTTCGCTGACGGCGATCGTTTCGAGAAAGCGTTTCAATCGAGCGACGCGCTACCCGCCTATCGGGAAGCCGAGAAGGCGTTCTCCGATGCAAGAAGGACGGCGGACGAGCAGCGGAAGACCGCCTCCGCAGCAGCGACAGCCGACGACGAACGCGAGCGCGCGCGGCTCTCCGCGCGAACAGCGACAGAGGAGGCAAAGCGAGCGGGGGCGCAGCTCAAGGACGGCGGCCGCTGCGACGCCCTGGGCGCCCCGGCAGCCCGTGACGCGTGCGCACGCGCAGACGCCGCACTCGAGAGCGCCGGAAATGCCTTCGAGGATGGGGGGTTCCCGACGGCATCCGAGCAGTCGGGGGTGGCGTTGGCGAGCTACCGAGAGGCCTCCGAGGCGGAGGCACGTCTTCCGAGGCCGCCCCAGATCGAAAAGATCTTGCCCGAGGAAGCGGCCTTCACGGCCTTCCGAAACGCCGCGCTCCAATTCAAGGTGACGGCCTCGGATGTCAACGGCGACCCGCTCGCCTATCGCTGGA
>CAYTJA010000261.1:0-7944 GCA_964437835.1 uncultured Spirochaetales bacterium
GCAGCCAGTCGAAGGCGCGGTGCGGCCCGACCGGCCCATTGATCGGAGTCTCGGAAGCCTTGTGCCTCTGCAGGGCGAGCGTCTCGAGCAGCAGCTTTGCGCGGAAGCGCGCCTCTTCCCGCCAGTCCTCGCTGTGTTCTCGAAAGGCCCGAAAGCTCCGCAGCGCGCGCGCGGGTGCCGCAACCCGTTCGGCGAGTACGAAGCGCAGCAGCTCGGCCGCGCTCGGCTCGGGCCGCGGGATGAAGCGCGGCGCCTCCGGGATCGTGCGGTCCGGTGTCGGAGACTGCAGGATCTGGCTGATCTCGACGCCCGAAGCGCCGTCGATCATGCAGTGGTGGATCTTGCTGATCAGCGCGAAGCGGCCGCCCTCGAGCCCTTCGACGACCCAGATCTCCCACAGCGGCCGCGCGCGGTCGAGCTGCTGCGCGCTGACCCGCGCCGCGAGCGCCTTGAGCTGCTGCTCGCTGCCCGGGCGCGGCAGGGAGGTGTGGCGCACGTGGTAGTCGATGTCGAAGTGCCAATCGTCGACCCAGACCCCGCGACCGTCGATCGGCAGCCGCATCAGCTTCTGCCGATAGCGCGGAATGCGGTGCAGCACCGCCTCGGTGAAGCGCTTGATGCTCGGGTAGTCGACGCCGCCCTCCGGCGTCGCGAGCGGCCCCAGAGCGAAGATCTGGATCGACGCGACGTGCATGTGCAGGTTCGGCGTCTCGAAGACGAGGAAGGACTGATCCTGCGCCGAGAGCGGGTCGAAGTGATAGGGGGCCACCCTCGGTCTCCTCATGTAGAAGCGCTCGGGCTCGGATCAGCGCGGCACTTCCAGCGTGCCGGCGTCGATCAGGGCCTGCACCTCGGCATCGCTCATCCGCAGCAGCTCGCTGCAGATCTCGCGGCTGTGCTGGCCGAGCTTCGGTGCCTGCGCGATGTAGGGATCCGAAATTCCGCTCGCCTGGAAGCAGGGCCCCTCGAAGGCGATCCAGCCGAGATCCTGCTGCTCGAGCCAACGCGGGAAGCCGCGGCACTGGTAGTGCGGATCGGCCAGCATGTCGCTCGCGGTGAACATCGGCGCCGCGGGCACCCCGAACATCTGGCAGGTCGCGGTCACGGCGGCTTTCGTCTGGGTCGCGGTCCAGGCAGCCAGCTTCGCGTCGATCTCGTCCTCTGCCGCACGCCGGCCGGCGAGGGTCTCGAGCTCGGGCCGCAGCGCCCACTCGGGGCTCCCGATCGCCATGCGCAGCCGTCGCCAATCTTCGTCGCTGCGGCAGCTGATCGCGCACCACTGCTGAACACCCGCGCAGGCATAGCTGCCCCAGGGCGCGCCGCGCAGGCTGCGGTTGCCGAGCGGCACGACGCTGCCCGGCTCGAGACCCGCCAGCAGCAGCAGATCGCCCAACATGTTCACGACGGCCTCGGCCTGAGCGACCTCCGCGTGCGCGCCCCTCCCGGTGCTCTCGCGCTGAAAGAGCGCGGCCAACGCGGCGAGCGCCGAGAGGCGACCCGCAAGGTGATCCGGGAAGATCGACGTCGAGCCGGCCGGGAAGTCCTGGTCCGCGTAGTTCCACAGGTGCACGAGGCCGCCGATCGGCTGCGTCGAGGGCCCGTAGCCGATCCAGCTCGCCCAGCTGCCGCGCGAGCCGAGCAGCTGGCTGCTGACCATCACGATGCGCGGGTTCAGCTGCGACAGCTTGCGAAATCCGATGCCCATGTCGTCCATCGTGCCGGTCGAGTTGTTCTCGATCACGACGTCGGACTGCTCCGCGAGCTGGTGCAGCAACGCGAGGCCCTTCGGATGCTTGAGATTCACGCCGAGGCCGCGCTTCGAGCGCGACGACGACGCGAACGAGGCACTCATCTCGGAGCCCATCACGGTGCGGATGAAGTCGGGATAGGTGCGGCTCTCGACCTTGATCACGTCCGCGCCGTACTCGGCGAAGAGACGGCCTGCCTCGACGCCGACACCGCCGATGCCGAAGTCGAGCACGCGCAGGCCGGCGAGCGGCAGCGACGCTGCGGGCCGCGCGCCGCGCGGTGCGGGCCGACGGTCCGGCCAGAGTCCGCCGCGCAGCAGCGCCTGGTGCTCGCCCAGCTCGGGCGCGCGCGTGCGGAATCCCTGGCGCTCGCCGTCGATCTCGAAGAAGCCGGCGGCAACGGGGCCCTGCTCGCCGGGGGCGTACTCGACCTCGGCGAAGGTGTGGCGCGAGCGGAAGTGTTCGTTCGCGAGCACCTCCTCCGGACGCAGCACCGGAGTGCAGACGATCCCGCGGCGCTGCGCTTCGGCCGCGACATGCTCGTGGCTCAGCGTCGAGAACAGATCGCCGATCAGCACGCCGAGCGCATCGGCGATCTCCATGCGCCCGAGAAAGCTCTCGTACTTCTCGTCCTGCAGGAAATCGGGATCGCCGAGCCACTCGCGCATCGCGCGCCACTGGCGCGGCGAGAGGATCACCAGGCGCACATAACCACCCTTGCAGGCGTAGATCCGGTACATCGGGCCGGAGCCCATGCGGACCTCGCTCGTCGCAGCGCCCTTCGCGAGGATGTAGCTGCCGTTCGAGAACGACCAGTCGGCGGTCTGCGCAGCCGCCTCGAGCGCCGAAAGGTCGATCGCCTGACCGAAGCCCGTGCGCTGGCGCTGCAGCAGCGCGAGCAGCGCCGAGAACGCGCCCATGATGCCCGCGATGTCCGACGCCAGCGGCGCGGGCGGCAGCAGCGGGGGCTTTTCGGGAATCCCGGCTTTGAACTGCATCGCGCCCATCGCCTCGAGCTGGGCGTCGCTGGCGATCCAGTCCCTGTAGGGGCCGGTCTGACCGAACGCGCTGATCGAGACGCAGACCAGGTGCGGGAAGCGCTCGCAGAGCGACGCGGGCGCGAGCCCGAGCTTGGCGAGCGCCCCGGGCCGCTCCGATTCGACGAAGACGTCGGCGCGCGCGAGCAGGCCGAGCAGCTGCTCGCGGTCGGAGGCCTGCTCGAGATCCAGCGCGATCCCGCGCTTGTTCGAGTTGCGGTAGGCGAAGTAGAGGCTGCGCACGCCGTGGAAGGGCGGCAGCGCGCGCGAGCGGGCGCCTCCGGGGGGCTCCACGCGGATCACGTCGGCTCCGAAATCGGCCAGCAGCCGCCCGCAGAGTTCGCCTTTCTCATCGGCGAGATCGACCACGCGCAGACCGCTCAAGGGACCCAGCCGGGGCATTCTGACTCCTCCGCAGCGCAGACTACACCGGAGTCCCGCCGCGCAGACAGGGATCTTCGAAGAGCGAAAGTTTGAAGCAGCGCGGCTTCTCCTCGATACTCCGGCGCCTCATCCCAGTCCACAGGCGAAGGAACTGAAGTCGCAAGGGACCCTTGCCCCGCGCAGCGAGCCGCACGCGAACAACGGTCATGAGCAAGGGGGCTGTCCCCACGCAGCGAGCTGCAGGCGAACGAAGGCCATAAGCAAGGGGGCCGCCCCCGCGCAGTGAGCCGCAGGCGAACGAAGGTCATAAGCAAGGGGGCTGCCCCCGCGCAGTGAGCCGCAGGCGAACGAAGGTCATAAGACTTGGACTTGCGAGAAACGGCTGCGGATCGGGAATTCCGCCGCGAGTTCCGAGCCTGGCTCCGGGAGCAGGTGCCGGCCCACGGCCCTCCCCCGCCCCACCAGGATTTCGCAGCCTGGCGCGGCTTCGTCACGCGTTGGCAGCGGCGCCTCTTCGAGGCTGGCTACGCCGGGATCCACTGGCCGAAGGAGTTCGGTGGCCGCGAGGCGAGCCTGGCACAGCAGCTGATCTACCACGAGGAGTGCGCGCGGGCTGGCGCGCCCTTCGACGGCCTGCTCTTCGTCGCGCTGAATCACGGCGGCCCGACGCTGATGGTCGAGGGCACGCCGGAGCAGAAGGCGCGGCACCTGCCGCGGATTCTGCGCGGCGACGAGGCCTGGTGCCAGTGCTTCTCGGAGCCGGGCGCGGGCTCGGATCTCGCCGCGATCCGCACCCGCGCGGTGCGCGACGGCGATCACTACGTCGTGAACGGGCACAAGATCTGGACCAGCTTCGCGCAGACGGCCGATTGCGCCGAGCTGCTCGTGCGCACGGATCCCGGCGCGCCGAAGCACAAGGGCATCAGCTGGCTGATCCTGCCGATGGATCTCCCCGGCATCGAAGTGCGGCCGCTGCGCACGCTGATGGGATCCAGCGAGTTCAGCGAAGTCTTCTTCGAGGACGTGCGCGTGCCGGTCTCGAATCGCGTCGGCGCCGAGAACGACGGCTGGCGCGTCACGAACGTCACGCTGCGCTTCGAGCGCGGCACGGCCTTCTCGGCGCAGATCTACCGCACCGGCCAGCTGATCGAAGCTCTCGTCGAGACTGCCAAGCGCGTGACGCGCGGCGACGCAGCCGCCTGGGAGGACCGCGCGCTGCGCCGCGAGGTCGGCCTTCTGCGCGCGCAGCTCGACGCGCTGTGGGCGCTCGTGAAGCTCTCGATCTCGCAAGCGAGCTCGACCGGCGTCCCCGGCCTCGGGAGTTCCTGTGTGAAGCTCGTCTACACCGACCTGTTCCAGCACGCCGCGGAGCTCGCGGCGCGCGTGATCGGGCGCGCGGGCCTGTCGGGTGCGCCGATCCCGGAGCTCGCGACCCAGGCGTTCGGCATGACCGCGCTCGCGTCGCTTTCGATGTCGAGCGGAGCGGGCACCTCGCAGATCCAGCGCAACATCATCTCCGAGCGCATTCTCGGCATGCCAAGGGGCACATGAGTTCGCGCGGAATCGGCGATCGGCAGAACCGCGTGCGGCAGTGGATCTTCGGGATCGCCGCGGCTGCGGCGGGTTGCGCACTCTGGATCGCCTGCGAGAGCGGCGAGGTCGAGCGCGTGGCCGGGCCCGCGGCCGGCTGGCCCGTCTACGCGGCCAACCCCGGCGGCACACGCTATTCGGCCGCCTCGGAGATCACGCCTGCGAACGTCGGCCGGCTCGAGCCGATCTGGGAATACCACAGCGGCGACCTGCGCCTGCCGGGCGAAGAGAAGAGGAACCACTCCTTCGAGACGACGCCGATCCTCGTCGACGGCGCGCTCTACTTCTGCACGCCGCACAGCTGGATCGTCTCGCTCGACGCGGAGACGGGCGCGCAGCGCTGGAAATTCGACCCGCAGCTCGAGAGCGAGCTCGGGCACTACAACCTGAACTGCCGCGGCGTCGCGCACTGGGTCGACCGCGAGGCTCCTGAGGACTCGGCCTGCCGCAGCCGCATCTACGTCGCGACCGCCGACACGCGCCTGATCGCGGTCGACGCCGCGACCGGCCAGAAATGCGCGGGCTTCGGCGAGGGCGGCGAAGTCGGATTCTGGCGCGACATGGCGCTGCGGGAGCGCGGCGAGTTCGGCATCTCCTCGCCGCCCGTGGTCGTGAACGACGCGATCGTGCTCGGCTCCTCCGTCGCCGAGAATCGCCGCGTCGACATGCCGAGCGGCAAGGTGCACGCCTTCCACGCGCGCACGGGCGCAGCGCTCTGGACCTGGGATCCCATCCCGAAGGATCCGGCCGACCCGGCCCGCGCAACCTGGGAGCGCGGCAGCGCGGACATCACCGGCGCGGCGAACGTGTGGTCGCTCGGCTCCGCGGATCCGGAGCGCGATCTCGTCTTCGTGCCGACCAGCAGCCCCTCCCCGGACTTCTACGGCGGCGAACGCCTCGGCGACAACCGTTATGCGGATTCCGTGGTCGCACTGCGCGCGTCGACCGGAGCGCTGGTGTGGCACTTCCAGACCGTCCATCACGACCTCTGGGACTACGACCTCGCGTCGCAGCCGGTGCTGATCGACTTCCCGTTGCAGGACGGGAGCACGCTGCCCGCGGTCGCGCAGGGCACCAAGATGGGCAACCTCTTCTTCCTGCACCGCGAGACCGGCGTGCCGCTGATCCCGGTCGAGGAGCGCCCGGTGCCGCAATCGACGGTGCCCGGCGAACGCACGTCGCCGACGCAGCCCTTCCCGACCTGGCCGCCTCCGCTCGCGCGCCACACGCTCAGCCCCGACGAGGCCTGGGGCCTCACCCCGATCGACCGCCGCATGTGCCGCGAGATCGTCCGTGAGCTGAACTTCCAGGGCATCTTCACGCCGCCCAGCCTCACGGGCTCGATCTTGATGCCGGGCTCTGCGGGCGGCTCGAACTGGGGCAGCGTCGCCTGGGACGCGCAACGCCAGATCCTGGTCGCAAACGTCTCGAACGTGGCCCAGACCACGCAGCTGATCCCGCGCGACAGCCCCGAGGCGAACTTCGAGCGCGACGAAGCCCGCGCCGTCGGCCGCTCGGAGCAGTCCGGCACGCCCTACATCGTGAAGCACGGCGTGCTGCTCTCGCCCTGGGGCATCCCCTGCAACCCGCCGCCCTGGGGCAAGGTCATGGCCTTCGACCTCGCGAAACGCGAGCTGCTCTGGGAATCGACGCTCGGCACCACGCGCGACATGGCGCCGCTCGGGATCGGGGTCAAGTGGGGCACGCCGAACATGGGCGGCTCGATCGTGACGAAAGGCGGCGTGATTTTCGTCGCTGCGACGATGGACGACTACCTGCGCGCCTTCGACCTCGCAACCGGCGAGGAGCTCTGGCAGGGCCGCCTCCCCGCCGGCGGCCAGGCCACCCCGATGACCTACCGCCTGCGCGAGAATGGCCGCCAGTACGTCGTGATCGCCGCCGGCGGCCACCACCAGATGCGCACCCGCAAGGGCGACAGCGTGATCGCCTTCGGGCTGCCGGACTAGGCGGGCCCTGCGGCTCGAGCGGATACGGAAGTGCGCTCGGCCGTCAGTCCGCGGGCAGCGGGCTCAACCGTTTCTTCTCGATCAGCCCCTGAAAATGACTCGTGATGCTCGCGGCCAGCGCGCGATCGCGGATCAGCAGGCCGAGCTCGATGTTCTTGTCTAGCGCGAATTCGGTGAGGTTGGCGGAGGTCACGAAGACGGCTTCGTCGTCGGCGACGACGGCTTTCGCGTGGAGCACCCCACCCGGACCCTCGGGATCGAGCGCGCGCGGGTCGTAGAACACCCACGGGCGCGTTGCGCCGGGCCATTCGACCTTCCAGAAGCGGTCCGTGAACTTCCGAACCAGCTGGTCTGCGGCGGTGGTGTCGCCTCGCTTGCGCTGGATGTTGAGCAGCAGCGTCACGCGCAGCGCCGGATGCGCGTCCATGCGGCGTGCGAGGACTTCGAAGGCCTTGGGTCCGTCGAAGAAGGCGTAGGTGCTCGCCCAGATCGAGTGCTCGGCCGAGCCGAGCAGCTCTTCGTAGACACGCCGCGTGTCCCGCGCATGGAGGCCCGGCACCTCGGGGCCAGACCAGACGAGGTCGGGCCGCGGTATTCGCGATATGGCTGCTTCGATGCTGTAGATCCAGGCGGCAGCCGCCGGCCCGCCGATAGCGAGCCGCTCCAGCTCGCGCAGCACGAGCGCAGCGCTCTCGATTCCCTCCCCGCCGGAGACGAAGGAGCGCAGCGAGGCCTCCGAGCACGGAATCTGGATCTGCCCGGTTTCGAGAGCGCTGGCGAGCCGCTTGCGCAGGTGCGCCGGGAGCGCGAGCAGCGCGTCGATCATGCGCGAGCCGAGAAGAAGGCCGCTCCGGAAATCCCGGGAACTGGAACTACCAGCGCTCGGTCGAGATAGTCGTTCCGCATCTCGCAGGACGTTTCTGCAACGAAGGTACAGCCGTGACAGGCGGCGCCGTGCAGCCAGCGCGCCTCGAGGCGCTCGCCCGGCGCGTGCTGTGCGCAGATCGGATCGTTCGAGCAGAGCGCGCTCATGCGCAGCGCGTCGGCGAGGTGATCTTCGAGGTGCCGCGCCTGTTGCACGAGGCCGCCGAGCGTTCCCTCGGCATCGGGGCTTCCGGTGTAGAGCAGGATTCCGAAGTGCTGCCCGATCGAGTCCGCGTAGATGCGCTCACGGATCGAGCTCGCCGGATAGCCGCAGCGCATCGCGAGGGACTGGAT
>CAYTJA010000262.1:0-16586 GCA_964437835.1 uncultured Spirochaetales bacterium
GCTGGGAGCTCTACGACCTCGAGCACGATTTCAGCCAGGCCCGCGACCTCGCGGCCCAGGAACCTGAACGCCTGCGCGCGCTCCAGGCGCTCTTCGAGGCGGAGGCGGCGCGCCACTCCGTCCTCCCCCTCGGCAACGACGCCCCGGGCGCGGGACTTCCGAAGCTGCACCAGGACCGGCGGCATTTCGTGTTCCACGAAGGGGCGATCGGGATTCCCGAGTCCGGGGCGCCGCCGATCCCGAATCGCTCCTACGAGATCCGCGCGACGATCGAGGTCCCGCGCGAGGACGTATCCGGGGTGATCGTGACCGAGGGCGGCGTCGTCGCGGGCTGGGCGCTCTACCTCGACCGCGAGCGAAGGCCCGCCTATCACTACAACTTCTTCGACGTCGAGCGTATGACGATCGTGGGCCGGGAGCCGCTTCCCCTCGGTCCGACGACCCTGCGTTATGTCTTCGATTCGGACGGCGGCGTGGGAAAGGGGGGCCGCGGACGGCTCTACGTCGGCAGGCGCCTGGTCGGCGAGGCGCGAATCGGCCGCACGGCGCCCCGCTTCTTCTCGATCGACGAGACCTTCGACGTGGGAGTCGATACCGGTTCACCGGCGGGCGACTATCCAGCCGGCTCGAGCTTCACGGGCGAGATCCGCAGCGTCGAAGTGTCGCTCGACTGAGCGGCAACGCCGGCTCAGATCATCAGCGACGCCGGGTCGAGGCTCAGCATCGCGCGACCGACCTCCGCATAGCCCTTCTCATTGGCGAAGGCGTGCTGCGAGATCGTCGAGATGTCGCGCCAATGCCGATCGAGGGGCGATTTGCGATAGAGGGCGGGTCCCGGCGGCGCCGAGCTGCTCGCAATCCACGCAACGCGGGCCGGCCTGGAGCCGATCGGGCGCGATCCCGAGAACCCGATCGCCGCGGCGACGATGCAGGGGGCGGACGAGAGCGGAAAGGCCACCTGGAAGGGCTCTGGATCCCGCGGTCGCCGACGCGCGCGCCGGGCGGGGTGCACTAGCGCCGGAGCGCCAGCACCTCCCAGCGCGAGTACTGGCGGCCGCTGTGGAGCCAGTCGATGCGATCTTCGCGCTCGATGCTGCGCACGTCGTAGGCTCGGAACAGCTCCTGCACTTCGGA
Organism: uncultured Spirochaetales bacterium; assembly: GCA_964437835.1. GTDB lineage: Bacteria > Myxococcota_A > UBA9160 > UBA9160 > SMWR01 > CAYTJA01. The sequence goes on from CAYTJA010000262.1 coordinate 1,135, forward strand.
GAAGTCGAAGAAGTGCTGATAGGTTCCCTGCTCTACCTCTTCCTCCACTTGCACGGTATTCCGGGCGACCTCGCGGCCCACGCGCATGAAGTCGCGATCGGCGCTCGCGCGCAGCGTCGCGAAGAACTCGGCGCCCGGGCGCAGACAGCGCGCGACCTCGGCCACCAGATCGCCAGCAGTTTCGGGCAGCATCGAGTCCAGGACCCCGTAGGAGAGCGCGGCGTCGAAGCCCTGGTCCGGGTAGGGGAGCGTGGGCCCGGAGAGCAGCGCCAGCTCAGCGGAGAGTCGCTCGTCGGCCAACCAACCGCGCGCGGACTCCAACGCGGCTCGCGAGGCATCGCAGCCGAAACTTTGGAAGCCCTCTGCGGCCAAGAGCTTCAAGTGACGCCCGTTGCCGCAGCCCAGGTCGAGAGCCTTGCGCCCGGGCCCGTGGCGCGCGCGCTGCCGGCGCACGAAGCGCACCACGCACTCGCTGGGCCACACCATCACGAAGCGAGCGTCCTGGTAGAAGCGATCCCAGGCCGCGCGGTCGGAGTCTCCCTCGGAAGCCATGCTCACCCCCCCGACCGCGGAGCTTGGCAGCACTGCGCGGAAGTAGCCAACCCTGCGGCTGGAGCCGCGCGGACCGCAGCGGCCTCGTTTGGGCGGGGATCTGCGCCGCAATCGGCACAGACCTCAGCGTGTTGGGCAGCGCCAACGCGAAGCCACTCATTTCCTTCCTGATCTGACCCAGGTGCAGCGCGCGGCGCGGTATGCTCGGCCTCCTCGAAGAACAGGGGGCATCCGTCCCGACCTCGAGCTCGAGAGCGATCTATTCCGTTGCGCCGCGCCGGAGAGCCATGGCTGCCACGCGGAGGATCTTGGCGGCACGATTCGCTGAAGGCTGAGTTCGGGAGCCGAGGAGCTTGCCTCCCGAGATTTGGTTGCGGGGAGCCACGCTGAGCCACGCGCCACGGCGCCCGGTGGCATCGTGCGGCTGCGCGACAGCTGAGGTGCTGGAGTCCACACCGGCGAGCGATTGCGAATGCCGTACCCGCGGCATCCGGCACGCAGCGAGCGCCTCGCCGCTCGGGCTGCAGGAATCGAGACCTGGCGTTCACGCGCCTCCGCGGATGCGCGGTCACGGGAGTGCGGGAACTCGAAACTCGGCGTGTCGAGGGAGGGCCGCGTTGCACGGAGATTCCGGCCGAGCTCGGACGGCGCTTCGCCCTGGAGCGCGCGCTGCGCGAGGGCCTCGTGCCCGGGGTCTGGGCCGCAGCCGTACCGGCGAGGACGCTCAGCGCCTACGTCGCGCTCTATGTGCGCGAGGAGGTCAAGAGCGAAGGGCTGATCCGCAATCTGGGAGCGTTCAGTCGCTTCCTCGAAGCCATCAGCTTTTCGCATGCGGCCGTCTTGAATCTCTCGAACGTGGCGCGAGAGTGCGGCCCGAGGATCTGCGCGCCTGCGCGCGTTCCACGAGGACTATCCCACTGCGCGCCTGACGTCGCTCTATCGCGGCCACCGGCGCCTGCGCATCGAGGGAGTCCCCTGCGTGCCCTGCGACGCATTCCTGCTCGAGCTGCGCCCGGGGAGCGACCTGCCCGTCTGAGGAAAGCCGTCGATCGCGCGAGGCGGCCGGCACGCTCGTCTACGTGACGAGCCCCCTCGACCGCGTCCGGTGTTCCTTCCATGGGGCCGAGAATTGCAGCAGCCCACGGCGGATCAGCGGCCGCAGGGGCCGCAGGGCGAAGCGTGTGCGCCGCATGCCGGTCATGAATCCGTCCCGGAAGTCGGCCCAGCTGTGCCGCTGAAAATCGAGCAGACGCTCGCTCTCCCCGGTCTCCATCCAGTCCATTTCGAAGCCGCCCCGGCCGAAGGCGGCTTCGGGCAGCATCCCGATGCCGATCGACTCGAAGGCAATCGCGAAGAAATCGCGCTGCGTCGCGCGGCACGCGGGGCCTCCACCGATCATCAGCACCTGCGAGCGCAGCTCGGGGCGACTCGCGGCGTTGGCCATGGCCCGACCGACGTCGTTCGGGTGGACCCATTCGATCCGGGTATCGAGGGAGACCGCGAACATGGTGCGCAGCGCGAGCGGGGTCAGCTTGCTCGAAGCACCCGGCTCGATCGCGGCCCCCACGCGCAGGATCGTCCACGGAACTCGCGACGCCCGCAGCATCTCCTCGCACTCGACCTTCTGCTTGGCGTACTGGGTGCAGGGGTTCAGCGGATCGCCGACCCGTCGCGGCTCGCCCTGGAAGCGGCCCCAGCCGTAGACGCTGATCGATGACGCAAACACCAGCGCCGGGCGCCGATGGCTGGCCTGCATGGCGTCGAGCAGATGTCGCGTGCCAGCGACGTTCACTGCCTGCGCCAGCTCCGGCTGCTGATCGGAATCCGGGAACAGGATCCCGGCGCAGTGGATCACCACGTCCTGGCCGTCCACCGCTGCGCGCACCTGGTCGGGATCGCGGATGTCGCCCCACTGGATCTCGACCGATTCGGCGAGCTCGCGGCTCCTGCTGCGCGTCTGGCGGGTGCGCAGATCGAAGCAGCGAACCCGGTGACCCTGCTCCACGAGCTCGCGGGCCGCGGCGAGCCCGAGGCTGCCGAGACCACCCGTCACCAGGACCTTCATCTCTGCTCCCCGGGAGTCGGACCTGAGGCCGGCGCTCACGCGCTCAGCCTTCGCAGGGCTTGCGCAGGATCACGAGGCTCGAGCCGGTCATGGCCCCGCACTTCCCGGCGTTCACCAGCGCCGCGACGTTGCCGGCCACGAAGATCTCGTAGAACGCGGCGAAGCCACGCGGCAGCAGCGCCTTGCCTTCGGCTTTCTGGATCCAGCGGAGCAGCGTCTTCGATTCGATCATCGGCATCAAGAGCGGCGTGCGGGTGAAGTGATCGTACCAGGGCAGCTCCTGCGAGAGATCCAGCTCACTCAGGCACTCGAAGCCCACCAGACCCGCCTCGGTCACGCGCTCCGCGTTCGAATGGATGGGCGGCATGCCGGTCGCGTACGCAAAGGTGTCGAGCAGGCGCCGGTGCTCGGGATCACCGGGGTCGTAGGTATCGGCCTTCACCATGTCGTAGATCAGGAAGAGCCCACCCGGCTTCAAGACCCGATGCACCTCTCCGAAGGTCTGCTTGAGCGACGTGGAGTACTTGAAGGAGTAGATCGCGTACGCCGAGTCGAAGCGTTCGCTCTCGAAGGGGAGCGCCGCGAAGTCGCCCTGCACCACCTGGCAGAGCTTCTCGAGCCGGGCCTCGCGGTTGAGCTTGTTCGCCTCCTCGACCTCGTTAGGGCCGATCGTGATGCCCATGACCCGACCGCCGCTCTCGAGCGCGACGCCGCGCATGCACGATCCGACTCCGCAGCCCAGATCCAGCGACTCGCGTCCCGGCCCGTGCTGGAGCAGATGCGCCACGCGCCGATGCAGCCCGCGGATCGCTTCCTCGCGGCTCTGCCCGGCGTGCTCGGGCGGAACGAAGTGCCAGGCGGTGCCGTAGTAGGCCTCGAGGACGTCCGCCATCACCGTGTAGAAGTGGCTGGCGACCTGCGTGTGGTCACCCGTGCGCCGCGCCTCGGAGTAGAGCCGCGCATGCTCGGCGACGAAGCGCTCGAGATCCGCTCGGCGAAAGCCGCCCAGCAGCCGCACCAACGAGCCCAGTAGATTCGGCATGCGTCCCCCCACACCCGCTCAGATCTTGCCCTTGCGGAGCTCTCCCGCCACGAGCCCGGCATACTGTCCGAGGGTCCGGCCGAAGGTCACGAAGTCGAGCGTCCCGAATAGCGTGTCCCAGAGACCAAAGGGGAGCATGGTCAGAATCGGGCCGCGCGCGTACTCGAGCATCCAGGAGTCCTCGAAGGCGCGGTAGCCCTTGGCTTTGCCGGCCGGCAGATCCATCGTGTTGACGCCGGGCTTCGAGACGATGCGCGTCATGCTGCCCTCCAGGTAGGTCCACACCTCGCCGGTGATCATGAAATCCCAGACGCGCGTGGGATAGCGACCCGAGTGGCCCTCGGTGCCGATCGGCGTGCCGAAGAGGAGCACGTACTCGGAGAGGGAGGCGTGCAGCAGGCAGAGCTGGCCCATGGCGCCGCCCGCATTGTTCAGGATCCAGCGCCGAGGCTTGGTGCGGATGTGGCCCGGGTGGGCCGCGGCGAGCTCCTGCGTGATGCCGTCGAACGCGAGCTCGAGCGGCAGACTCAGGTGGCGGTCGGTCACCGCCTGGAGCTGGTCGGGGTCGAAGATGTAGGCCATGGGGAACCTCTCGATTCGATGACTCGCGCTGTTTCGCGGGCAGGAGATAACCCCTGGCGCGTTTGCGCGCAAACGCGGCGGGGCCCCCGCGGCGCAGGGCACGCGCAGCGCGACGTTCCGGGTCGGCTACGGGTCGGCGCGGAACGCGGCGGCGCGTTCCCAGGGCGAGTGACCGTCCCGCCGGACCCGCCGCGACCACACGTAGAATCCGAGGGGCGCCAGGATCGCCGCCGGCAGCGTGGACAGCAGGGGTTCCGGCGTTCCGCGAAGATTGTGGACCAGGAAGGTCGCGCACACGGTCACCAGCGACGGGACCCCCACGGCCAGCGCCAGCGCCACCACGTCGGGCCGCTTCGCGAGCGAAAGCCGCGTGCAGAGCCGCATGATCAGCCCGCCCATCAGAAAGGTGTAGGCGAACTGCTTGAGCGCGGCCGTGGTGGCGCCGAGCACCCCGTGTGGGAAGTTGATCCCCCACACGATCGCTGCGAGCAGGCTGGCGCCCAAGAGCCCCGACCGGGCGTCGATCAGCCTCGTGCAGCTCACGCCTCGGGACCCTGCGGTGTCGGCTTGCGCGCGGCGGCTTGCACCGGGAGAATCTGCGCGATCCGCCCCCCCGAGACAAGTAGCCACTAGAGATGTACCTCGATCGACGCGCCCAGGCCGAAATCTTGCGCGTGGCGCGCCGCCACTGGAGCCCGCGCCGCGCGCTCACGCTGGCGGGCTACCGCATCGGACTGCTGCTGCTCCGCGGCCTGGGTCGCCTGGCGCGCGCTGTCGACGATCGGCTGTGGCCGGAGATCGCCGACCAGCGGATCGAGCGACCGGTCTTCCTGTTCGCGAACGCCCGCAGCGGCAGCACCCGCCTGCACCGGCTGATGAGCCTCGACGAGGAGCGTTTCGCGATCTTCAAGTTGTACCAGTCGATCTGCTGGTCGGTCAGCGTCCAGCGCCTGGTGGACGCGCTCGACCGCGCCGACCGGCGCGTTCTGGGCCGTCGTCTCCACCGCGTCGTCCTGTGGATCAACCGCGTCTTCTTCAGCGGCTGGGAAGGCATCCACGAGATGGGGATCGACCAGGCGGAAGAGGACGAGGCCCTGTTCGCCCTGTGCCTGAACTCGCCGTCGATCTCGCTGTTGCTGCCCTTCGTGGACGAGCTGCCGAGCCTCCGCTGGTTCGACGAGCGCGCTGCCGACGAGCGCAACGCCTTCCTCGACCTGTATCAGGACGCGCTCCGGCGGCGCCTGTTCGCGGCGGGCGGCAACCGGACCTACCTCAGCAAGAACGCCCTTTTCGCTCCGCGGCTCCGCTCGATGTACGAGCGCTTCCCGGACGCGCGTTTCATCTATCTGATCCGCCACCCCTACGAATCGCTGGCCTCGTTCCTCAACATGTTCTACGTCAAATGGGCCACGCACTCGCCGGAAATTGCGAAGGATTCGCCCGAGTCTCACGCCCTGGCAAAGCTCGCGATGGACTACCTCCGCTACGCCCTGGAGGGTCGCAAGGTCATCCCCGCCGACCAGCTGCTGGTGCTCCCCTACGACGACATCGTCGTCGCGCCCCTCGCGACCCTCGAGCGCATCTACCACTGGCTGGGCGTGCCGATCGGCGAGGCGTTCCGCCGCCGCCTGGAGGACGCGCTCGCCGACCCGCGCCCCTACACCAGCCCGCACCGCTACAGCCTGGAGGAGTTCGGCCTCTCGCGCGAGGAGGTCCACGCCGAGCTCAAGGCGATTTTCGACGAGTTCGGATTCGAGCCCTGAGATCCACGCGGACCTGCTGCGCTCGCTCGCGCAGCAGCAGATCCGGATACGCGCACTCAGGGTTCCGGACTCACCCCACACGCATCCATGTAGCTCGAGAACTGTTCGCGCAGCGCGCCCTCCTCGAGGCCGAATTCCCGCGCCGAATAGCGATGTGCGCCGTGCTCTCCGGGCGGGTGCGCCGCGCGCCACACGCGCATGCGCGACTCGGCCTCGGGCCCGAGCTCGGCGCCGAAGCGGGCGTAGACGCGCCGCGCGACCGCGAGCGGATCGGCCTGCAGCTCCTCGAACTGGACGTCGCTGAACTGCGCCTCGCGCCCGCGCCGCGCCGCGAGCATCCGCTGCATGCCGCGCAGCCATAGCGCCGTCTGCTCGCGGCCGAGCCGCAGCGGATCGAAGGCGCTCGAGAATCCCTGGCTGTAGCCGCGGTTCAAGCTGCAGACCGACGGAATCAGCTTCGCCGGATCGCGGTGCAGCCAGATCACCCGCGCGTCCGGGAACGCGTCGAAGAGCGCCTCCGGCGCGAACAGGTGCGTCGCGTCCTTCAGCAGCCAGCGCTTCTCGGGCTGATCGGCGCCGATCAGCGCGAGCTGATCGCGGTGCCTCCGGTACACGGGCCGCATGTCGCAGTCGGCCCACCAATTCGCATAACTTCGCAGCGGCGCAAGGCACTCGTAGGAAACGCATGCGAAGCACTGCTGGAACAGATGCCAGCACTCGTCCGGCAGCTCCGCGCCCTGCTCGTGCATCGCGCGCAGCCCGGGGCTCGCCGCGAGCTGCGCGCGCAGCGTGCCGTCCGAGCGCACGAAGTCGGGCAGCGCCGCCCAGCGCTCGCGCGGCGGGCGCGGCTGCGGCGCCTGCGCGAGCCAGAGCTCGAGACCCTGGAGCTGCGGGTCCTGCGCGAGCAGTCTCTGGAAGGCGGTGCTTCCGGTGCGCGGCAGGCCGACGATCACGAAAGGCTGCGCGATCGGCCGCCCGAGCACCTCGGGCCTCTGGCGCCACCCCTCCTGGCTCCGCAGGCGCCCGATCAGCGCGCCGTGGATCTGGACCTTCGTCGCGAGCCGCCCTAGCGGCGTCAGCGCGGCGTCTTGATCGAAAGAGCGCAGCAGCACGCGCAGCGCGCTGCGGTAATCGTCAGATCCGAAATCGCGGAGGCCCGTCACGGCACACGCCGCGTCGTGCAGCGCTTCCTCACTCTCGACGAGCGGCGCATCTCCCGGCGCGCTCACGCCAGAGCCTCCCCTCGGCCCTGCGCCTCGCAGCGCGCACCGAGAGGCGAAGCGGCTCGCGATCCAGCCGCTAGTTCCGTCCGAAGTCGACCGGCATCGTCTCCCAGCCCTGCACGAACTCCGTGCGGATGCGCCGCAGCTGCTTCTCCTCGACTTCGTAGTCCGGCGCAAACGCGAGCAGCTTTTCGAGACACACCTTGCCCTCCAGCTTCGCGAAGTGCTGCCCGATGCAGGCGTGGATCCCGTGCCCGAAGCTCAGGATGCGGTCCGGCCGGCGGTCGATGTCGAAGCGGTCGGGGTCGGAGAACTCGAGCGGATCTCGATTCGCCGACGGGTAGAGCATCAGCAGCGATTGCCCGGGCAGCAGCCGCTGCCCGCGGATCTCGTGCGCCTTCTCGACCGAGCGCATCAGGAACTGCGTCGGCATGTCGAAGCGCAGCACCTCTGCGAAGGCGCCGGGAATCAGCGACGCATCCGCCGCGCAGCGCGCGCGCTGGTCCCGGTGCTGCCACAGCCGGTGCACTGCGCTCGAGAACACCTTCGGGAAGGTCTCGGCACCGCCGATCAGGAACATCGAGAGGTGCGAGCCGGCCTCCTCGTCGCTGAAGCGGCGCCCCGCGACCAGGACGTCGAGCGCGACGTCGCACACGCTGCCATCGGAGACGCCGGCCTTGCGCCTTTGCTTCACGAGCGCCGAGAAGTAGTCCGCGAGCTCGTACATCGCGGCGAGCCCGTCCTCGGTCATGCCGTCGTGCCCCTGCTCGCGCCCGAAGAAGCGCCAGACGAGGCGATTCAGCGCGACCGCGTCCTGCATCGGGAAGCCGTTCGCGAGGCAGGCGACCTTCACGGAGACATGCGCCGCGAACTCGTTGAAGAGATCCGCGCCAGAGCCACCCCGCAGCGGCTCCAGCGCCTCCTCCGCGATCTCGCGTATCTGCGGCTCGAGCTTGCGCACGGCAGCGGGCGTGAAGAATTTCGCGATCCGCGAGCGCAGCTGCGTGTGGCTCGGCGGGTCCATCGTGTTGATCATCGGGGTGACGGGCTGGAGCTTCGTGATCAGCTGTGCGGACGAGGTGCCGCGCGTCGCGGTGTAGTGCTCGGCGTCCATCGAGGCCTGCCAGATGTCCTCGAAGCGCGACAGTGCCCACGCGTTCCAGTCCCGGATGTAGTAGCAGGGCGCCTCTTCGCGCAGCCGCGCGTAGATCGCGTGGGGGTCGTCGATGACCTCGGGAGCGAAGGGGTTGTAGTCGAGCATGCGGACGCCTCTCGGGTCGGAAATCAGCTCGCCCGGGTCGCAGCGGCCGCGAATCGTACCCCCGGAGCCCGCGCCCGGCACGTAGACTGGCGCCCCTTCGAGCGCCGCGCAGGATTCGGCGGGGCCCGCGAGCGCAAGGGGTCTTGCCCCGCGCAGTGAGCCGAAGGCGAACGAAGTTCATGAGGAAGGGTTTCGCTTGAAGTTCTGGATCGCGTTCTCGTTCACCGACCCGACGCACATGGTCCCGCTCGCGCGGCGCGCCGAGGAGCTCGGCTTCGAGGGCGTCTTCCTCGCGGATCACCTCGCGTATCCGGCGGAGTTCCAGTCGAAGTATCCCTACTCGGTCGCTGGCGAGCCGCCCTTCGATGCGGCGACCCCGTTCCCGGATCCCTTCGCGTGCATCTCCGCGATGGCGACTGCGACTCAGCGCCTGCGCTTCTCGATCGCGATCTACATCCTGCCGCTGCACGATCCGCTCTACGTCGCGAAGGCCTGCGCGACCACCTCGATCCTCTCGGGCGGCCGTTTCAGCCTCGGCGCGGGCGCCGGCTGGATGCGCGAGGAGTTCGCGCTGCGCGGCCTCGACTTCGAATCGCGCGGGAAGCGCATGGACGAGTCGATCGACTTGATGCGCAAGCTATGGAGCGGCCAGATGGTCGAGCACCGCGGCCGCTTCTACGCGTTCCCGAGGCTCTGCCAATCGCCTCCACCGCCGGCGCCGGTCCCGATCCTGATTGGCGGCGCGAGCCCAGCTGCGCTGCGGCGCGCGGGCCGCCTGGGCGACGGCTGGATCGGCGCGGGCAACACCCCGGAGCAGGCCGAAGAGATCCTGCGAAGCCTCGCACGGCACCGCCAGGAGGCCGGCCGCAGGGGGCCCTTCGAGGCGATCGTGCCGCTCGTGACGCCGCCGGATGCGGGTGTCTACGCGCGCCTGGCTGCCCTCGGCATGAGCGCGAGCGTGAGCTGGCCGCCCTCGCTCGCGATGGGCATCTCGAAGCCCTCGCTCGAGCAGGAGCTCGCCTACCTCGAGCAGTTCAGCCGCGACGTGATGCGTCCCTTCGCGAGCGCCGGCTGAGCGCCGAGCGACGCCAGCGAGCTCCGATGTCCGCTCCCATCGCCACTCTGCTGCCGGCGGGCAGTCTGCTCGCGCTGGCGCTCGCCGCCTGCACGGGTCTGCCGGCGGCCACCGCGCGGAGCTCCGCGCCCGCGCATCCGAACGTCGTGATCCTGCTCGCGGACGATCTGGGCTTCGCCGACGTCGGCTACCGCGGCGGCCGCATCGCGACGCCGAACCTCGATCGACTGGCAGCCGAGGGCCTGCGCCTCGAGCGCTTCTACACTGCGCCGATCTGCTCGCCGACGCGCGCGATGCTGATGACAGGCCGCGACCCGATGCGCATGGGAATCGTGTACGACCAGATCAATCCCTGGGACCAGGCGGGGCTGCCGAGCGCGGAGCACCTGATGCCCGAGTCCTTCCGGGCGGCCGGCTACCAGACCGCGATCGTCGGCAAGTGGCACCTCGGGCACGCGCAGGAGAGCACTCACCCGCTGCGCCGCGGCTTCGACTCCTTCTACGGCCATCTCCACACCGCGATCGACTACAACCAGCACACGCGCATGCAGGGCCACGACTGGCAGCGCAACGGCGAGAGCCTCGACGAGCGCGGCCGCTACGCCACCGAGCTCGAGGGAGCCGAGGCCGCGCGCGTGATCCGCGAGCGCGACCCTGCGCGCCCGCTCTTTCTCTACGTACCCTTCAGCGCGCCTCACAATCCGATGCAGGCGCCCGAGGCGCTGATCGCGAAGTACGCGCAGCTCGAGGCGACGGGAGATCGCCCAAGCTACTTCTCGGCGCTCGACGCCTACCCGCCCGAAGTGCGCGAGCGCTATTTGCGCCACCGGCGGATCTACGCGGCGATGCTGGACGCGCTCGACCAGGCCGTGGGCCAGGTGCTCGCGGCGCTCGACGACGAGGGCATCCGCGACGACACGATCGTGCTCTTCTTCTCGGACAACGGCGGCACGAACAGCTTCGGCGGCGACAACACTCCGCTGCGCGGCCAGAAGCTGCAGACCTTCGAGGGCGGCATCCGGGTGCCGGCGCTCTTGCGCTGGCCCGCAGCACTCGAGGCCGGAGCGCAGCGCCTGCAACTCGTGTCTGCGATGGATGTGTTCCCGACGCTCGCCGCGGCTGCCGGGGTGCAGCCGCGGAACACGCTGCCTCTGGATGGGCAAGACCAGTGGGAGACGCTCCGCAGCGGTCGCGGCGCGCCGCGCTCGGGAGACCTCTTCTTCGCGGCCGAGGTCCCGATCCCGGGCCAGATCTTCACGGCGGTCCGAAGGGGGCCCTGGAAGCTGGTGCAGATCGAGCGTCCGGGCGGCCTACCCACCCTCAGGTATCTCTTCGATATCGAGGTAGATCCAATTGAAAGTCATGATCTTTCTTCGATTCAACCGGACCGCGTCCGCGACCTCTCGCTGCGCTTGGCCGAGTGGCGCTCGCTGCACCCGCCCGGCGGCCTGCGGCGCCAGGCGCTGCCCCATCCGGGCTGGCTTCCGCCGCGCGACTGGGCTCGCGCAATGTCGGGAATGTCGGAGCTGCAGCCCGCCCTCGAGCCCGAGTTCCAGAACGAGGGCAACGACCCGAGGAACCTCCAGCTCATGATCTACCGCTCACCCGAGGAACGCGCGGCGCAGCCGAAGCGCTAGTGGGGGGGAAGTCGAGAAGGCGACCCCGTCCCCCGCACGCGCGCGACGAGGCCCGGTAGCTCCGGCAGCGGGTCGTCCCACGGAAAGCGCGCCGGCGGGCTCTGCGAGGGCGGCTCCGCGAGCACAGCGTCGAGGTGCGCGCCGCCGTCGAGGCAGAGCCGTACCCAGGCGTGCGCCAGCGGGACGCCGGCCGCTTCCGCCTCGGCGAGGGCGACGCCGCCGGTCGGCTCGAGATCTGCGAGCACCCACTGCCCCTCCTCGAGCCGGAAGCGCGCGCGCGCGAGGCCCGTCCAGCGCAGCGCGTGCAACAGTGCGGTCGCGTATTCGAAGAGTTCGGTGTCGCTCGGCGCGCCGATCAGCGAGGCCTCGGGCAGCGCCGGATCCGACACGCGACTCTGATAGGCCGCGACCGGCAGGCCCGCGTCGGCGAGCAACACGAGATCGCGCTGCTCGCTCGGAGCCGCGTGGCGCAGCAGCAGCGGACCGCTCTCGAGCAGTGGGGAGGCCGCGCGCGCGAGCGCCTGCTCCCCCGGGATCCGGATCCAATCCTGGGCGATGAACTTCCCGGCCCCGATCGGCGTGGGCGAGAGCAGCGTCCGCAGCTCGACCGGGTAGCCGAGGTCGCGCGCGAGCAGCACAGCTTCGCGCAGCGAGCTGACGCGGCGCAGCGCCGGCACCGGAAGACCCAGGCTGTGGGCGAGCTCGTGGAAACGACCGCCGTGGCGCAGCCGCTGCCACGCCTCCCGCTCGGGCAATGCGATGCGTGCGTACCGCTCGAGCGGCGTGCGCCCCTGCCAGAGCGCCTGCACGGCGGCTCGATGCCCCGGCAGTACCAGCGCCGCGCGCGCGTGGCGCACGACGCGGGCCAGCTCCTCGCAAAACGCGAAGGCGTGGACCTCCGGGTCGGGGCACAGCGCTGCGCCGCACAGATAGCGGGAACGCAGACCGGCGCTTCCGGGGCTCGACTCGACGCCGACCACCCGATAGCCCTGGCGCCCGAGCGCACGTGCGAGTGCCAGGCCCGGAGCAGCCCCGGCGTGCGTCAGCACCAGCGTCTCGCGCGCCGGCGAATCCAATTCTCCCGCTCTCGATCGCCACTGCATCGACGTCTATTTCCGCCTCGCCCACCCGAGCGTGCGAGTCGAATCCAGGCTAACACGCTGCGGCCCGGATGCGACGGGCGAATCGGCAGCGATTGCCGACACCCGTGCAGCATGCCGGCAGGCGCTGCGCGGGGCGCGCGCAGCCGATCGGAAGCAGCGCGGAATCTCAGCTGAAGAATCGACGCAACTAGCTTCCGAAACGCGAGGCGGCGCCGAGCTCCATCCGCAGCTGCTGCGAGAGATCCCCGACCTGGTCGACCAGGAACACATGGCGCACGCTGCGCGATTCGCCTTCCACGCAGGTGAACCCGCTGCGGGTGCGCCCCGCGATCAGCGGCTGCAGCGGCAGCTTTCCGGTGGCTTGGAGCCCCGAGCGAATCGGGATGTTCGCGATCGCCGCGTGTGCGTGGCGGATGGATTCCTCCCCGGAGCCGGCATTCGAGCACGCCGAGGCAGCCCGGGAGGAGCACCTGATGAGCGGCGCCGCGCAGCGCGAGGCACACTCGGCGGTCGCATGAGCGCGCCGAGCCCGAACGACCCCCGCAGCGCCGAAACGCGCGGCGCCTTCGGCGGCTTCATCGGCCCGCGCACCCTGCTCGGGCTGGTACAACAGACCGCCCCGTGGCTCTTCTCGGGTCCGCACGCGGCCGACGCGCCCCCCGCGGACCCGGCCCTGCCCCTGGTCGAACAGGGCGCCGGTCCGCTCGGCTGGTGGCGGATCCTCGGCGCCGCCGCGCGCCTCGAGCCCCGCAGCCACCCAACCCCGGAAGAGCGCAGCGACTACTTCGCGCTCTGCCTCGCGGCCCACTTCGCGAGCGCCGCAACCTACGTGCCGACCGACGTCGACAGCAAGATCCGGCGCGCGCTCTGGCTCGAGGCGGTCGGCACCGGCGAGCTGCCGCGCATGCGCGCGCTCGCGTTCGCGAGCGCCGGCTGGGATCTCGGGCTCGTCTCGGCGCGGCAGGTCGCGGTCGAGCGGGTCGGGATCGTGTCCGGACACGACGGCGAGCGCCTCTCGGTGCTGTGTGGAGGCCTCGTGGCCGCGCACAAGGCCGGCGATGCGGCCGGAGCGGAGGAGCTCGAGACCGCAGTCGATGCCGAGCTGTCCCGCGAGGCGCGCGCGTTCGGAGCGCTCGCGAACAGCCGCGGCCGCGAGCTCGACCTGCTGCGCGTCGCGAGCATCCTGACCCACAACGCCGGCGACGTGATGCAGGGCCTCGACACGGCCGGCCACGGCCCCGAGGCCGCCCCTCTGCTCGAGCGCTTCGGCGACCTGGCCCGCGATCGCAGCAGGCGCTACGGCGGCGCATTTGCGCGCGCGGCCGCGCTCTACCGCGCGCTGCTCGCGCGCGAGGGCCACCGCAACTACCCGCTGCGCAAGCCGCAGGCGCTGCGCCGCGCGCCGGAGCTGCTGCTGCCGATTCCGCCCTTCTTCGACGCCTGGGGCGAGACGCTGGCGCGCAGCTTGCTGCTCTCGAGCGCCGAGCGCGCGGAGGTGATCGAAGCGCTGGTGCAGGGCTGCGAAAAGCTCGGCCCGCAGCAGGCCTACTACCGCGCACTCGCGGGCTTTGCGCAGCGCTTCCCGCGCGGCCTCGAGGCGCCCGAGCTGCAGGAGCACCAGGCCGCTTCGACGCGGCGCCTGCTGCGCGACTCCGAGCTGCGCCAGCGCGTCGCGGTTGCGCGAGCCTCCTTCGAATCGAGCTATGCGAAGCGCGCGCGCGACACCCTGGCCGCGGCGGGCGGCTGAGCCCCCGGCTCAGCCAGACGGCTTCGCACCGCGTGCGGCGAGCAGGGGCGCCAGCGCCGGGAAGCTCTCCGCCTCTGCGCGCGCCGCGTCTCCGCCCTGGCGCAGGGCGTCGTCGAGCAGCGGCTCCGCTTCCTTCGGGCGCCCGTTCGCCGCGTGCAGCGCGGCCATCCCGAGCGGCGCGAACCAGTTCTGCGGGTGCAGCCGCCGCACCAGCGAGAACGCGCGATACGCGTCCGCGCCGCGCCCCTTCGCGAGGTAGGCGCGCCCCAGGCGCACGTGGACGAGCTCGTGGTCCGGCGCGAGGCGCGCGGCTTCCTCCAGCAGCGGGATCGCGTCGTCGAGGCGATTCGCGTCGAGGTACTGGGCCGCGAGGTTGTAGCGGGCCTCGAGCTGCGCGGGCGAGGCCTTCACGGCTTCGCCCCAGCGCGCGATCGCCTTCTCCTTGTCGCCGCGCTCGAGGTGCACCGTGCCGAGATTGTTCAGCGCCGCGGCCGCGAGCGGGTTCGCCGCATCGATCGCGAGCGCCTTCTCGTACTCCGCGATCGCGACGTCGTAGTGCTGCTGCTGCAGCGCAGTGACGCCGAGGTTGTAATGCGCCTCGAAGGAGTCCGGCTGCAGCTCGAGCACGCGCTTGAACGCCTGCTCGGCCTCTGCGTACTCGCCCGCGCGCTGCAGGCAATCGCCGAGACCCAGGTAGAGCTGCGGCGAGACGTCGTCGAGTACTAGCGCCTCGCGAAACAGCCGGATCGCCTCGGGCAGATCGCCCGCGTCGCGGCGCAGCTCGGCCAGCTGCGCGAGCGCGGGCGGAAAGTCCGGGTTCGAGGCGAGTGCCACGCGCGTCAGGTGCTCGGCCTGGGCGCGGTTTCCGCGCAGCGACGCGACGCCGGAGAGGCCGAGCAGCGCGTCCGCGTCGTGTGGACTCAGCGCGAGCGCGCGCTCGAACTCGGCGGCCGCCTCGTCGAGCTCGCCCGCCCGGATGTGCACGCGCGCGAGGTTGTTGTGGATCTCGGGCGAAGATTCCCCGGCCTCGGCCGCCGGCCCGGCACCCGCCTCGCCCTGCTTCACGTATCCGAGCGTCTCGAGCGCGGCCAGGTTCTCCGCGAGCTCGGCCTTGCCGTAGGGTTCCGGCTTCTCGCCGGGCGCGGCTTCCTGCTTCCCTTCGGGCGCCTGCTCGTAGCTCGCGACGTAGCTCGGCGCCTGCGCCGCGTGCGAGCCGGCCTCGAAGAGCTGCGAGAGCACCTTGCCGTCCATGTCCTTGCCGACGGGCAAGCCCAGGTAGTGGAGCAGCGTCGGCGTGATATCGAGGACCGAGGCACCCGTGATCTCGGCGCCGCGTCGCAGCTCGGGGCCGGCGGCGATGAAGATGCCGTGCGTCTCGTGGTCGAGGTGGGCCTTCTTGACG
>CAYTJA010000263.1:0-1899 GCA_964437835.1 uncultured Spirochaetales bacterium
TGGGCCGCGAGGACAGCGTGTTCTTCTCGGAGCGCTTCATCGTGCCGCGGCCCTTGCTGCGCGCGATCCAGGCCCCCGAGCCCACCTTGCTCTTGATCGACGAGGTCGACAAGTCGGACCCCGAGTTCGAGGCATTCCTGCTCGAGGTGCTCTCGGACTTCCAGGTCACGGTGCCCGAGCTCGGTACGATCGAAGCGAAGCGCAAGCCGCTCGTGTTCCTCACCTCGAACAATGCGCGCGAGATGAGCGACGCGCTGAAGCGCCGCTGCCTGCACCTGTACATCGACTTTCCGAGCCAAGAGCTCGAGAAGCGCATCCTCGAGACGAAGGTGCCCGATGCGTCCGCGGGGCTGGTCGAAGACCTCGTCGGCATGATGCACCGGCTGCGGCAGCTCGACCTGAAGAAGACGCCGTCGATCAGCGAGACGCTCGACTGGGCGCGGGCGCTGTTGGCGCTGAATGCCCAGGAGCTCGACGAAGAGCTGGTCAGCCAGACCCTCAACGTGATCCTCAAGTACGAGGGCGATGTCCGCAAGGCGCAAGCGGAGCTGGACAAGCTGCTGCAGAAGAAGGCCGGCGAGGCGCGCGCCGCGAAGCCGGCCGGGGCGCCGGCGCCCGCCGCAGCGGCGACGAAGAAGGGCGCGTTGCACTAGAAAGTTGGCGGATTACGGCCTTCGGCCTAATCCGCCCTACGCAGAAGGTAGTAGGGCGGATTAGCGAAGCGTAATCCGCCGGTCAGTGAGTTGCCCCCTTGCAGAAGAAGATCCTCGAGTTCACGAATATCCTGCGCAAGAGCGGGATCCGGGTCTCGACCGCGGAGACGCTCGACGCCTTCACCGCGCTCGACGAGCTGTCGATCGACGACCGCGAGATCTTCAAGGACGCGCTGCGCGCGACGATGGTGAAGCGGGGCGAGGAAGTCTCCACCTACGATCAGCTCTTCGATCTGTTCTGGTCGGGCTTCTACGACAGCCTGCGCGAGTCGTTCGGGCAGGCGACTGCCGGGCTGGCCGACGCCGGTCTCGACTTCGAGAAGCTGCTCCAGCAGATCGCGCAGATGCTCCAGGGAATGGAGGGTGAGCTGGGGGGCGACCTCTCCGAGCTCGCCCGCGCGCTGCTCACCCAGGACCTCACCCAGCTCGAGAAGCTGATCCGCCAGGCGGCCGAGCAGGCCGGGATCGGGCGGATCGAGAACTTCCTGCAGGTGGGCTTCTTCAGCCGCCGCACGCTCGAGCAACTCGGGATGGAGGGCGCCGGCGACGAGCTTCAGGGTCTGGCCGCTCGGCTCGAGGCGGCGGGAATGTCGCCCGACCAGATCGCCGCGCTGCGCAAGCTGATCGAGGGCCTGATCGAGGCGCTGCGCCGCAGCGTGCGCTCGTTCACCGAGCGCGAGCTGCAGAAGCAGAACCACGACTACATGGAGAAGTTCCGGCGCGAGACGCTGTTGGAGAAGAGCTTCTACCACCTCACCGAGGAGGAGATCCGCAAGATGCGGGAGGTGGTCGAGCGCCTCGCCCAGCGGATCAAGAACGTCCTGTCGATCCGCCGGCGCCGGCTCAAGAAGGGCAAGCTCGATCTGCGCCAGACGCTGCGCCGCAACATGTCCCACGGCGCGATCCCGTTCGAGCTGATCTTCAAGCAGCGCAAGAAGGATCGCCCGAAGCTGGTGATTCTGACGGATGTTTCCTCCTCGGTCGCCAACGTGTCGCGCTTCATGCTCCAGTTCGTCTACACGCTCCAGGAGGCGTTCACCAAGATCCGCGCGTTCGTGTTCGTCGCCGAGCTGGGCGAGGTCACGCCACTCTTCCACGACAAGGACATCAATGACGCGATCGAGGCGGCCCTCGAGGGCGGCGACGTGATCAACGTCTACACCCGCTCGAACTTCGGCTTCGCGTT
>CAYTJA010000264.1:0-6078 GCA_964437835.1 uncultured Spirochaetales bacterium
TCGACCCAGCCGGGCTTCGGGAAATGCTGCGTGAACTCGTGCTGCTCCGAGGCGACGACCGCGCCGGACGCGTCGAAGAGCAGCGCGCGCGACGAGGTGGTGCCCTGATCCAGGGCCAGGATGTAGCGGCTCATGCCCCTCCCTGCGCGCTGTGCCTGCGCGAAGCCGAGGCGCGCGCCCCGGCCGCTCCGGCTCACTCCTCGAACAGCGCCTCGACGAAATCCGCGGCGACGAAATCGCGCAGGTCCTCGAGCGACTCGCCGACGCCGACATAGCGCACGGGAATCCCGAACTCCTCGGCGAGGCCCACGATCACGCCCCCCTTGGCGGTTCCGTCGAGCTTCGTGAGCACGAGGCCCGTCAGCTTCGTCACCTCGCTGAACAGGCGCGCCTGCGAGATCGCATTCTGACCCGTGTTCGCGTCGAGAACCAGCAGCGTCTCGTGCGGGGCCCCGGGCAGCTCGCGACCGATCACGCGCGCGATCTTCCCGAGCTCTTCCATCAGCGGCTTCTTCGTCTGCAGGCGGCCCGCGGTGTCGATCAGCGCGACGTCGGCGCCCCGCGCGCGGGCCGCCTTCACGGTGTCGAAGGCGACCGCGGCCGGGTCGCCGCCATCCGGCCCCCGGATCACCTCGCAGCCGACGCGCTCGCCCCAGATCTGGAGCTGCTCTCCAGCGGCGGCGCGAAAGGTGTCTCCGGCCCCGAGCAGCACCTGCTGCCCCGCCGTCGCATAACGCGCCGCGAGCTTTCCGATCGTCGTGGTCTTGCCGGAGCCGTTGACTCCGAGCACCAGGATCACGTGCGGGCGGCTCTCGAACGCGGTCGGCGCCGGCTCGGGCTCCACCCGGCGCAGGCGTGCCAGGATCGCGTCCCGCAGCGCCGCGCGGACCTGCGAGGCCGAGCCGCCGCCGGCCCGGGCCTTCAGCTCGGAGAGCAGCGCCTCGGCCGTGCGCACCCCGAGATCGGCCGAGAAGAGCAGGGCTTCGAGCTCGGCCAGCAGCTCGGCATCCAGCGTGCGCCCGCCGATCCGCGAGAGCAGGCGGCCGATGAAACCCTCGCGCGTGCGCCGCAGGCGCTCGCCGAGGCGCGCGGGTGCAGCCGCCGGCGCCGCCGCCTCGACGATCGCGGGCTCGACTACGAGCGCCTCGACGAGAGCTGCGGGCGCCGGCTCTGGGGCGCTGGGGGCAGGCTGCGCCGGAATCGGAGCCGGCGGAGCGGCGGGCCGCAGCAGGGCCGCTGCGGGGGCCGGCTCGGCCGAGCCTTCCGCGGGCGCAGCAGGAGCTGCGTCCCGCTGCGCTGCACGAGCTCTGGACCATCCGCGCGCCGCGATCAGCAGCAGCGGAGCGGCGCCGATGCCGAGCAGCGCCGCGATCGGGCTCTGCGCGATCCACTCGGCCAGGCTGCCGAGCAGCTCCGAGATCAGCGGCCAGGAGTCGAACATGGGCGGCCGAAGATACCGGAGGCCCGCAGAGGCGCGGCCCTGCGGCGCTCGACCTCAGAGCTTCGCCGCTACGCTGCCTGCTCCGATGGCCTACGAGACATGGCGCATTGCCGCGCTCGGCGTCCTCGCCGTCCTGATCCTGGTGCCGGTGACGCTCCCGGTCGCGATCCTGCGCGAGCTGGTCCAGGCGCGTTTCGACGTCTCCGAGACGCTGACCTCGCTGTTCATGTCGGTCAACATGCTGGGCGCCGTGTTCGCGGCCCCGATCGCGGGCGCGCTCGCCGATCGCCACGGGAGGCGCCGCGAGATCGTCAGCGCGGCGCTGGTGGTCGACGGCGTGCTGTTGGCGGCGCTCTCGCTGCCCGTCTCCTTCCCGGTCTTTCTCGCAATTCGCTTCGCCGAGGGCTGCGCGCACATCTCGGCGCTCTCGATGCTGCTCGGCATCGCCGCGAACGCGCGCGGCGGCGAGGGGCGCGGCTGGGTGATGGGCCTCGTCGGCGGCGGCATCACGCTCGGGGTCGCGCTCGGCGCGGGCGCGGGGGCGGCCCTCGCGTCGGTCGACGTGCTGGCACCGCTGCGCGCCGGTGCCGTCGTGGTGCTGCTCGCCGCGGGCGTCGCCTGGCTCGTGTTGCGCGACAGCTCCGGCGGCGAAGCAAGACCCGGATTCGCGCAGATCGCGGCCGCCGTTCGCCGCCACCGGGTGCTGCTGGTTCCGCTCGCGTTCTCGTTCATCGATCGCTTCACGGTCGGCTTCTACACCACGACCTTCTCCCTCTACGTGTCGCGGATCTTCTCGCTCGAGCCGTCCCGGCGCGGGCTGCTGATCATGGCCTTCATGCTGCCCTTCGCGCTGCTCTCGTTCCCCTTCGGGCGCCTCTCCGAGCGCGGCTCGCGGGTATTAATGTTATGCGTTGGCAGCGCGGCCTACGGCGTCGGCACGGCCGCCCTGCCCTGGATCCCGCTCGACTGGCTGCCCGCCGCGATGGCGGCGGTCGGCGTCTGCGCCGCGGTGATGTTCGTGCCCTCGCTGCTGCTCACGCAGGAACTCGCCCCCGAGGAGGTCCGCACCACCGCGATGGGCGCCTTCAACGCCGCGGGCTCCCTGGGCTTCATCATCGGCCCGATCGCGGGCGGCCTCGTGAGCGAGGGCGTGGCCGGAAGCTTCGGCTGGCTCGCGGGCTACCGCGCGGCCTTCGCAGTGGCCGGCCTCTCGGTGTTGATCTGCGTCGCCGCAACGCTCCCGGCGCTGCGCGCCGCAGTCCAGCGCGGCGCGACGCGCTAGGCTTCCGCTCAGCGGATAGTTGCTCAGCTACCGAGCGTCACTGATCTCAACCAGTCGCTCGCCCTTGTCGAGAAGCTCGAGCGCCGGAGCGAGCGCAGCGGTGAGCACCTCCCGCATGCGCGCATTGGACGTGTTGCCGCATGTGATCCAGATGACCTTCGGGGGTGGCCCGTGCCGCTCCAGCAACCGCACGAAATCCTGGTCCTTGGTCAGGACCACCGCTCCCGCCTCGCGAGCCGCGAAAAAGATCTCCGGATCGGACGCATTGCGGAAGCCGAGGTCGCGAACCGGTTGAGCAACCAGAGCGAGCTGGCGAGAGATCCAGCCCGCCAGCGTTGGCGATAGCTGCTCGTCGAGCCAGAGAGTCACGCCGCAAGGACGGGGTGATCGATGCGTCGGCTCGCGTAGCGTAGGCACGCAACGACATCTGCGATCTCGAGGTCAGGAAGCTCCTCGACGATCTTCTCGGGGCTGAGGCCGCCCGCCAGGAGGTCCAGTACGTCCATGACGCGAATGCGCAGGCCCCGGATGCAAGGCCGGCCCCCGCACTGCTCCGGATTCACCGTGATTCGATCCGCGACCTCCGCCATGGCCGCCTCCTGAGCTCGAGGGGAGTACAGATAGCGCCGATCTACTGCGACCGCTGCGCCGATCGTTCTCGACTCCTGCCCAACGCCACGCATCAGCGGCGCGGCCCAGCCGAGTCCGCTGCATACGCTGATAGCCTATTCCTTGTCTTCACGGCTCTTCGCGGATTCGTGTGGGTAGCGGAAGTAGCTGGAAGACCAAGAAAGAAGGTCGAGAGGGCTCAGAAAGGCGTTTCTGTCAGTGCGGAAATCGCGCCTGATCGCGCGCTGCGAACTCGCAGACCTCGTCGCCTTTCGGATTCGAATCGCTTGCCTGGGTTTTTCTATTCCCGACCGCTGCCGAAAGCTTCGGCGAGCCTCGCGCGCGGCTTGCGTGAGGCCTTCGCGCAGAGCTGAACACATCGGACTCCACGCTCCGAGCCCAAGCCGAGGGCGCGTGCCTAGCGCTCGCCCGGAACCTCCGCAGGATCGATGCGACCGTGTCGCAGCCAGCCCGTGGCCAGTAACCAGGTTCGAGGCTCGGCCACGGGCGCAGCCTCGGAATTTCCGGTGCCCGGCGGCGCGCGGTGCCAGCCGCAGAACCACGGGGCCGACGACGCTGCGTCGGCCCGGACCGGGGGCGTCGAGCGAGTTCGCTGAAAGAAGTGATGGCGCGCGTTGAGGAGCACGTAGGCGAGAGCGTTGCGGACCTGGCGCGGGCTGCGGAGCAGACTGAGGTGGTAGCGCTGCGCGAGCACGGGACCGCGGCGGTTGAAGGCGCGATGGACGGCTCGCGCGAGGCGCGAGCCGATCGACTTCAAACCGCGGCCGAGCGCTTTGCCATCGCGAGCCTCGACGATCAGATGGGCGTGGTCGCGCTGGAGCGAGAAGTGGACGACGCGAAAATCTCCGCGCTCGCAGGCGACCGCGAAGGACTTCCGGACCTCGTGTACCAGCACGCCGCTCCGCAGGGACGGAAGGCCCGACCGCAGTCGCCAGGTGACGAGGCATGGGAAACGACCCGGGAACGATTCCCGCCTGCGGTGGCGGACGGACGGCCGGGGGCCGGCCCTGCGGCCGGCGCCGGAACGCAGCCCTCCCCAGCGTGCCGGAGGCCGCAGGTTCATGGCGAGCTGACGACTTCTCTTCTTCATGACCCCGAGCATGAACTAGCAGTGTGACGAATCCGGCCACACGCTTTCGGGCTCCACTTGATTCGGGCGATCTTTTCTGGCTGCACGCGGCTCGACCCGGAGACACGGTCACTCGCGAACGCGGCAACGCGGCTTCCGCGCGTCGCTCTCTGCCAGAATTCGACTGGAGCCGAGGCACTGGTGGAAGACCTCTCGCAATGCGACGGGGCTCCAGATCCCAGGCCCACTCGTTGCAGCGTCTCGGCACGGCGCGGGGCCGGGCGCGCAAGCACGAGTACGCGCAAATCTCGAGCGTCACTCGGACAGCATCGCCGCGTACTGCAAGCCGGAGAACACGGTCGCACTCGGCTTCGTCGAGGAGCTCAATGACAACATCCGTGGCATCCAACGGCGCACCTACGGCCTACGCGCCGCCGAGTAGCCATCGGCGACGGAGGTCCTGTTCGACTTGCTCGTGGGGAATGACTTGACCAGTGTGAGATTCGGAAAGGCCCTGGGAAATCCGCTGTAAGACGTAGAGGTGTAAAGCACGTCCTCGAGGGTGAAGTCATCCGGCAGCTTATCGAGAAGGTCACGGACCGCCTGTTTCGCTTCGATAAGGGCCCACTCCAACACCAAGCGCCAGCAAGCAACGCGGCACGCCGCCCATCAACGCATCCGCGGTTCAGCTGCCGGACACCTCGCTGACCGGCCCGCGACATCGCGTTGATTGACGCCAGAACCTTACCACGTACGAGACGCCCGGCGGTGACCGGGCCGCTGAGCAGCGAGCCTACTCTCTGCGTGATGGTTTAGTGCGCTTGCGCACAACCGTGAGCGCGCGCGTTATCGCTTTGAAGCACTCTTGGAATTCCTGCTGCTGATGCCCGGGGTCCGGATTCGCTTCCACCAGAACCAACATACGCGTTCTGCCGCCCGCCACGACCACATGACGCGCCTCACCCGCGTCGAGAAGATGCAGCTGAGGAATGAGCGCGCACAATTCGTGAACGGGCGCCGCGTCAATTGGGTTGAAGGGACCGATGGCGGGCGTGGTGATACGAAGGTTCATCAAGGCTTCGATCTGGATGAGCAGGGAGAGGACATGATCTCGCGTAGACGTCGCCTGGCGATTGCGATTCCGTTGCTCGATCCAAATCGGGACCAGGGCCATTACGACTACCAGGAACGAGGCAACCGCCCCAACGGCCGTCCAGTCAACGCGGCCGCGTAGGTCGAACTGGGTGCCCCAAGTAAAGCCGGCCGTACCGCCGATGACGGTGCCGGCGAGGAACCAACGAAGTCTTGCCGAAGCAACGCGCCGATGATCGAATCTCACATCGACACGCGCCCACTCGGAGCGTGAATTTTCCGAATCGAGATCCCAATTAGCACGCCAACCAAGAGAGCCGCCGCCCAGGACGGCACGGCGGCGAGGCTCGGGGCTGATCGCGCCCGAGTTGTGAGCCGGAACGGTGGCGTAAAGGTCGGAAAAACCTACGTAGTCACGATGATCGGAACAAACTCGGTTGAGGTTACTCGCTGCTGGCAGAGGCCGGCGCCCTGCGCTAGGCGCCAGGAATTCGTGGTCACAGTAGCTGGAGCGGCGCTCTCATCTGGCACGACAACGGGTTCACCTTGAATCGCGAAGGTCCT
>CAYTJA010000265.1:0-15679 GCA_964437835.1 uncultured Spirochaetales bacterium
CGCCGAGGATCTTGAGGCGTCTCCGGTTCGCATAGTCCATCAGGAACAGCGAGACGCGATCATTGCCGGTCACGTTTCCGACGGATACGTACTGACGGTTGCCGCGGAAGTCGGCCCAGGCGATGGTCCGCTCGTCGAGCACGCGCAGGAAGCCCGGCGCACCGCCGCGAAACTGAACGTAAGGCCAGCCCGTCTCGCCCACACTCGCGAGGTAGAAGCCGTCGCGGGCCGCGATGAATTCGATCTCCTTGGGACTGAGCCGGTCGTTCCAGGGCTCTCCCTCGGAGAAGCGCGTGTAGCTGGCGCGTGAGCCGTTTGCCTCCTGCTGCGCCTGGACGGCGGGCGTGAAGGCGATCTCTGCGAAGCGGTTGCCCATCTCAATCGTCTCCTGCGACGCACAAGGCGTCATACTGGCTCATCGCGTATCCCGCCGCCGGTCAGTTCCAGTGGGAGTTGCCAGTTTGCCGATTATCGGACGTAGAATGTCTGCTTGATCTTCCTAGGCGTAGGCGTCTTCGGACGGGGGCGACGCGATCCCGCTCGCTCGCGCAGGGGCCGAGGATGCCGTGATACCGAACCCAGTGGAAACGGGGCGGAGGCACGATCGCGGCCAGCTTTTCCATGAGCTCTCCCGGCTCGTAGATCACATGGGTGGTGCCGTCGCGCCAGCGGTGCTTCAGGCGGTGGAGGAGACGGCCGTCCTCCAGCCGGGAGAGTCGCTCGGTTGAAACTGGCGGACGAGAGACATAACGACACAAGCGTTCGAGGCGGCGGCGGTCGCGCGCGGGGACGGCGACGTTCGCGTGCAGACTGATGCCGCTCACGCTCGCGCAACGCTCGCCCTCGAGTGCGGGGAGAGCCTCTGAGTCGATTCGGTCTCCCACGCGCAGCCTGCCGCACGCGGTCGCCTCGCTCGTCTCGGGGCTCGAAGAGGAGGACGCCTTCGAGCTCGATCGGCGCCTGCGGCGCGCGGTGCGCCTCGAGCAGACGCAGGGCGCCGCGATCGCGCCGCTCTTGCGCGTGGTGCGCCTCGCCGAGTACGAGTGGGCCGGCGACACCCAGACCCTCGAGAGCTTCGCGGTGGAGCAGCTCGGCATCTCATCGCGCAACGCCCGCGCGCTGCTGCGGCTCGAGCGCGCGGGGGATGTCTGCCCGGAGCTCCGCGAGGCCTATCGCAGTGGGCGGCCCTCGTGGGTGAAGGCCCAGTGCCTGTTGCCACTGCTCCTGCTCGACCTCGAGGGCGAGTGGCGGCCAATCTGGGTGGGCTGGGCCGCTCGCGTCACGCTGCGGCGGCTTGCGGAAGATGTCGAGCGGGCGCTGCTGCTGCGAGCAGGCCATCCCCTGGCCTGGCAGCGCCGCAACTTTCAGCCGGAGTGCGCGCAGGATCCGATCCCGCGCGAGGAGCGGCTCATCCGCAAGGGGCTTTGCCCCGCGCAGTGAGCCGCAGGCGAACGAAGTTGCGGCAACCTTGTGCGCCCGACGTCGACCCGGAGGCGACGCAGGAGCTGGTGTTCGAGCTCGGCGTCCGGACGGGCGCGGCGCCGCTCGCGCGCTACGGCTCTGGCGATGTCGCGCTGCCGACCCACGAGCGGAGTGGGCGAGTGGAGGCGGCCGCGTGAAGCGGAGCGAGCTGGTCGCGGAACCGGTGAACGCGGGCGCCCGGAAACAAGCGACCCGGCATTGCGGCTAGCCCCATGCCCTCGTTCACCTGGGCTCCGCTTCGCGGCGAGCGGCTCTGCGGCGCTCGCGGATTTCGCGGAGTTCTCCGCGCAGCGCGGCGAGATCCTGGCGCAGGCGTGGGGTGAGCGGGCCGCCGAGCGCGATCGCCTCCACGTAGAGATCGCGCGCGTTGCGCCGCTCGCCGCGGAGCCGGTGCGCGTCGGCCATCACCCACAGCATCGATTGGCTCTTCACGCCCATCTGATAGGCCGTCTCGAGCCAGCGACCCGCGGCGTCGTGCACGAAAGCCTGGAACTCCGGATCGCTCCGCAGCGGCGAAAAGCAGCCGTCGATCAGCAGCTCGCGGAAGCGCGAGGCGCCGCCGTCGCTGGTCGCGCGCAGCAGCGCGACGACTCCGGCGAGATCGCCGCGGCGCCCAGCCTCGCAGGTTCGCAGCCAGCGCGCGGAGTCGCCCTCCGGGTAGCGCCGCACGGATTCGTCGAGCAGCAGACTCTCGTTCTGCCACAGCCGCGCGCGCGCATGACTCGAGACCGCGAAGAGCGCGCACAGCGCGAGCAGCGCGACCGCCGCCGCGCGCTCCGCACGCGCGCCGAGCCGACCGCGCAGCACGAGGGCGCTGCCGCCGATCAGCCCGGGCAGGATGAAGTAGAGGTAGCGATCCGCGATCGGAAACAGGAACGGAGTCAGCTGCGAGACCGGCGCGAAGCCGGCCGCCGCTCCGAGCCAGAAGCCGGCCTCGGGGCTGCGCGCGCGCAGCGACTGCGCCGTGCGCCACGCGAGCAGCGCCGCCGCCGGCCACGCGGCGAGCCACCAGGGGTCGAAGGGGTCGAGCACCGGCGGCGGATCCTGGAAGGCTCCGACCCCCCAGCTGCTGGCCGCCATCGCGAGATAGCGCGCTCCAATCGCCGCGATCGTGCGCAGCTGCACCCACGGATTCTCGTAGGCCGCCACCGCGAAGAAGCCCGTCTTCTCGTGGGCGCTGAGCTCGGGCACGCAGTAGAGCGCGAAGCACGCAGTCCAGAGACCGACTCCAAGCCAGGCGTGGCGCCCTTCGCGGCCGGCCCAGGCGGCGGCCGCCGCCATCGGCAGCGCAGCGACCGCGGTGGCCTTCGTGAGCAGCGCGAGTGCGAAGAGCAGCAACGCGAGTCCCGGGCGCCGGCGGCGCGCGAGCAGCGCGCAGAGCGCGAGCGCGAGCGCCCCGTTCGTCTTGAGCTGGGAGATCCACGCCACCGCCTCGACGTTTGCGGGGTGGACCAGGAAGAACAGGCCGCCGAGCACAGACGCTCGGCGCGAGAGGCCTGCGCCGACGAGGAGCCGCAGCAGCAGCGCCGCGTTCAGCGCGTGCAGCGCGACGTTCACGACGTGGAAGCCCGGGAGCCAGGTTCCGAACACGACGCGCTCGACGAGGTGCGCGCTCAGGTGGACGGGCGCGTAGTTCGCCGCGAAGAGGCGCGCCTGGCCCCAGGGATTCCAGATGTCGATCAGGCCCTCGCGCGTGACCGCGGCCAGATACGGATGGTTCGCGAGGTAGCCGTAGTCGTCCGAGATCAGCGGTCCGCCGAGCGCGGGCCGGTACAGTGCTAGGCCGAGGAGTCCGAAGGCCGCGAGTACCCCGAGGAACCAGCCGGGCGGGAGCACGCCGGGTTGCTGCGGAGACGCCGGGGACGCAGCCATGCGCCGCGGATTCTATCGGGCCCGCCGTTGCGACCAAGCCCGGCGCTCGCGGCCCGCTGCCACCCACTCGCAGCTGCGCGCAGCTGCTCTACGTGACGATGCGGTAGAGCACTGTACCGCGCGCGACGAGGCTCCCGCTGCGCGCGCCGGACACTTCGACGTCGCAGAAGAGCAGCTCGCGATCGCGCTGGACGCAGCGGCCGTGGGCGACGAGGTCCTCGCTGCCGAGCGGCGCGAGGATCTGGGCCTGGAGCGCGGGCGTCGAGGCCTTGTGCGGCCCCGGCCCGACCTCCGCCCAGGCGGCCGCCGCGCCGGCGGTGTCGAAGAGCGCGAGCAGCGCGCCCTCGTGCACTCGGCCGTCGGCGTCGCTCGTCGCAGCCATGCAGGGCATCGCGAGGCGCGCGCAGCCGCCGCCCAGCGTCTCGACCTCGATGCCACAGGCCGCGATGAAAGGAAGCCGCGAGAGCGCGCGCCCGAAGGCTCCGGGCTCGCCGCCGCTGCGGCTCTGCTCGGAGTGCGCGAGTGCGGCCGCGGGGGCACCGGCGCGCCCGCGCAGCAGCGCCGTCGCGCTGGCCACGGGCTTGCCGGTCTCGGTCTCGACGCGCACGCCGACGAAGCAGAGCTCGACGCCCCGGCGCAGCAGCTCGACCTCTGCGACCACCGCCTCGGAGAGCGCGGCGGAGAGATAGGCCACCTGGACCCCGGCCGTGTGCCAAGGCGCGGCCGCCTCTCCCTGCGCGCCGCGCGCGAGCGCGCCGGCTCCCAGCAGCGCGAGCGAAGCCGCGACGCCGCCGTGCAGCGCGCCGCCGGGATTCGCGTTGCGCTCGCGGAAGGGCAGCCGCAGCCGCGCGCGCTCGGCGTCGAGACTCTCGAGCGCGACGCCGAGCTCCCGCGCGAAGGGCGCCTCCTCGATCCAGCGGCGCGCGAGCGTGCGGTTCGCGTCGGACACGCGGCGAGGATATTCTCGGACGCGATTCGCGCCAGACTGCGCGCCGCGAGATGCCGCATGGCGATCCCCGACAGCGCGCCCCTAGCTGCTCGTGCGCGGCCGGGAGCATGCGGGCTGCACTCGAGCGCAGCTGCAGCGCCGCATGCGCTCGAGCTCGGTGCGACGGCCTGGCCGGTGCCGGGCGACAGCGCCGCGCGTGAGGTCGTCGCGCAGGCCGAACGCGTCGAGGCGCTCGGCCTGGACTCGTTTTGGCTGCCCGAGCACCATTTCGGAGCGGGCCAGTCGCTGCCGGCGCCGCTGCTGCTGCTGGCGGCCGCGGCTTCGCGCACTTCGCGCATCCAGCTCGGCACGACCTCCTTTCTGCTTCCAGTGCGGCATCCGCTGCACGCCGCTGCGGAGGTTGCGGTGCTCGACCACCTCTCCGGCGGTCGTCTGGTCCTCGGCCTCGGCCGCGGCGTCGAGCGCTCGCTCTTCGCGGCCTTCGAGGTGCCGATCGCCGAGAAGCGCGAGCGCTTCGAGCGCGCGCTCGAGCAGATGCGGCTCGCGTGGCGCGGAGAGCCCGTGGCCTGGGTCGCCGCAGGCTCGCAGGGCGGCGCCGCGGTGCCGGTGCGCCTCGCGCCGAGACCGCTGCAACAGCCTCACCCGCCACTCTGGGTCGCGGCTTTCGGGCCGAAGGCGATCGAGCAGGCCGGCCGCCTCGGCCTGCCTTACCTCGCGTCTCCCCTCGAGCCGCTCGCAGTGCTCGAGTCGAACTGGGCGCGGCACCACGAGGCCGCCGAGCGCGCAGGGCACGCGCGCTCGGCGCTGGTTCCGGTGATGCGCGCGGTGTTCGCGAGTCGCAGCGCGGCGCGGCTCGCCACGGCGCGCGAGGCGCTCACGCGCGCCGCAGCGCGCGCGGCGCGCAGCGGTCGCCGTGCAGCGCGGCTGTGCGCGCCGCTCGACGAGTGGGCGCTCGTCGGCGAGCCCGAGGCACTGCGCGACCGGATCGCCCAGTATCGCGAGCGCCTCGGGATGACCCACCTGATCGCGAGCGCGCTTCGGGCCGAGCTCGAGCCCGGCGAGCGCGAGGCCTCGCTCGAGTGCTTCGCCGGGCTCCGAGGCCTATGAGCTCCGCTTCCGGCGGGCACTCCGACGTCCCCGGCCGCGGGATGCTGCGCCAAACACCGGTACTCGTCGTGTCGGGCTACCTCGGCTCCGGGAAGACCACCCTGGTACGCTCGCTCCTGGCTGCGGCTGCACGGGACGGCCTGCGCCTCGCGGTCGTCTCGAACGAGTTCGGCGAGCTCGGCATCGATCGCGCGCTACTCGCCGGTGCGGGCTCGGACTACGTCGAGCTCGCGGGCGGCTGTGTGTGCTGTCGTCTCTCGGATCGCCTCGTCGAGACGCTGCAGGAGCTCCACGAGCGGATCCAGCCCGACCGCATCGTCGTCGAGACCTCGGGCGCAGCGTTTCCCTACGACGTGCAGCTGCAGCTGTGGCGCGAGCCGATCTCGGGGTGGATCGAGGACGACGTCGCGGTCGTGGTCGTGAACGCCGAACAGCTGCTGGCGGGCCGCGATCTCGACGACTGCTTCGCGCAGCAGGTCAGCAGCGCGGATCTGTTGATCCTGAACAAGCTCGATCTGGTGCCGCCCGAAGCGCTGCCCCAGCTCGAGGCCCAGCTGCGCGAGATCGAGCCCGAGGCGCCGATCCTGCGCGCGTGGCAGGCCGAGGTCGCTCCGGAGCTGCTGTTTCCTCCGGATCCAGGCCAGCTGCGCCTCGAGCGCCGGGAGCGCGCGGCGCCCGCGCCGCCCCACGGTCACGAGGCGTTCGAAACCCACGTGCTCGAGTTCGCAGCCGGGATCCCGAGTGCCGAGCTGCTGGAGCGCGTGCGCTCCGAGGCGTCGCTGCGCGCGAAGGGCTTCGTGCGCACGCGCGAGGGCCTGCGCGTCGTCCAGGGCGTGGGGCCACGGGTCGAGCTCGAAGCGGTGCGGAGCGCGCCTGCGCCGGATCTGATCGGCCGCGTGGTCGTGATCCGGCGCGCGCGGGAATCGGCCACGGGCAAGGCGCGCACGGTATCTTGAGCGCCGCATGAGACTCCTGCGCCGCAGGCTGCGAGGTGGTGTCGCACTGGCGATCGCCGCGTTCGCGGCGGGATGCTCGGGCGCAGCACCGGTTGTTGCGGACGTCGACGCAGCTATCGCGGTCGCCTCGCTCGCGTTCGAGCGCGATGGCGCGCGGGTGCGCGAGATCTCGATCCGCGAGCTCGCCGCGAGCTGCGGCGCCCTGCGCATCGAGGTGCAGGATCCCTACTACGGCCGTGCCAAGGAATTCTGGGCCTGCCCGTTGCAGCGCGTGCTCGATCTCGGCTTCGCGCCAGAGAAGTGGCCGCGCGGCGATGCGAACTACTTCCTGCGCGCGCTCGACGGCTACACGCGCTCGGCCTCGGGCGAGCAGCTCGCGCAGGCGGGCGCCTTCCTCGCATTCGCCGATGCGGGGCGCGGGGGCGATGCGCAGGCCAGCGACCCTCGCTGGGAGCCGATCGACCGCCGCCAGCTCGACCCGGGGCCGAGCTATCTGGTGTGGCAGCGGCCCGACGCCGATCCGCAGCGCTTTCCATGGCCCTATCAGCTCGCGCGCATCGAGCAGGCTCCCTTCGAATCGCGCCATCCGCATACCGCTCCAGCGGGACTTCCGGCGGACGCCCCGGCCTGGCAGGGCTTCGCGATCTTCCGGCGCGACTGCGCCGCCTGCCACGCGGTGAACGGCGAGGGCGGCCGCGTGGGCCCCGAGCTCAACCTGCCGCTCAGCATCGTCGAGTACCGGCCCGAGGCGCAGATCCGCGCCTTCGTGCGCAACCCGCAGAGCTTCCGCTACACCAGCATGCCGCCGCATCCGCAGCTCACGGAAGCGGACCTCGACGCGCTGCTCGCGTACTTTCACGCGATGGCCGCACGCAAGTTCGACCCGGGAGCGCCGCGCGATGACTGAGGCGAGCGCAAAGCCCGCTCTCGCGGGCACGCTGCTGCGGCTCGAGCGGCGAATTTTCGATACGAAGCACGGCCGCTTCTGGCTGCACCGCTGCCACGATCTCGAGACGGCTCAGCCGATGTTCGCGCTCACGGTCGGCGAGCTCGCGGGCGAGGAGCCGCTGCTCGCACGCGTCCACTCGGCCTGCGCGACGAGCGAGGCCCTCGGCGCTTGCGACTGCGACTGCGCCGAACAGCTCGACGCTGCGCTGGCTGCAATCGCGCGCGCGGGCCGCGGCGCGCTGTTCTACCTGATGCAGGAAGGGCGCGGAGCGGGCTTTGCGGCCAAGGCGCGCGACCGCATGTGGGTGCAGGCGAGCGGCCAGCGCCTCACGACCTTCGAGGCCTATGAGCGCATGGGCCTGGCTTGGGATCGCCGCCGCTATGGCTGCGTGCGACACGCGCTGCAGCTGCTCGGGATCCGTGGGCCACTGCGCCTGCTCAGCAACAACCCCGATAAACAACAAGCGCTGGAGGCCGAGAAGATCCGCATCGAGGAAGTCGTGCCGTTGCTGCCGGGTGCCTCGCCCTTCAACCTGCACTATCTCGCCTCGAAATCGCGCTCGGGACATCGCTTCCCCGACAGCGATCTCCCGCGTGCGGCGGATTTGCCCGAGCGCGTCGAAGTGATGGAGCCCAGCCTGCTCCCGGCTGCGGTCGATCTCGTCGCGCTGGCTTCCTATCTGCTTCCGGTTCGGCTCCCCGAGCAGCGGCAGCCGGTCTGGTTTCGGCTGCATCTCTACCTCGACACCGCGCTCGGCCTGGAGCGCATAGCACTTACGCTGCGGACCGAGGCAGCTGCCGCCCCGCTCGAATTCCTCGGCCGAGATGTGCTGATCGAGCGCTTTGCGTCGCCTGCGGGACAGCCCCACCGCTGGCGCTGGCTCGAGGCTGCGGCCCGCATCGCGCAGCGCGGCGCGGGCTGCGCAGTGTTCCTGCCCTCCCAGCTCGCGGCCGCTGCGGACGACGTGCCCCAGCCCGACGCCGCATCGCGTGCGCTCTTCGACTGGCACCGGAGCGGCCGCGCGCCGCGCGCATGAGCGCCGGCACAGGCGAGCAGAGCTCGGGCAGCGCCGGCCGGCGCCTGCTGGCGGCGCGCGCAGCGGCGTGTGCGCCGGCGCTGCTGCGCGAGCTCGGCGCGCCGCTCCCGGTCCTGCCGCGCGCGCTCGTGAGCGCGCGCCGCATCGTCGCCACCGGGATCGGAAGCTCCGAGGCGCACGCGCGCTTCCTCGTCTCGCTGCTGGCTACCGAGCTCGGCCTCGCCGCGCGCTTCCGGCACGCGGGGGAGTTCCTCGGCGCGCCGCCCGACGACGCCGAGAGCAGCGCGCTGGTGGTGTTCAGCCAGGGGCTGTCGCCGAATGCTCGCTTCGCGCTCGCAGCGCCCGAGCGTTGGGCCGCAGTGGTCCTCTGCAGCAGCGTGCGCGCCGAGCACTGCGATGCCGAGCGGCGCGCGTGCCTCGAGCGCGTGCTCGCCGCCGGGGGCCACCTGATCGCGTTCGGCGAGTCGGACACGCAGCAGGAGTACGGCACCCTGGTGCGTGTCGTCGGGCCGCTGCTGGGTCTCGCCGTCGCGCTGCGGCTCGCGCGCGCGCTCGCCCGCGCACGCGGTGCAGCAGAACCCGCGAGCTGGGTCCCCGCGTTACCGGAGCTCGAGGCCGCACTCGCGCGCGCACCGGATCTGATGGTGGACGCACTGGCACACGCAGCCTCGGACGCGGCTTCGCGGCCGCTGATGTTCCTCGCGAGCGGCGATTACGCGGAGCGCATCGCGAATCTGCCGCTCAAGTGCCTGGAGGGGCTGCTGCGCCCGCGGCCGCCGCTGATCGATCCGATCGCGTTCGCGCACGGCTCGCTGCAACAGGTCTGGGACTCCGAGCTGTGCCTGATCGCGCTCGAGCGGCCGGGTGCCACGGGCGAAGCGGAGCTGCTCGAGCGGATCGCAAAGCTGCTGGATCCGCGCCGCCACGCTCTGCTGCGCCTGCGCGCCTCGTTGCCCTCGCCCTGTGCCGCCTTCGAGCACGAGCTGATGCTGAACCGCCTGCTGATCCTGCGCTGCGAGGCCGAGGCGATCGACCCCTCGAGCTGGCCCGGCCGCGGTGCCGACGCTCCGCTCTACTCGCTCGCGCCGCGCCCGCTGTCGGAATCCGGCGGGCAGCCACCCGCGCGCGCGCCTGCGGCCAGCTCGCTCGCGGAGATGAGCTGGCCAGAGCTCGAGGCGCGGATCGCGGCCGGAGCGCGCACGGCAATCGTTCCGCTCGGCGCCATCGAGCAGCACGGCCCGCATCTTCCCTTCGCGACCGACGCCTGGATCGCAGACGCTCTCGCCGAGCGCGTCTGCGCACGACTGCCCGGCTCGATCCGGATTCCGGCGCTCGCGCTCGGCTGCTCCGAAGAGCACGCGGAATTTCCGGGAACGCTGTCGCTCGCGCCGGACACGCTGCGCGCGTTGCTGGTCGATCTGCTGCGCTCGCTCGGGCGCGCGGGATTCGAGCGCGCGCTGGTGTTTTCGGCGCACGGCGGCAACGACGCCTGGCTGCGCGCCTGGGGGCCCGAGCTCGCGGCCGGCAGCGCGCCGCTCGCGCTCGCGATCTGCGCCGATCTCGGCGCGAAATCAGAGCTATTCGAGCGGCTGGCCGCCTGCGCGGGAGTCGCGCCCGAGGCCTCGGGGCATCACGCCGGAGAGCTCGAGACCTCGATCCTGCTCGCGCTCGCTCCGGCTGCGGTCAAGCGCGGCGAGCTGCGCGCCGGCCTGCTCGCTGGCGCGGGCGACGCACAGGCGCTCTTCTACCCGAGCCTGCGGCGGAACGCTCCGGAAGGAACCGTCGGCGATCCGACGCAGGCCGACGCGCAGCGCGCGCCCACCTATCTCGACGCCTGGGCGGAGTGGCTGGCCTCGGACTTCGAGGCGCGCTCGCGCGGCCAGGGCTGAGAGCCGCCTGCCGCGCTCGTCAGCGCTCTGCCGCTGGCGTTCCGAGCGGCAGCAGGATGTTCGATCCCGCGCCGACCACCTGGGGCGCCACGCCGTTCCACTTCTCGACCATCTTGAGCTCGACCAGCCGGGAGGCCTTCTCGAGCGCCTCGCCCTGGATCCGGATCGACTCCGCATCGGCCGTGGCCTTGATGATCAGCGTCTCGGCGTCGGTCTTCGCCTGCTGCATCTTGAAGATGGCTTTCTCCGCCTCCTGTTGCTGCACCATCTTGGCCTCGATCGCCTGCTCGAGCTCTTTCGAGAGCTTGACGTCCTCGATCACGAGATCCTCGATCACGAGCAGGCTGCCGATTTTCGACCGCGCCGCCGCGAGCGCGGCGACCTTGATCTGCTCCCGCGTCTTCACGATGTCGGCCGCCGTCTTCAGCGCGCTGACTTCCTTGGTCGCCTCCTGCACGCGAGGCAGGATCAGCTTCTCGAAGGGATGGCCGGCGTAGTCGCGCAGCACCGACACCACCGACCCCTCGGGAATGCGGTAGAGCACCTTCAAATTGATGTTGATCTGCTGCAGATCCGAGGAGAAGCACTCCGAGTTCACCTCGCGCGTGTCCTGCTGCACGTTCACGCGCCAGACGTCGGTCACGAGGGGCAGCTTCAGGCCGAATCCGGGTGGGATGAATTGGTCGGTCATCGTGCCCAGCGTGACGCGCACGCCGCGCTGGCCGGGCTCGACGACGTAGAAACAGCCCATCGTCATCGACATCAGGACGAGCGCTGCGATCGCCATCGGCAGGCTGCGGATGTTCATTCGGTTCCCCCTTGGCGCAGATCCTAGCCGTTGTGCGGGGCGGGCGTCGAAGCGCGGCGCACGGCGAGCCAGACGCAGGGCACCGTAAACGAGTAGTAGAGCTGGTTCGGGAGCGTCCGCAGCGCCCAGGCGGCGTCCAGGGAGAAGAACAGGATGCCGATGTCGCAGAGAGCCCAGAGCGCGTAGTAGAGCAGCGCGAAGGCGAGGATCTGCCGCAGGCAGCGCGCGCGAGCGGCGCCGAGGCTCTCGCGCGCCGGCAGCCAGCGCTGGCGCAGCCACAGCGCGACGCCGCAGAACGCGAGCTCGTAGACCAGCCAGATGCCCTGGCCCGGCGCGTCGGGAGCGATGCCGCGGACGGCGCCGAAGAAGAGCGCCACGGCGATGATCGGAACCAGCAGCGTCCAGCGCGCCGCGCTCGCGGCGGCAGCGCGCGCGCGCGGCTCGGGGTCCCCTAACGCAAACAGCAGCCAGTAGATCCGGAAGTCGCCGAGCAGCACGAAGGGGATCAGCAGCGCGAGGGAAGCAGAGCCCTCGAGGCCGAGTGCGCGCGAGAGCAGTCCGCTCACGAGCGGATCGAGCAGCGTCAGGATCGCGAAGAGGGGCGCCCAGCGCGCGGTGAAGCGCAGCGCCGGGTCGGAGACGCTGCTCGCGCGCGGCCCCGCGACGAGCCACCAGAGCAGGAACAGCGTCGGAATCGGCAGCAGCGCCCACACGCCTTGCGCGTCGCTCGCGTAGCAGGCCTGCCAGCTCTCGAAGTGCACGCCGGTCTCCCGTCGATCGCATGCGGACGGCCCGCCAGGCGCGGGTCGCTTCCGAGCGGGCGCCGCGCCGCCCCGGATCGGGGCACGATATCCGAAGCTAGAGTCTCGCCGTGGCCGGGGAGCCGAGCACTGAGAACGCGGCGCCGTCCGGCGCGGCGCCGGCGCGGCCCGCGCTCGCGCTGCGGCTTCCGCCTGCCCCGATCGACTCCGCCGACGAGATCCTGGACCGCTTTCTGGCCTGGATCGGCGACGTCGGCCTCACGCCCTACCCGGAGCAGGAGGAGGCGCTGCTCGAGCTCGCGCTCGGGCGCCACGTCGTGCTCGCGACGCCGACGGGCTCGGGCAAGTCGCTGGTCGCGCAGGGGCTGCACTTCCGCGCGCTCTGCCGCGGCGAGCGCTCCTTCTACACCGCGCCGGTCAAGGCGCTCGTCAGCGAGAAGTTCTTCGACTTCTGCCGCGATTTCGGGCCCGAACGCGTCGGCATGTTGACCGGCGACGCGAGCATCAATCCGCGGGCTCCGCTGCTCTGCTGTACCACCGAGGTGGTCGCGAACATGGCGCTGCGCGAGGGCGAGCGTCTCGACGCGCCCGCGGTCGTGCTCGACGAGTTCCACTACTACGCGGATCCGGAGCGCGGTGCGGCCTGGCAGATTCCGCTGCTCGCGCTGCCGCACACGCAATTCCTGCTGATGTCGGCGACGCTCGGCAACACCGCGCCGATCGAGGAGCGCCTGGCCGCGCGCAGCGGCCGGGAGGTCGCGTCGATCTACAGCGACCGCCGCCCGGTGCCGCTCGACTTCGAGTACTGCGAGACGCCGCTGCACGAGACGATCGAAGAGCTCGTCGCGGGCGGCCGCGCGCCGGTCTACGTCGTGAGCTTCACGCAGCGCGAGTGCGGCGAGCTCGCCCAGGGCCTCACGGGTGCTTCTCTCACCACGCGCGAGCAGCGCGAGGCGCTGTCGCAGGCGCTCGCGGGCGCGCGCTTCGACACGCTCTACGGCGTGGACCTGCGCCGCTTCCTGCGCTTCGGGATCGGCGTCCACCACGCGGGACTGCTGCCGCGCTACCGGCTGCTCGTCGAGCAGCTCGCGCAGCAGGGTCTCTTGCGCGTGATCTGCGGCACCGACACGCTCGGCGTCGGCGTGAACATCCCGATCCGCACGGTGCTGTTCACGCGGCTCTCGAAATTCGACGGCCAGAAGGCCCGGATCCTCTCGATTCGCGAGTTCAAGCAGATCGCCGGTCGCGCGGGGCGCAAGGGCTTCGACGAGCGGGGCTACGTCGTGTGTCAGGCCCCCGAGCACGTGATCGAGAAACGCAGGCTCGAAGCGCGCGGCCAGGGCGGGGGCGCCGCCGCCGCGAAGAAGGCCGCAAAGGCCGCGCAGAAGAAGGCGCCGCCGCGCGGCTTCGTGCCCTTCAACCGCGAGACTTTCGAGCGCCTCGTCACGCGTCCACCCGAGCCCCTCGAGTCGCGCTTCGACGTCGACCACGGGATGCTCGTCTCGGTGCTCGAGCGCGTGCCGCGCGAAGATCCCTCGGGAGCTGGCTATCGGCAGCTGATCGATCTGATCGGCTACAGCCACGAGAGCGAGGGTCACAAGCGGCGGCTGCGGCGGCGTGCGGCGCAGCTATTTCGCGCGCTGCGCCGCGCGGGCGTCGTCGAGGTGGAGCCGCTCTTCGCGGGCGGATGCGGCGTGCGCGTCGCGGAAGACTTGCAGCAGAACTTCGCGATGCACGAGACGCTCTCGCTCTACGTCGTCGAGGCGGCGGCGGCGCTCGACCGGGAGGCGCCGGACTTTCCCCTCACGCTGCTCTCGCTCGTCGAGGCGGTCCTCGAGAATCCGACGCCGATCCTGCTGGAGCAGACGAACCGAGCGAGGTCGCAGCGGCTCGCCGAGCTGAAGGCGCAGGGAGTGCCCTACGAGGAGCGCATCCAGCGTCTCGAGGAGATCTCCTACCCGAAGCCCGAGGAGGAGTTCCTGCGCGCGACCTTCGAGCTCTTCGCCGAGCGACATCCGTGGGTCGAGAGCGCGAATCTGCGGCCGAAGTCGGTCGCGCGCGAGATGGTCGAGAGCTACCGCGGCTTCGTCGATACCGTGCGCGAGTACCAGATCGGGCGCAGCGAGGGGCTGCTGCTGCGATACCTGTCGCAGGTGCACAACACGCTCGTGAAGACGGTGCCGGCGGAGGTGAAGACGGAGGCCGTCTCTGACGTGATCGCCTATCTGCACGCGCTGGTGCAGCGCGTCGACTCGAGCCTGATCGACGCCTGGGAGGGGCTCTTGCGCCCCGAGGAGCGGCCCGAGCGGAGACTGGCCGAAGCGCCGCCCTTCGATCTCGCGCGCCACGAGCGCCTGCTCGTCGCGCGCGCGCGCGCCGAGCTGCACCTGCTCGTCGCGGCGCTGGCCAGGCGCGACTTCGAAGAGGCGGCTGTGCTCGTCGACCAGGATCCGGACGATCCCTTCACGCCCGAGCGCTTCGAGGCCGCGCTCGCGCCCTTCTTCGAGGAGTACGGCGAGATCGTGTTCACGCCTGCCGCGCGCCGCGCGGAGCACACGCTCGTGAAGCGCAGCGGCGCGCGCAGCTGGGAGGTGTTCCAGAAGCTGCTCGACCCGGCCGGAGATCAGCTCTGGGTGGTGGAGGGCGTGGTCGATCTGCGCGCGCGGCGCGATGCCGAAGGCCCGCTCTTGCGCTTGCGGCGCATCGGGACCTGAGCCGGCGCCGGGCGCTCGGGCCGCCGCGCGCGCGTCTCCCGCTGCAGGCGCGCTCTTACGGCGGCCCAGCAGCAGATCGGGCAGGCCTGCGGGTCGTGTGCGCGCGCGGGGCAGTGCTGCCGGCCGAAATAGATCAGCTGCAGGTGCAGCCGGTTCCACGTCGACTCGGGCCACAGCCGCTTCAAGTCGCGCTCGGTCGTTGCGACGTTGCGCCCGCTCGAGAGGCCCCAGCGCGCGGCGAGGCGGTGGATGTGGGTGTCGACCGGGAAGGCGGGGCGCCCGAAGGCCTGGGCGATCACGACGCTCGCGGTCTTGTGTCCGACGCCGGGCAGCGCCTCGAGCTCCTCGAAGCTGCGCGGCACGCGCCCCGCATGCCGCTCGAGCAGCAGGCGTGAGAGCTCGCGGATGTGGCGCGCCTTCGCGGGCGCGAGGCCGCAGGGCCGGATGATGCGCTGGATCTCCGCGACGTCGAGCGCAGCCATCTGCGCGGGCCTGCGCGCGCGCGCGAACAGCAGTGGCGTGATCTGGTTCACGCGCAGGTCGCTGCACTGGGCCGAGAGCAGCACCGCGACGAGCAGGGTGTAGGGATCCTCGTGCTCGAGCGGGACGAGCAGCTCCGGGTAGAGCCGATCGAGGATCGCCTGGATCCGGGCCGCCTTTTCCGAGCGCTTCACGCCGCGCAGCATACCGGGGCTATGCTGCCGCGCGGAAGCCGGGCAGGGCCCGGGGAGGCGGCGTGGCCAGCGAGCTCGCGCGCAAGCACTGCGTTCCCTGCAAGGGCGGCACCCCGCCGTTGCGCGGCGCCGCGCTCGCCGCGCTGCGCACGCAGCTCGAGGGCGACTGGGAGGTCGTCGACGAGCATCACCTGCACGGCCGCTACCGCTTTCCGAACTTCCGCGGCGCGCTCGATTTCACGCAACAGGTCGGCCTGCTCGCCGAGGAGCAGTTCCACCACCCGGACCTGCTGCTCGCCTGGGGCCGCGTCGACGTCACGATCTGGACCCACAAGATCGACGGCCTGACCGAGAGCGATTTCGTCTTTGCGGCGAAGTGCGATGCGCTCTACGAGGCGGCTGCAGCGGGCCCGCCGCCGCCCTAGCCTTGTGGTCCCGGTCCGGGCGCAGCCCGGACCACCCCGCTTCGCTCGGCTGCGCCT
>CAYTJA010000266.1:0-2058 GCA_964437835.1 uncultured Spirochaetales bacterium
ACTTTGCCCTAGATCTGCTGGCTCATCGCTTTCCTCCGGGTCACCGGCGCCGATCCCATTCTGCGTCCGAGGACTTCCTGTTCGCTTCTCGGCGCGCGCGCCATGCGAGCACCAGAAAACCGGGCGGTCCGAGGATCGCCGTCGGCAGCGTGGACAACAGCGGCTCGGGCGTTCCCTTCAGGCTGTGCACGAGGAATGTGAGCCCGACGGCAAGACCACTCGACACGCTGGCGGCCAGCAAGAGCGCAACCGCGGGCTGCGTCCACTTCAGGGCGATCCTCTCGTTGTTCTTCACGATGAAGCCCGCAACGAAGAACGTGTAGGTGGCCTGCTTGAGCGCTGCCGTCGCAGCGGACGCAGCGCCGTGCGAATGGTTGAGCCAGAACACGATCGCGGCCAGCAACGTCGCGCCCACGATCGCCCCGCGATAGTCGATGTGGGCGCCGAGCGTTTCCCTGATGCGTTTCAGCATGGCGTCGCTGCTGCAGGCGCCGCGGCGTATCCGAGCGCAGCGACTGCGAAGCCGAGCTGCGCGTCGATCCGCGCCTTAAGCATCGGGTCGTCGGCGAAACGTTGGGGCTCATAGCTCGCGGTGCGCCGGATGTACTCCTCCAGCGGGCCCGCGCGTGCCTCAAAGTCTCCTAGCGCGAGCACTTCGTAGATGGTGCGCAGCCAGCGCATCCTGTCGGCGACGAAATCCTCGTAACGGATCTCGATGAAGTGCTCGGAGGGAATCCGGTGCCTTTGCTTCAGGAATCCCTCCATGTAGCCCTGGTACTGGTACAGCGCGAAGTCGACGATCTGCTCGTCGCTGACGGACTGAAGGCCGTACTTGCGCGCCATGGTCTTGTGCAGGTTGACCTGCGACGGAATCACTTTGTATGGATCGCGTTTGATGTGGATGAAGCGGGCATTCGGAAACAGCTCGAGCACCACGCCCAGGTTCGCCATCGTGGCCGGGCTCTTGAGCAGCGGACGCTCGCGCTGCATCAGCACCGCCGCTTTGCGCAGCGTCCCGAGATAGGTGCGCCTCCACTCCTCATATCCGGGTGAAGCGGAACTGAACCCGAGTACGTAAGTGTCCAGCCAGTATTTGTAGTTCCTGGGAAAGCTGTACTTGTGGTACTCGCAATGCGGCGTGAGCTTCACCAGCGGTACTTCGTCGTCCTGCGGACTGCCGGGCCCGACCTCCATGTCGTCGAATGGGCGTCGATAGTCGAGCCGGCTGAGCAGCGCGTCCATCGCCTTGTCGAGGAGAATGCAGCAGCCTGGCAGCACCATCTGCGAAGGACGCGTGTAGGAGAACTGCGGGTCGAGGCTCAGCAGGTTGAGCAGGTGGGTGGTGCCGCTGCGGTCGTGACCGAGGATGATGAGCGGGCTGTCGCTGAGCTGCTTGGCGTCGACTTGTCTTCCGTACAGCAGCCGCTCCAGCCAATAGAGCGGCAGCAGGACGAGGGACACGGCGAAGAGGACGACGACGCGACCGAGGTAGCGCGCGTCGAAGCCACCGTTGGCTGCCAGGATCCTGTACAACGTGATCGGGTCGCTGAACGCCAGATAGGCCGGGAAGGTCAATGCCTCACTCCCTGGCCCCGCCAGGCTGCGTATCGCCGATCGCAAGAATGCCCTCGAGTATGCCGAGGTAGACGGTTCCGTCCCTTGCGACGGCCGGCGAGCCCCAGTTGATGTCGAAGCGCTCGCCGAGGCCGATGAACTACTAGAACACCGGCTTGCGGGTGACGAAATCGAGCGCAATGAACCTCCAGGCGTTCTCGCCATCGGGCTGCTGCTCGAACGTGTAAAAATAGAGCAGGCCATTGGTGGACAGCTTCCCGACCACGGCCGGCACGCGCTCGGGCGACGTCCACACCACGTCGCAGCCGCTGTCATCCTCGCGGATGTCGACCCGCATGATGCCGCCGGCGATGGCCGCCTCCGAAGTCCCATGGAACGCGCTGCGATAGCCCGAGTCGTTCTTCACGACAACGGAACGCCCCCAGCCGACCGGCGAGATCTCGACCGCCGACCCGCCCTCGCCGAACAGCGGCACGCGACAGA
>CAYTJA010000267.1:0-5440 GCA_964437835.1 uncultured Spirochaetales bacterium
GAGCAGCCAGAGCGTGATCGCAAGCGCAACCGCCACGCCGACGGAGGAGAAGAAGGCGATCTCCCGGAAGCCAGGAAAGGAAGTCAAGCCGAGTCCTGCGAAGCTCGCGATCGTGGTGAGCCCGCCGAGCGCGACCGAAGGAGAGACCCGGCGCAGCACGCGGGCCCGATCGGCGCGATGCGGCGAGAAGCAGAGATGGCACAGCAGGTGGGTCGGGTAGTCGATCACCACGCCGATCAGCGCAGCCCCGAATCCGAGCGTGAGCCCATCGAGCTGGCCGAACACGAGCATTCCGACCGCAGTCGCGACGACGATCCCCGCGAGCACCGGCAGCGCCGCGAGCAGCAGCGCCGGCAGCGAGCGAAAGAAGACGTGGAAGAGCAGGAAGACGCCCGCGACCGAGAGCAGCGACACGAGCTGCACGTCGCCGCGGATGCTCTGCTCTGCCGCGACCGCGAAGCGGTTCGCGCCGCTCGACTCGAGCTGCAGCGCTCCGCCCCGCGCCGCATTCAGCGCCGCGAAGCGCGCCTCGAGTTCGGCGAGGAAGGCCGCCTGCGCCGCGCCGTCGAAAGCCGAGGCGCGCGTGCCGAGCAGCAGCACGGCCCAGCGCCCGTCGCGGCTCGCGAAGCGATCGTCGACGAGGCGCAGGTCCGGCTGTACGCCTCGCAGCCGCGCGAGGATGCGCGGAAAGAAGCCCAGCGGATCTTCGGGCAGGATGCGCTTCAAGAGCGCGCCCGCTGGCGATGCCAGCTCGCGCTTCGCGGCTTCGGCACGCGCGCGCAGCGCGTCGTCTCCGAGCATCCCCGCAATCGCCGCCGGGTCCTCCGAGACGAAATAGCCGCGCCGCGGGAAGTAGAGCTCGTAGAACGCGCGCATCTGGTCCGCTGCGACGCCGCTGCGGACCCACGCGACGTGCCGGCTCGCGCGCAGCTCCGCCGCGAGCGCGTCGGCGGCGGCCTGAGCCTGCGCGAGATCGCCGGCGGCGATCGTCAGCACCATCGTGCGCGAGAGCTCCGTTTCCGTCAGGTGGCGCGAAATCGCCGCGAGCGTGCCCTCGCTGCCGGCGGGCATCAGGTTCGTGATGTTGCTGCCGACCTCGAGGCGCGTCGCGACGACGGCCGCGAGGCCCGCGAGCGCGGACAGCCAGAGTGCGAGCAAGCGCCGGCGGCTCACGGTCGCGGCGTGGCTCCCGCAGGCGGGAAGATCCGCTCGATCTCGGCCGCGCTGAGCTCGCGATCGACCTCGGTCTTCGAGAAGGTGGTCCGCGTGCGGTCCCCGCCCCGCTCGACGAGGGCCATCCGCAGCAGGCGCGGCCCGTCGCCCTCGAGCTCGATCCGCTCGATCACCTGGTCGATCGGCGCGCGCAACGGGCGCAGCTCGATCGTCCAGCGCGCGCCCTCCGCGCGGAAGCCGACCGCATAATGCTCGCGCAGCGCGGGCAGATCGCCGCTCCACAGGCCGATCATCTGGTCGACGATCGCGCGCGCGACGCGGTTGCCAGAGAGGTCGACGCTTTCCGCACCCGTCTCGTCGTGGAACTCGAGCCGATCGCCGTCGATCACGAACGCGGACGCGGCGGGCTGCGTCACGAAGCGCGCGAAGCGGCGCGGCGGCACGAAGTAGAGC
Organism: uncultured Spirochaetales bacterium; assembly: GCA_964437835.1. Lineage (GTDB taxonomy): Bacteria > Myxococcota_A > UBA9160 > UBA9160 > SMWR01 > CAYTJA01. The sequence continues at coordinate 1,627 of CAYTJA010000267.1, forward strand.
ACGCCGGACGACGCGAGCGGAACGTCGAGCAGCGAGATCTGCTTCTGCTCCTCGAACTCCGCGCGCACGCCGCGCGTGCTCGCGAAGCGCTGCATCAGCAGCTCGAGCGTGAGCGGCCCCGAGGCCGCGGGCTCCGCTGCGATCGCGCGCGCGAGGCCCGCGGCAGCGAGCGCCAGCGCCGCGAGGCGCAGCGGCGCAGCTGCGATGTGGACCTGCATGTCCCGACAACGATCCCCGTGGCGAGTGGAGCTCCGCGAACTCTGGGAATGGGCCACCGACCTTGCCCCATTCTAGGACGCTTCCGCAGCGCGATCCCGCCGGAAACTGCGCGCAGCGCCAGGAACGACCGCCGCGGTCTCCTTTGATAGGATCCGCCGCCGATGTCGAATCTCGAGCTCGCGATCCAGTTCCTGCTGCAGATCGCGATCATCCTGAGCTTCTGCCAGCTCGTCGGCGCGCTCGCGAAGCGCGTCGGCCAGCCTCAGGTGGTCGCCGAGATGATCGCCGGCGTGCTGCTCGGGCCCTCGCTGCTCGGCCTCTTCTGGCCACACGCCTCCTCGGCGCTCTTCCCCGCCGACTCGATGCAGGTGCTCTTCCCGGCCTCGCAGCTCGGACTCGCGACGTACATGTTCGTGGTCGGCCTCGAGTTCCGGATCGACATCATGCGCGGGCGCCTCCACAGCGCGGCCGCCGTCTCGCTGGCCGGCATGCTGACGCCCTTCGCGCTCGGCGCCGCGCTCGGCTGGTACTTCTTCACGCACACGGCGCTGTTTCCCCCCGAGACCTCGCTCTTCGAGGCGACGCTCTTTCTCGGCGCCTCGATGTGCATCACCGCATTCCCGATGCTCGCACGCATCATCCACTTCAAGGGACTCGCCGGCACGACGATGGGAACCGTCGCGCTCGGCGCCGGTGCGATCGACGACGCCGCCGCGTGGTGCCTGCTCGCGCTCGTCCTCGCGAGCTTCGACCACGACCCGAGCCACGCGCTGCAGAACATCGGCGGCGGAGTCGCCTACGTCGCGGCGACGCTCTTCGTGCTGAAGCCGAGCCTCGCGCGCTGGGCGCAGCGCGTCCAGGCGCGGGGAGAGCTTTCGGAGCGCGAGTTCGTGCTCTGCCTCGCGGCGATGGCGCTCGGCGCCTGGTTCACGGACACGATCGGGCTGCACGCGGTCTTCGGCGCATTCCTGATGGGCGCGGCGATGCCGCGCGGAATCGTCTCGCAGGCCCTGATCGAGCGCATCCAGCCGCTCTCGGTCGCGCTGCTGCTGCCGCTCTTCTTCACCTTCTCGGGCCTCAACACCCAGATCGCGCTGCTCGACTCGCCCTACCTCTGGGGGATGGCCGCGCTGCTGCTGCTCGCCGCCGTCGCGGGCAAGGGCGTCGCGTGCTGGCTCGCCGCGCGCGCGACGGGCATCTCGAATCGCGAGGCCCTCGGCATCGGCACGCTGATGAATGCGCGCGGCCTGATGGAGCTCATCATCATCAACATCGGCCTCGCGCGCGGCGTGATCTCGCCCGAGCTCTTCGCGGCGCTCGTGATCATGGCCGTCGTCACGACGCTGATGGCCTCGCCGCTCTTCGACTGGCTCGTGGCGAGGCACGCCCCGGCGCCAACGGGGCCTGCTCAGGAGCAGGGCGCGTCGAGCCCGATCCGGGCGTCGGGCTGAACGGGGTCAGGGCGCCGCGGCCAGCACACTGAAGCCTTCGCGAGCCGCCGCACCGCCGAGGCGCTGCCGAGGCGCTGCCGAGGCGCTGATCGAAGCTCCCGGAAATCACCGCAGGCCGCGCTCCTCGAGCAGCGCGGCGAGCACTCCGGCCGGCGCTCCAGGCGGATCCTCGTCGAGGAGTTCGCGAGGAATCCGACCACTGCCCCTGCGGATCAGACCTTTGCGCTCCATCTCTGCCAGGGCCTTCGGAGCCACGGCCCGCCTTGGGAGGGGCCGCTCGATTGGAACGATCTGAGCAACGGGGACGTCGCGATCGAGAATTCGGATCACCTCGCCGCGCCGCACCCACACGAGCAGGCGACGGAGATGCTGCTTGACCTCCGAAATCTTGGCCTCTCTCACCTTGCTAAACTAGCGGGATGAAGGCCTCGCGGCCAGCTCGCACTGGCGCGCTGACGAAGCGCAAGGACGCGGCCCCGATGCGGCTCAGCGTTTCTCGCGATCTGCTTGCGCCAGCCATGCGAGGATCCGCTCGCGGTCCGCGTCGAGCGCGGGCGCGGGCGGGCGCGTCGCGGGGTCCGGGAAGCCCGAGAGCTTGATCGGATTGCCGGCGATCTGGAGCGGGCCGCCGCCCGCGGCGCCACTCGAGCCTTCCAGCTCGACGACCATGTTGCGCGCGCGCAGCTGGGGGTGCGCCATCACCTGGGCGACGTCCTGGACCGGCGCGCAGGGGATGCCGGCCGCGCGCAAGCGTGCGAGCCAGCTCGCGGTGTCGTTCGGTGCGAGCGCGGCCTCGATCTCCGCCGCGAGCGCCTCGACGTTTCGGGTGCGCATTTCGTTAGTCGAATAACGGGAATCGCGCGGGAGCTCAGGCCGCTCGAGCACGCGCGCGAGCGCCGCGAACAGGGCGTCGTTGCCGGCGGCGACCACACAGAAGCCGTCGCGCGTGCGGAAGGACTGAAAGGGCGCGATCGAGGGATGCCGCGAGCCGATCGGCCCGGGGACGACTCCAGTCGTCTGGTAGCGCGCGATCGCGTTCTCGAGGATGGCGACCTGACAGTCGAGCATTGCGACGTCGACGAGGCGCCCACGCCCGCTCGCGCGCCGCTCGTAGAGCACGGCCTGGATCCCGATCGCCGTGAAGAGACCCGCGGTGATGTCGCCGATCGAAGTCCCCACGCGTGTAGGTGCTGAACCCGGCTGACCCGTCAGGCTCATCACGCCGCCGAGGGCCTGCACCACGATGTCGTAGGCGGGGAGCTGCGCGTCGGGGCCCGTGCGGCCGAAGCCGGAGACGCTCGCGTAGACGAGGCCCGGATGCTGCGCTGCGAGTGCTTCGAATCCGAAGCCCAGGCGCTCCATCACCCCGGGACGGAAGTTCTCGACCAGCACGTCGGCACGCGCGAGCAGGCGCTCGAAGAGCGCGCGGTCCTGCGGCGCCTTCAGATCGAGGGCGAGGCTCTCTTTGCCGCGGTTCAGCGACGCGAAGTAGGCCGACTGGCCGTCGCCGCCGAAGGGCCCGATCGCGCGCGAGTCGTCGCCGCGCAGCGGCAACTCGATCTTGATCACGCGCGCGCCGAGGTCGCAGAGCACGAGCGTGCAGTAGGGACCCGCGAGCACGCGGGTCAGGTCGAGAACGAGGATCCCGTCGAGCGGGCCCCGCCGCCCCGGCGCACCCGCAGCCGCGCTCACGACGAAACTAACGGACCGCCTTGAGACGCTGCTGCAGGCCCTCGAGCTCGCGCAAGAGCGCCTGCGGCGCGCGGCCGCCGAAGGACTCGTAATACGACCGGATCATCGGCAGCTCGGAGAGCCAGCCCTGCGTATCGACATGCAGCAGCTCGGCCAGATCCTCGCGCGAGACACCGTCGAGCCCGGTCGTGTCCAGCTCGCCGTCGGCCGGCAGATTCCCGATCGGCGTCTCGATCGCCTTCGCGGTGCCCTCGCAGCGCTCGAAGATCCACTTCAGCACCCGGCCGTTCTCGCCGAAGCCCGGCCACAGGAAATCGCCGCCACTGCTCTTGCGGAACCAGTTCACGCAGTAGATGCGCGGCAGCTGTGCGCCCGCGCGCTCGGCGATCCGGAGCCAGTGGCCCCAGCAGTCGGCCATGTTGTATCCGCAGAAGGGCAGCATCGCCATCGGG
>CAYTJA010000268.1:0-4347 GCA_964437835.1 uncultured Spirochaetales bacterium
TCGCGAATGGGACGGCACCATTTGGTTGCAGCGCAGCGTCGCCGCGCCACCACCGCCGCGGTCGCGACACGCATTGGCCTATGACTCAGGCCGGCGTGTCACTGTGTTGTTTGGCGGCTACTCCTACCTCTCGGGGAACCTCAGGTACGCCGACATGTCGCGTCTCACGCTCGTCGCGCCTCGCATCTCACGCTGATCGGGACGGGTAGGCAGCAATCAGGCTCAGGTTCAGGCTCAGGCTCACGGTCGCACGCGCTCAGGGGTAGCTTGCGGAGCCTTCATCCTCACGCTCACCGGCACAAGCGGTGGTCGCTCGTCGGCGCGTGATCTGCTGCGTCGATGGCAGAGATGTGGAGAGACGGTTGACGCCGTCTCCCCACGAGCCATCGACATGGAATGGACCTCCATGCCGATTGCGATTGCTGTCCCGCACGCTACCTCCGCGACCCTGTTGAGGAAAGGCCGGCTGCGTCTGCCTGAAGGCGCGAGGTGCCCCCAGTGCCCGGGGTCTTGGAGTTGTCGGAGAGTTCTGTCAAGCGCGGCCTGGTCGTGATCGAGCACGACGAGCACGGACAGCCGCACGCTGTCGAGATGTGCGCGGTCGTGGCGATCGCCCGCTGCATGGCCTGCCGTCGCCGATTTCGCCTCCTGCCGAGCGACGTGCTGCCGCACAAGACCTACTCGCTGGGGGTGATCGAGCACCTCGCCGTCGAACATGCTTTGGGCAGCAAGAGCCTTCGCGAGGCCGCCTGGTCGCTGCTCGGCGACCGCACTCCCCAACACACGACGTTGCACGCGTGGACCGAAGGACTCGGAGCGCATGCGCAGGGCCGAGGTCGCGAGACCGCAGAGCCGTTCTCGGCGCTGCTCAGTGAGACCAAGAGGCGCTGGCCCGGGATCGCCGACGTCAAGCCGCCCGCGATCGACCCGCGTCGCCACCGCTCCGAGCCGAGACGCGAGCGCCTGCTCGCACTTGCGATCCTCTTGCGAATCGCGCAGGCGATCCCCGTGATCGACCGGCAGGTCCCGCTGTGCGACTGGCGCCGCATCGCGATCGGCTTCGGTCTCTCGTCCCCGCTTTCGTTCCAAACCGTCCGCGCGCACACGCCGATTGGACACGTGCATTCCGCCAACACGGACGCTCGCCCGGCATGGATCAAAAACCCGACGAGACCAGGCCCAAGCCGCACGCGATCGCCACCTGGCGATTCGAGCAGATCTCCTTCTTCTGCGACGCCTCGCTCTCATCCGCCGCCCAGCGGCGGATGATGCGGAAGCGGACTGCCGTCCGCTGGCCTGACGGCACGCGCCGGCGCATTCCGCGCAGCACCCTGCATCGCTGGGTCCGCGCCTTCCGCAAACACGGCTACCCGGGGCTCTTGCCCAGGCAGCGGGCCGACGCCGGCAAGCCGCGCCACGACGGCGCGACCCACATCGACTACGCGATCGGACTCCTGCTCGAGCAGTCCAAGCGCACGCTCACCCAGATCGAGACCTACCTGCGCGTCCAGTTCGCCGACTACGCGCTCTCACGCGCGACGCTCGATCGGCATCTGCGCGCGCATCCCGCTTTCGGCGCCGTGGAGCGACTGCGCGGTGCCGCCAAGAAGCTCTATGGTCGCTACGAAGCCGAGCGTCCGCACCAGTGCTGGCAGATGGACGGCAAGGGACCCTTCCGGGTCCGGTTCACGAGTGGCGAGGTCGTCTCGGTCCACGTGCTGTCCGTGCTGGACGACTTCAGCCGTGCGGTGCTCGCGGCCATCGTCGCTGCGTCCGAGGACACGGCTGCGACGATCGCCGTCTTCCAGAAGGCTGCGCAGCGCTACGGACTTCCCGACCGCATGCAGTTCGACCGCGGCTCGGCGTTCGACAGCGAAACGTTCCGTTCCGGGCTCGCTCCGTGCGGAGTGCACCGCAACCATGTGCGCGCCAAGCAGCCCACGGCCCAAGGCAAGATCGAGGCCTACCACCGCTCGCTCGGGCGTTGGTTCGTCTCCGAGCTGGCAGCCCAGCAGGTTTCCGACCTCGAGCACCTGCAGCAGCTCCTCGACGCGACGATCGCGCTGGTCTACCAGCGGCATCGCCATCGCGTCCTGGGCTGCTCGCCAGAGCAACGGCTCGCGCAACAAGTCTCACCGCGCCGCATCAGCGAGAGCGACCTCGTGCGCGCGTTCTTTGTCGAGCGCGTCGCCAAGAGCCATCCCAAGACCGGGGAGGTGCAGCTACCCAATGGCCGCTTCGTCGTGCCGCTCGGCCATGCCGGCAAAGAGGTGCAGTGCCGATACGACCCGCTGCACCCACGCGCGGTGCTCGTCACTCGCGATGGCCGCGAACTCGAGCTCGAGGCCTTCGCGATCAAGCCGCTGCCGAAGATCGCCGAAGCTCTTCCACAAAAGCGGGGCGAAGGTCAGCTGCAAAAGCTCGTGGATCTCTGGCGTGGCACGCCGCGCCCCAACGCGGAACCAGCCTTTGGCCTGCCCGAAGTCTTCGCCTCGCTGCAAGACCTGCTCGGTCGCAGGGTCCCCGCGAGCGAGGCCGACGCCAAGGCGGTGCTCGCGCTGTGGAAGAAGCGCGGGCCGCTCCCGCGGACCGCGTGGCTCTTGGCCTGCGGGCGCACCCAGAAAGCGCTCGGCAAGGGTCGTGCGCTGAGCGTCTATCTCGCCGACCTCGAGCGCCAGATCGAGGCGCATGGGAAAGGCGGCCGGTCATGAATCGCGCCCCGTTCCTCTATCGCGACTTCGTTCGGGTCCAGGGCGTGGTCCGCGCCGCGCTATGCGAGCAGGAGGAGACCTACGCGCTCGTCACCGGCGAGACCGGCACCGGCAAGACCATGCTGCTGCGCGCCCTGCGGGCCGATCTCGACCGCGCCCGCTATCGCGTCTTCTACTTCTCCGAGGCTCGCAAGCTCGGTGCGACTGGCTTGGTGCGCGTGCTCGCAAGAAGCCTGCGGCTGCGCGCGAGCACCTGTCACGGCGAGACCCTCGATCGACTCGTGCGCACACTCGCCGAGGAGAGCCAGCGGTGGCTCCTGTGGTTCGACGAGGCGCACGAGCTGCCGGAGGAGACCCTGGCCGAGGCGCGCGCGCTCGCCGAGAGCAACCTCGATGGCCCGGGCCGCTTGCAGATCCTGCTGGTCGGGCTGCCGCCTTTGCGCGCGGAGCTGCAAACTCATCCGCAGCTCTGGCGGCGGATCGTGGTGCGCGAGGAGCTCACCGGCTTGCAGCTCGACGAGCTCGCGGCTTTCCTCGAACATCACTTCGGGACCGCGCCGACCAAGCGGCTGTGCGAGCAGGGCATCGCCAAGCTGTTCGAGCGCGCCAAGGGGTCGCCCGGTCTCGTGCTGCCGATGGGCAAGCGCATCTTCGCGGCGCACAGCGCCAAAGGTCGCATCGAGCCCGAGCAAGTCGAGGACATCCTCCACCGCTGGGATCTCGCGTGAGGTGACGATGCAACACGACGACCTCCAGCCGTTGCGCGCGATCCTCCATCGCGCACTCACCCGCTACCTCACCGTCCACGCCCGCGGGCTCGCGCTCGCGGGCGAACCGCAGCCAGCTCCGGTCGCGGAGGCGCGCATCCTCGCCTTCGGCGGAGCGCGCACCCTCTACCGCGACCGCCGTCCTTTCTGCCGCTCGCTCGATGGAGAAACCTCCATCGATCATCAGGACCGCAGGTGCTCGGGCTGCGCCGACTTCGATGCGTGCACGCCCCAGGTCCGCGTCGATCTGATCGTCAAGCGCCACGCCTATCGGCTCCTGCTGGCCTTCACCTCGGCTCGCAACTTCCTCGAGTACGCCAGCCTGCTTCACCACGAGCGCGTCGACCTGCTCAAGATCGACCACGAGATCCGCGTGATCCCTCGCGGGTCTTGGGGGGAGCTGCGCTTTCGCAGACTCGACTGACCATGCACGGGCCACTTCCCAGCGCCCTCGCATCGCCGCGCCAAACGTCTCAGCTATCGTGAGACGCCAGGCTCAAAGAGCGTGAGACGCGACACGGTCTGTGACGAGGATGTCCCAATGAGATGAGGGACCCTTGAGGCCACAGAGCTGAGTCAGCATGTGCAACAAGACCAAGTTGACACCCATCCCGCCCGCTTTTCAGAGCAGCCGCAGCACCGCCACGATCCCGCCCTTCTGCGCGACGTTCACCACCTTCCGTCGCGACGCGCGCCCCAGGATCCCCAGCCGCTGGAAGCTCGGGAACAACCCCAGCACCGAGAAGTACTCCGCCTCCTGCATCTCCCCGCCATCGCCGATCACCGGGAAGTCCAGCTCCGCCACCGGGCGATAGCCCTGCACCACCCACGCGCGTGGACTGGCCAGCGCCTGCTGCAAGGCTGCGTCC
>CAYTJA010000269.1:0-7471 GCA_964437835.1 uncultured Spirochaetales bacterium
CGGCATTCACGTCTCCGAGCGCGCGGCAGGCGCGCAACAGCGCGGCTGCGGCGTAGAAGAAGAGCGGCGGGTCCGAGGTCGCCCAGCTCTCCTCGGGATCCGGAAGCGACCAGTCCCGGCCGAGGCGCACGATGTAGTTCCAGTTGAAGCTCGCCTCGAAGCCCCAGTCCGGCGGATAACGCAGCGCGTTGTTCAGGCGCAGCGCGCAGGCGACGAGCACCGCCGCGGCGAAGCCGGCGCTCGCAACTGCGCCGCGCGGGGTCGGCGCCGCAGCGGGGGTCGGCGGCGCGCTCACGCCCGCAGTTCTGCGAGCGCGCCGAGCTCCTCGGCGAAGGACTGCGCGGCCGCGTCCCAGTCGAAGCGCGCGGCGAAGCCGCGTGCGGCCTCCGACATGCGCGCGTGCAGTGCATCGTCGGCGAGCAGCGCGGCGATCTGCTCGGCGAAGCGCGGGGCGTCGCCCGCGGGCGCGAGGAAGCCGGTCTCGCCGTCGCGCACGGCGTCGCGCAGGCCGGGGCTCGCGCTGGCCACGACCGGCACGCCCTGCGCGTTGGCCTCGATCACCGACAGGCCGAAGCCCTCCTTCTCGGAGGGCTGCACGGCGACGCGCGCCGATGCGAGCAGCGCGTCGCGCTCGGTGTCACTCACGAAGCCCGCGAAGCGGGTGTGGGCGCTGAGGTGGAGTCCGGCAGCGACCCGCTCGAGGCGCGCGCGATCGCTCCCGCGGCCGGCGATCACGAGCTCGAGCGACGGAAAGCGCGCCAACAGCGAGGCGACCGCGGCGAGCAGCACATCGACCCGTTTGTAGGGCTCCAGGCGGCCGAGATACACGATGCGGTGGCGCACGCGCGCGGCGGCCGGAGCTCCGCTCGCCGCGCGCCGCGCCCCGTAGGGGATCACGCGGATCCGCGCGGCCGCGATGCCGCGGCGCAGCAGATCCTCGCGACTGCTCTCGGAGCCGACGACGAAGCGCGGGCTGCGATAGGCGTGCGCCACGCCGGTCTCGGCGGCGACGACTACCGCCGCGATCGGCCAGCGCGCCTGGCGGAAGGCGGTGCGCCCGAGGAAGTGGTGCAGCACGCAGAGCACCGGAACCGCAGCGTAGAGCGGCGAGTAGAACGGGAGCTTGCAGAGCACCTCGAGCACGAGGTCGAAGTCGCCGCGCCGGGTCGCGCGCGCGCAGTGCCACGCGGCACTCGGGTAATACAGCGGAAGCGCTGCGACGCGCCGCACCTCGAGCGCGCCGACGCGCTCTCGCTCGGGCGCGGAGCCGAAGCGGCAGGCCAGCTGCGTGAGCGCGATTCCACGTTCCGCCAGCCGCGGGGCGAGCTCGGCCAGGTGGACCTCCGCGCCGCCCGCGCGCGGATGGGCGGGGTCGCGCTCGTTCAGCACCAGCACGCGCAGCGGGGAGCTCACCGAGGGGGCGTCCGGTCGAGCCGGCCGAGCGCGTCCGCGAGGCGCAGCCAGACCGAGATCCAGAGCGTCTCGAAGCCGACGCGCCAGGTGAGCTTCGACACGCCGAGCGTGCGGTCGAGAAAGAAGAACGGGATCTCGCGGATCCGGGCACCGCTGCGCGCGAGGCGATAGTTGAGCTCGATCTGGAACGAGTAGCCCTCGGAGCGGATCGTCTCGAAGCCCGAGCGCAACAGCGCTTCGCGACGCATGATGCGGAAGCCGCCGGTCAGATCGCGGATCGGCAGACCCGTCGCCGCGCGCACGAACGCGTTGCCGAAATAGCTGAGCAGGATGCGCTCGATCGGCCAGTTCACGACCGTGATGCCGCCCAGGTAGCGCGAGCCCAGCACCACATCGCAACTCTCGATCTCACGCAGGAACTCGGGCAGGCTCTCGGGCGGGTGCGAGAGATCGGCATCCATCTGCAGCACCAGCTCCGCGCCGCGCTCGAGCGCCCACGCGAGACCCTCGCGATACGCGGCGCCGAGACCGATCCGCTGGGGACGGTGCAGCACGTGGACGCGTGGCTCGCGCCGAGCCCACTCCTCCGCGAGCGCGCCCGTGCCGTCGGGCGACTCGTCGTCGACGATCAGCACCTCGAGCTCCCCGGGCTGCGCGAGCAGGCGCGGCAGCAGCACGGGGAGGTTCAGCGCCTCGTCGAAGGTCGGGATGACGGCGATGCAGCGGGGCAGGGCGCGCCTCGCTAGGGGCTCGGCGGGAGGCGTGTCGCGCCGAGGTGGATGCCGAGCGGCCCGGCTCCGACGCGCAGCCGCTCCGGCTGCCCGTCGCGCAAGATGTCCAAGGTGACCACGGTGCCGGGCGGCGTGTGTACGACGGCCCTCGGCAGATCCTGCGGGGTGAACATGCGCTGGCCGTTGTAGGACACCACGACGTCGCCCTGCTGCAGCCCCACCGCCTCGGCCGGAGAACCCGTGAGTACGCGCTCGATGCGCGGGCGATTCTCGCGGCCGGAGGCGAAGAGAGCGCGGTCGTAGTCCTCGTCTCCGAGCTGCTCCCGCAGCCGCTGCTCGATCAGATGGCTCTGGTGCGCGAAGCGCGGCTTGCGCGCCCAGCCCTCGCGGCGCGCGAGGTCGCGCAGATACAGCACCTCCATCTCCTTCGCGTCCCAGGCCGTGCGCAGGCGCTCGATCTCGTGCTCGGGCAGGCCGAGGCGCGCGAGTGCCTGTGCGTCGAAGCTGTTCGGCGCGGGCGCCGCGTTCGCTGCCCCCGGATCGACTGGCGAAGCAGGGACGGCAACGGCGTCCTGCAGAGCGGCGACCTCCTCGGGCGGCGCTTCCCCTGCGCTGGCGGTGTCGAAGCCCGCGGTCGCGGGACTGCTGCCCTCGAGCGCGCCGAGCTGCTCGCTCAGCTCCGCCACCTGCAGTTCGAGCGCGAGACGCGCATCGCGCTCGCGCGCGAGCTGCTCTCGGAGCTGGATCAGCTCGGTCGCGGAGGGCGGGGTCGCGGCCGCGGGCCCAGCGCTCACGGCGGTCGCGGCCGGGGTCGGGACGAGCCCGAGCCGCGCCGTCCACACCGCAGTTGCGGCGAGCAGCGAAGCGGAGATTGCGATCGCAATCCAGGTGCTCTTTCGCATCACCCGAAACAGCATCGCCCACAGCCCCCCTGCGGACCAGCACCAGGGGAGCGGCGCGCGGTGCTGCGCTGCGGCGGGTTCCCGGGCGAATCCCATACCCTTTGGAGCGTGGCAGGCGCGAGCGGGGCAGGCAGGCGGGACCCCGGAGCTCCCAGCGCGCGGCTCCGCGCTGTGTGGGGATTCGCCTGGAGCGCCGTGCTCGCGGTCGCGGTTGGAGTGCGGCTCTGGAACGCGCTCGCGGGGCCGATGCTCTGGGGCTACGACGCCTGGGGCCACGTCGCGTACGCGCTGTTTCTCGAGCTGTATCGCGCTCTGCCCTGGGCGGACCAGGGCTGGTCCTACTTCCATCCGCCGCTCCACTACGCGCTGGGATTCCTGCTCGCACAGTTCAGTGACGCCGTATGGCTCGCGCGCGGCCTCGCACTGTGGGGCAGCGCCGCGAGTCTCGGCATCGCGGCGATTGCGGCGCAGCTCGCGCGGCGCGCGTTCCCCGCGCGCCGCGAGCTCGCGCTCGTGGCATTCGCGACGGCTGCACTGCTGCCGGTCCAGCTCTATGTGAGTCCGATGCCGGGCAACAAGCTCAGCGAGACGCTGCTCTCGACCGCGGCGGTCGGCCTCTTCGTCGCGGGCGAGCGCAGGCCGAGGGCGACGCTCGGGCGCGACCTCGCAGTCGGAGCACTGCTCGGCCTCGCGCTGCTCGCGGCGGCGAGCGGCTTGCTCGCGCTGCTCGCGATCCTCGCGTCGCTGCCGCTGCTGCACCGGCGCGAGCGCGCGTCGCCGCAGGCCTGCCGCGCGTGGCAGCGCGCGCTGCGGATCGCCGCGGTCGCGCTCGCGCTCGCGTCGCCCTACTACGGCCGCAACTGGCTCGAGTTCGGCGTCCCCTTTCGCAAGAGCAGCGACGTGTCCGAGGTGCGGGCGGCCGAGAGCCGCCAGGGCCCGGGGGAGCGGCCGATCTCGGATCTCTGGCGCCTCTCGCCGCGTCTTTTCGCGCAGCCGGATCCACTCGCTCCGGCGCTCTTGCACTCGATTCCAGGCACGCTCTACGCGGGCTGGTGGAGCGACCTGTATCGCGAGTCGCTGATCGATGAGCCTGTGCGCCGCGAGCAGGAGCTCGCGTGGCGGCGCCGGCTGCTCGCGGCGGCGCTGCTGCCGACCGCGCTGGCCGCGCAGGGCGCCGCGCTCTGGCTGCGCGATCTGTGGCGCGGCCGCCGGCGCGCGACCGGCGTTCCGGTCGCGCTGCTCTTCGCTGCGAATCTCGTGGCCTACGCGCTGCACGCGTACTGGCTGCCGCGCTGGACCGCGCTCAAGGCGATCTACTTCCTCGGCGCGACGCTGCCCTTCGCGCTCTGCTCGGCGCGCGGCGCGTTGGCTTGGCTCGGCCCGCGTCCGGCGGCGCCTGCGCGCGCTGGCGCGGTCGCGCTCGCGCTCGCTGTGCCGGGTCTGTTGGCCGCGCTCGCGACTAGCGAGGGCACTGTACTCGCATGGCGCGGCGATTCGCCCGCGCTCGCGGCCACGCAGTACTACTTCGAAGACTGGGATGCGGCCGGCGCCTACTACGGGCGCCTCGCCGAGCAGGCGCCGATGCCGTTGCCGTGGCTCGAGAACCTCGCTGCGGTCGAGCTCGCGCGCGGGCGTCCGGAGCGCGCGCGCGTGCTCTCGCTGCGCGCGGCAGCACTGGCGGGAGCGGCAGCCGCGGATCCGCTGCGCGCGGGGCGCGTTGCCGTCGCCGCGGCGCTCTCGGGCCGCGTCGAGGAAGCCGCGGAGTGGCTCGAACGCGGGCTCGCACTGGCGCAGCTGCCAGAGCTGCTCGCGAACCGCGGCGCGCTGCGCGCCGTGCAGGGGCGCCGCGCCGAGGCGCTGCGCGATTTCGACGCCGCGCTCGCGCTCGAGCCGGAGCTGTGCGTCGCCTGGTCGAATCGCGCCGATCTGCTCGCCGCCGGCCGGGCCGCTCCCGGCCCGGGACCCGCAAGGCTTGCGCCCGACGCGCTGCGCGCGGCCCGGCTCGCAGTGCAGCGCTGTCGCTGCGAGCCGCCGCGGCGCTACCCGCATGGCCTCGGCAGCGGCGAGATCCTCGAGTGGGGCGTCGGGCGGCGGCCGCTGCTGCGCCTCTCTGGCTCGGGTCTCGCGCTCGCCGCACGCGACAGCTTCCGCCGCCGCTGCGCTTTCGAGGCCGACACATGAGTGTGTCATGTGGCGGCGCGCTCGGCCCGGCCCCGCGGCGCGAGTGGCTCGCGCTCTCGGCGCTCGTCCTGCTGCCGCAGCTGCCCTTCCTCGGGGCGGCCGTCTCGCTCGACGGTCCGGTCTTCTTTGCGGTGGCAAGGCGCATCCTCGAGGCTCCGCTCGACCCCTTCGGCTTCGAGATGCTGTGGGACCCGAGCTCCGCGCAGGCGGCGCTCTTCAATCGCAATCCGCCGCTCGTCTCGTACTACCTCGCGGCGTGGCTGGCGGCCGGTGTCGAAGCGGAACCCGTGCTGCACGCGGCGCTGCTGCCCTTTGCGCTGCTCGCGGCGCTCTGCTTCCACGGGATCGCGCGGCGCGTGGCCGGGCCCGGCCTCGCGCCGGCGGCGCTGCTCTGCGCGAGTCCCGCCTTCGTGCTGCTCTCGGGCGCATTCCTGCTCGACGTGCCGGTGCTGGCCTTCGAGCTGCTCGCCGTCTACGCGCTGCTGCGCGGCCGCGCGGAGGGCGGCGGGAGCTGGCAGTGGCTCGCAGGCGTGGCGGCAGCGCTCGCGGGGCTGACGAAATACGTCGGTCTGTCGACGGCACCGCTGCTAGCAGTGGGCGCGCTGCTGCTGTGCGCCGAGCCGCGGCGCGCGCTGGCTCGCGTGCTGCTGCCGCCGTTCGCGCTCTGGAGCGCCTGGGGTCTCTTCACCTGGCTGCGTTATGGCGCTCCCCATCTGTTCGGCTCGGCAGACGTGGTCTTCGCCGCGAGGCTCGCGGGCTCCCTCCCGAACCAGCTGGCCTCGCTGCCGATCTACTGGGGCGCCACGCTGTTGTTTCCGCTCGGGGTCTGGCTGCGCGCGCTGACCGGCCGCAGCCCCGGCGGCGAGCTCGCGGTGGCCTGCCTGCTGCTCGGAACCGCGGCGGTGTGGCTCGTGCTTCCGGCCGGGGAGCCGCCGCGGCGTCTGCCCCTGGCTGCGGATGCCGCCGTGCTAGGCGCGATCTGCTGCGCGGCGGGCAGCTTCCTGTGGCTGCGCGTGCAGGCCGCGCTGCGTCAGGCCGATCCGCTCTCGCGCTGGCTCTGGCTCTGGCTCGCGGGCATCAGCGTGTTCTCCGCCTGCCTGAACTGGCACGTGAATGCGGCCGATGCGCTGCTGGCCGCGCCGCCGCTGTTGCTCTTGTGGGCACGGGATCCGCAGCTGTGGCCGCCCCGCGCCTGGCGCATCGGCAGCGGCGTGCTCGGGCTCGCGCTGTCGCTCGGCCTCGCGCAGGCCGAGATGCTGCAGGCCAACGTCTACCGCGAGGCCGCGCGCAGCATCGCGCGCGAAATTTCGGGCCAGCCTGGCCGGCGCTGGTTCGTCGGCCAGTGGGGCCTCCAGCACTATCTCGAGGCCGAGGGTTTCGAGGCCGTAGCTCCGACTGCGCTCGGGCCCGCCGCGCTCGAAGTCGGGGACTGGGTCGTCTCGGCGCGCAACGTCTCGCAGCTCGAGGTGGCGCGAAATCTCGCGCGCTACGAGATCCGCGCGGTCTGGAGCTGGACGGCCGAGTCCGGCTGGCCGCTGCGCACCGAGAACGGTGACGCCGGTGCCGGCTTCTACAGCCATCACACCGGCTATCTGCCCTTCGCGTTCTCGCGCGTGCCGCTCGACGAGGTGAGGCTGGGGCGGGTCACCGTTCGCCGGCCCTGAGCGCGAGTGCCGCCCACGCCGAACGTCCGCATTTCTCAGCAGGTCGCACCCATCTGCAGCACCGAGCTCAGCGACCTCCTGAGAAAAGCGCACTCGGCTTCAGTTCTGCGCTGGCTGCACCGATCCCCCCCAAGGTGAGTACTTCCCGGTCCTCAGGGCACCGCGCGCTCAGCGCTCTGCTGCTGCTCCTGCTCGGGTCGAGCTCGGGCTGCCTGATTCCGGCGAAGGGCACTCCGGTCTTCGTGGACGGTCGAGCCGGGGACTTCTGGTCCGGCAAGGGCATGCTGCTCGAGGTCTCCGAGGACCATCAGGGCTGCCGGGTGCGCGTGCGGGACCGCTCGCTGATCGCGCGGGACCGCTGGGTGGAGTGCCGCAGCGTACATCCCCGTTGACCCCGTTCGCGGTGTGCCGTTGACCCCGGCCCCGGTGTGCCGCTGAACCCGCCCGCGGCGCCTCCCCGGGACTCGCAAGCAGCCCAGCGAAGCCCGAAACGACTCTGGACTTTCTGGCCTCGCCCGATTACTGTGCGCGCGCCTCAGCGACCCGCCTGATCGCTGCCGCGTCGCCCGCGGGGCTCCGA